>JBOGZL010000170.1:0-15352 GCA_050697195.1 Solirubrobacterales bacterium
CGCCGGCCCATCACTCACCCTCCGGCTTAGGTTTAGGGTCGCGCTTCAGGGTGTCGGCGACGGCGTCGATCAGCCGCCCGGCGGCGCCTTTACCGAGCCGCGCGATCTCCGCCCCGACGTCGTGGCCGCGCCGCGCGACCTCGTCGAGCAGCTCGCCCGCGCGAGCGAGCGTCTCCGCCGGGAGATCGGCGGCGGAAGCTACGCCGGTGTCGCCGATGCTTGACAGCGTGCGCTCGATCGCTACGCGGAGGGCATCGGAGACCCCGCGCTCCTCGTCGGGTCGCGACTCGTCCAAGGGGGCCGAAGCTTAGGGCCCTCAAGCGCTGGTAGGTTCGCCCGGTGGCGCACTATCTGAAGCCGAGTACTTCAAGGAGGGCCGGGCGCTGCGCACCGAGACGACCGTCAACGACTCCTACGACTTCGGCGTCGGGCGCAGGCTCACCCGGGGGCACCGGGAGGCGCTGCTTGAGATCGGACAGAAGACCAACGAGCGCCTGCTCGGTGCCCAAGCTTGAGGCGTGCTCCTGCGCGCCCGACGCACGGACGCTCGAGCGCGTCGTGCTGCCGTCCAAAGAGGACGGCCTACCGGCGCCCGGCCTGCGCTTCGGCGAGCCGCGTGTGTTGGCGGTGCTGTCGTGCCTTTGCGCCTTCGCCCACCTGTTCGAGGGGCTCACGAACCGCTCCCTGCGCGGGCTCGTCCCCGGCCTCGTCCCCGGCTACGGCTCGCGCCAGATGACCTACAACCTGCGCCGCCTGCGGCGCAAGGGCCTGATCCGCCGCATCCCCCGCTCGCAGCGCTACGACGCGCGAGGGCCGGCGGCTCGCCGTCTTCTTCACGAAGACCTAAACGCGGATCGTCAACCCCTCGCTCGCCGAGCTCGACCCCTCGCTACCGGAGGCCCTCGTGCGCCGCACGCAACTTGGCCGACCGTGGCGGGAGCTCGAGCGCGCCCTCGAGACCAGCATCGCGGACGCTGCCCTCACGGCCTGAAAAGATGACTCGTCCGTGAATCTTTGGTTGACCAAGCGGAGCTAGGGGGAGTTCTTGGCACTGCCATCTACATTGCGGAAGAGGTAGGCAGCTTTCGTGCGGCCGACGGACGCCCGCACCGGACGGCGCTGAACAGCGGATCGCCTCGCGGATCGTTTTTCGGTCGCGACGGGTGTCCCGACATTGTTGGTGGCAAAGCCCCGCCGACACCAAGGAACTCAAGCGCCGACGGAGGCTTCACCTGGAGAGGAGGGTCCGGCTCGCGCCGGGCACGGCGCCGACGACCCTTCCAGGGCGACGTCAGCGTCGGCACCGAGCTCGAAGCGAGCCCTATCATCTCACCGGTCCAGCTCGATTCGCGTTAGTTCCCCGCTCGCTCGGGCAGGCCGAGCACCTGCCCGCCGTCCACGTGCAGCACGTTGCCGGTGGTCCACGCCGACTCGCGGCATGTGAGCTCAACCACCCAGCGAGCGACATCATCCGGCACGCCGATGCGGCCCAGAGGGACCCGCCAGGCAAGGGCCGCGTAGGTCGCCTCGAGATCGTCGCATAGGTGGCGTGGATCGGCGTGTCGACCGGACCGGGGGCGATGCAGTTGACGCGGATGCCGTCGCCTGCGAGCTCGTACGCAGCGGCGCGCGTGAGGTACTCGAGGGCGGCCTTCGTCACCCCGTACAGCGACGTGCCGGGCTTCACGATGCTGCCGACAGACGAGCTGATGTTCACCACCGCCGGCCACTCGCCGTCGCGCAGGTGCGGTGCCGCCTCCTGGATCAACACGAACGGGGCGCGGAGGTTGACCGTGAGGTGCCGACCGACCTCCTGGGCGCTGAAGGACTCGAGCGCTCCCGTCGCGATGACGCCCGCGTTGTTGACCAGTAAGTCGAGGCGGCCGAGGGAATGGACGGTCTCAGCGACGATCCTGGCCGGGGTCGTGGGGCCACCGAGGTCGCCCTCGATCGCCATCGCTCGTCCGCCACCTGCCTCGATCTCGCCGGCGAGCGCCTGGATGGGCGCGGCGCGCCGACCGACCAGCGCGAGGGCGTGCCCATCGCGCGCCAGCAACCGCGCCGAGGCAGCGACGCCGATCCCACTGCCACCGCCGGTCACCAGCGCGACCCTCACGTCTCGAGGAGCACCGTCTCGAACGGCGCGAGCTCGACCGCGCCGCGACCGGCGGCGTCTGTGTATTCAGCGCGGAACGCGAGCGGGTCCGCGGCGGCCATCTCGGCCGTGTCCTCGCGCAGGCGTCGGATGCGCCGGGGGGCCTCGATCCCGGAGAGCCGCACGCGGCGGCTCCGGGAGCCTAGGTTGGCGACGAACAGCGCGGTTCCTGTGTCGGTGCGGAGCGCGAGCCCGGTTACCGCGAGCAAATCGCTAGTCTCGCAGGCGAGCAGCTCGGCTCGGCGCCGCTCAGCCAAATCGGCGAGCACGTGGTATACGGGAAACGCCTGCGCCGGACGGGACGGGAAGGCGGGCGGCAACTGTGGGCCCTGCTCTCGCTCGACGACCCCTCGCCACCCGACCGTCTCGAAGTAGGTCAGCGATGCGGCACCCGCCTCAGCGAGCTGCTTGACGCTGCCGACGGTCCACGCTGCACCCAGGAGCGACAGCTGGCGCGGGTCAACGCTGTCCGGCAGCTCGTGGGGCGAGCGTTCCGCCTCCGGAGCGGTGGCGTGCGGGTTGAAGCGTCGCCGCAAGGTGATAGGGCTGACGATTACCGGCCGGCCGTCGGCGAGCGCCGCGGCGCTCCTGATCGTCTCCGCCTGCGCCTCGAGTGTCTCGACGAGGGACAGATCGTCGAAGGCGTGGACCTGGGGGACAATCGAGTAGAAGACCCCGTCCATCGCCTCGACGTCGGGTCGCGTCCGGTTCAACTCGCAGAAGTACATGTCGGTGCCCCCCGCGATCGGTACCCCGCCGAGTCGCGGTGCGAGACGGTCGCGCACGAGGCGGACGAGCGACGCCGGGGTCGTCTCGTCGGGGGTCGCGGATTCGCCCCCGGCGCGCACCACCAGCACACGCGCGATCTGCCGGTCGGCCAGCCGCGGCGCGAGCCGATCGAGCGCGTGCGCGTCGTCTGGGGCGACGAACAGCGCGAGCTCGGGCATCAGGCGGAGCTGGTCTGCTTCGTCGAGACCGAGCGCCAGGTCCTCCTCCCAGTTGCTCTCGCTCAGGCATACGTCGACGCGCAGGTGGTCGAGCCGCAGTGCGGTCAGCAGCTCGAGCTCCCGCCCGCCGAGCGGCGCGCCGTTCACAGCGCGCATCAAGCCGAGGCTCGGTAGCCGCCGCCCGACCGGCCCTCCCACGTCGAGGAGCGGCTCGACCGATCCTCCCGGCCTCTGCCGGGCACCCGCGTCGTCGCTCAGCGAGCTAGCCGCGTCTTCGACCGCCACCCTCACGCACTGGCGGATCCGATCCGCGGCCGCGAGCTCGTGCGGAAAGCCGAGCGACAGCGGCGTGCAGTAACTCTTGAACGAGGCATCCGTCCAGTTGCGCTGATCCTCCATCTCGAAGAGGTCACCCTCGAACTCGAAGCGGACCCGACCCCCCGACTCCAGCTCGATCTCGAGCTCCGAGACCGGGGGAAACAGCGGTACGTACACGCCGTCCTCGAAGCCCTGGGGCCCGATCATGCGCGGCAACTCGCCACGCACCTCTCCCCCGGGCCCGAGTCCCCGAAATCGGCGCCCCGCCGCCTCCCGGAACGGGTGCAGCACGCAGAAGCCGATGCGGTTGTAGACGAGCGCCCGTCCCGCGCGTCCACCGAAGGAGTATGAGATCCGGCCCTCCGGGGTACCCGTGATCTCGGCCTCCCAGGAGAAATCGATGCCCGCGCTCTCGTGGCGGACCGCGACTACTACCCGGAAGGACTCGTCGCACGCCTCGATGTCAATGCGCGTCGGCGTTCCGGACACCGTGTTCCAGTTGCGGTCTCGGACCGCGGCGTAGATCCGTCGCACGAGCTCCACGTCCCCAAGCCGCACGTAGCGCAAGTCGACGCCGTCGAGCTCGGCGGCGAGCGGCCCCGCCCGAAGCGTCACCGGCTCCGGAGGCGGCTGCGCGTCGCCGTGCCAGAGTTGGTGGCGCGTCGCCGCGGACACCGGGACTAGATCGCCGTCATGCCGCCGTCCGCGGCCCAGATCGCGCCGGTCACGTACGAGGCGTCCTCGGAGGCCATGAAGGCGATGACGCTGGCCACCTCCTCGGGCCGGCCGGGGCGGCCGAGCGGGATGGCGGCGAGAAGGTCGGCGTGCTCCTCCGAAGCGACCCAGCTCGTCATCGGGGTGGTCGTGTAGCCAGGCACGATCCCGTTGACGCGCACCCCTTCGGCTGCGTAGTCGGAAGCGAGAACTCGCACTAGCCCGGCGACGCCAGCCTTGCTCGAGCTGTAGGCGTCGAAGCCGGGCGCGCAGCCGAAGAGCCCCGTCGGCGAGGCTGTGAGCACGACCGCCCCGCCGCCCGAGGCAAGCAGCGCGCGGATGCCGTGCTTGCAGGTCAGGAACATCCCTGTGAGGTTGATGGCGAGCGTGCGCTCCCAGACCTCGAGCTCGAGGCGGTCCGCGGGCGCGTCCTCGCCCGCCAGCTGAACTCCCGCGTTGCCGACGAGCGCGTCGAGCCCCCCGAACGCAGCGACCGCCTCAGCGGCGGCGGCGGCGACTTGATCCTCCTCGCGCACGTCCGCCACGCACGGCAACGCGTTGTCACCGACCTCCTGCGCGGCCTCGTGCACCACCCGCTCGTCGCTGTCCACGAGGGCGACGCGCGCGCCCTCCTGTGCGAAGCGGGAGGCGGCCGCCCGACCGATTCCCCGCCCGGCTCCCGTGATCAGCGCGCGCTTGCCGGCGAGCCGCCCGCTCAATCCTCGCCCTTCGGTACCGCGGCCGGCAGCGAGCTCGGTGTGGCTGCGACCTGGATGTCGATCCGCATGCGGTCGGTGCGCAGCCAAGCTCGAAAGCAGTCGAACGGCGTCAGGTTACGATCCCACGACACCGACTTGATGCTCACGAGGGGCGTGCCACGGGCTACCTCCAGCAGCCTGGCGAGCAGCTCGCTGGCCGCCACGGCCTCGACGCTTCGCCGCGCACCGGCCACGCGGGCGCCGTCGCGCTCGGCGAGCAGCTCGTACAGGGACGCACCGGGGCGTGCGGCGGCGAGCGCCGTCTCGGCGTAGCGCGCAGGAAGGTGGTTCACTACATAGAGCGCCACCAGGCCATCAATCGAGCGCAGGCGCTCAAGCGTCACTCCCTCGGTCCCGGCCCCGAGCTCGAGCTGAGCCGCGGCCCAGTGGGGAAGGACTTCGCGTTCGGCGCGCAGCACAGTCGAGGTGACCTCACGATCGAGGCGGCCGGCCTCCTCTTGGAAGAACCCCTCCGAGGACTGCAGAAGCCAGGACCGCGGCTGGGTGCCGAGGACGAAGGTGCCCTGGCCGCGCCTGCGGCTCACGAGACCCTCGGCCTCCAGGCGACCGAGCGCCTGCCGGATGACGCTCCGCGAGAGTCCGAAATGCGCGGCGAGCTCGGGCTCGGAGGGGAGCCGCGCACCGGCCACCCAGCGCCCGTGGGTGATCTCATGCTCGATCAGCTCCGCGAGCTGGAAGTACCGAGGGACGGGGGATCTGTGCTCGACGCTGTCGGGGGGAATCGCAGTGAGCATCGGAGCACCGCCTGCCGCGTCAAGGGTGTCGAGTTGCTGTCCGGACAATCTCTTGTTAGGATGGCCGCGCTTCAGCTCATACCAAAGTTAGCTCAGGTTAGCGGAGAGTATCAGCCAAGTGCCCAACGACCCCCGCGGACAGCCACCGGCGGAGCCCCTCTCGATCAGTCAGATAGCGATCGTCGTCCGTGACATCGAGCAGGCGCTCGAGCGGTACCACACCGCCCTCGGCTGGGGGCCTTGGAGCGTCTACCGGCATGAACCTCCGGCGCTGCATCACACCCACCTGCGAGGTGAGCCGACCGACTACACGATGATCGGCGCCGAGGCGCACGTCGGGCCGGTCGTCGTCGAGCTGCTGCAGCCGCTCGAGGGACCGAGCATCTACAAGGAGTGGCTCGAGGAGCGTGGCGAGGGACTCCATCACATCGCCTGTATGCGCCCCACCCCCGAGGAGTCGGACATGCTCAAGGAGCGCTTCGCCGGTATCGGCGCCGACCCACTGATGGGAGGGCGAATCGGCGAGACGATCGAGTTCTACTACCTGGACACCGAGCCGCTGCTGAAGATCATCATCGAGTCCGGGACCGGTCACGCGGTTGATCTCACGCCCAGCTACGTCTACCCCTCCGCATAGGGGGCGACGTGCGAGTCCTCGTCGTAGGCGACTCGTACATCACGACCGAGGTCTTCGAGGGCGGACTGATGCGGCTGAGTGGCGCGCACGAGCTCTCGTACGTGCAGCTCGACGAAGGCGAGCGGCTCTCTGCGAGCCGCCCGCCTGAGCGCACGATCCGGGAGTACATCGGCACGCCTGAGCAAGTGCGTGAGCACCTCGACGGAGCCGAGATCCTGCTGATCCACGGCGCTCCGGTCACCGACGCCGTCCTCGACGGCTCGGATGTGCTCCGGCTTGTGGGCTGTGCGCGCGGCGGTCCGGTGAACGTCGACGTCGAGGCCGCCTCAGCGCGCAGCATCCCGATCGTGAACACGCCCGGCAAGAACGCCGCCGCGGTCGCCGAGCTGACGCTCGGGTTGATGATCATGCTGGCGCGGCGGCTACCCGAGGGGCAGCGGGCCGCCGCACAGGGGCGCTTCGGCTCGACCTTCGAGGGAGCCGAGTTCGCCGGGGTCGAGCTGGGTGGCCGAAGCCTCGGCGTGATCGGCTACGGGCAGGTCGGCCGCCAGGTGGTCCCACGCGCCCTGGCTTGCGGCATGGAGGTGCTTGTGCACGACCCGTTCGTCGAGATCGGCACATGTTCCGGCGTCGAGCAGATCGCGGAGCTCCAGGAGCTGGTGCCGCGCTCGGACTTCGTCTCGCTGCATGCGCGTGCCAGCCCGGACAACGAGGCGCTCTTCGGCCCAGCGGAGTTCGCGGCGATGCGTCCGGGCTCACTGTTCGTCAACATGGCCCGCGAGACGCTCGTGGACGAGGAGGCGCTCGAGCGGGCGTTGCGCGACGGCCCGGTCGGAGGGGCCGCCCTCGACGTGGTGCACGCCCGGCCTGGCCGCGAGCCCCATCCGCTGCTGTCCCACGGCAACGTCGTGATCACGCCCCATGTCGGGGGCGCCACGGCTGAGACCCTCGCCCGCGGGGTCGCGATGCTGGCTGACGAGGTGGAGCGTTTCGCCGCCGGGCTCCCGCTGCGCAACGTGATCAACCTGAAGGCGATCTCCTCGTGAGCGCGCCGCTGCTCCTCGCCATCGACGCGGGCACCGGCAGCTGCCGCTCGGTGCTGTTCGACGCCGACGGGCACCAGCTCGCGGTCTGCCAGCGCGAGTGGGACCACCACGAGCTGCCGGATGCTCCCGGCTCCCAGGTTTTCGACACCGAGCGCAACTGGACCTTGATCTGCGCGACCCTCACCGAGGCGCTCGACCGCGCCGGTATCAGCGGACAGGGGGTGACCGCGGTCACCGCGACGAGCATGCGCGAGGGCATGGTGCTGTTTGACGCCGCCGGCCGTGAGCTCTGGGCGTGCCCGAACGTCGACTCGCGCGGGGGCGAGGAAGCAGCGGAGCTCGTCCGCTCGGGCGCCGCGGAGGACATCTACCGCCAAGCCGGCGACTGGGTGGCGATCACCGCTCCGGCACGGTTTCGCTGGATAGCTCGCCACGAGCCGGAAGTGTTCGCGCAGATCGCGCGCGTCGGGATGCTCGGCGACTGGGTCCTCACCAAGCTCAGCGGCTGCTTCGCCACCGATGCCTCGCTTGGTTCGAGCTCGGGCATGTTCGACCTCGCCGAGCGTCGCTGGTCGAGTGAGATCGTGGAGTTGTGCGGACTGGATCCCGTCGTCTTCCCGCGCGTGGAGGAGCCAGGCACAGTCGTCGGCGAGGTGACAGCGGCGGCGGCGGTGGAGACGGGCCTGAGGCAGGGCACCCCCGTGGTGGCCGGTGGGGCCGACACGCAGCTGGCGCTGCTGGGCATCGGGGTGGCGCAGCCCGGTCGCTGCACGGTCGTGGGCGGCAGCTTCTGGCAGCACACGGCCTTGCTGGACGAGCCGCTGATCGATCCGGAGGCGCGGCTCAGAACGCTGTGCCATGCCGTGCCGGGCCAGTGGATGATCGAGGGCATCGGCTTCTGGAGTGGCCTGGTGATGCGCTGGTTCCGGGACGGGTTCTGCGAGGCTGAGAAGGAGTTGGCGCAGGCCAACGGAGCGGACGTGTACGCGCTGCTCGAGCGGCGCGCCGCCGAGGTCCCGCCAGGGTCCCACGGCGTGCTGGCTCTGTTCTCCAACTTGATGGCGGCGAGCCGCTGGGTGCACGGACCGCCCGCCTTCATGCAGTTCGATGTCTGCAACCCGGAGCGGTCCGGCAAGCGGGAGTGCGTCCGCGCGATCGAGGAGGGCGCCGCCTACGTCTCGCGCGGCCACCTCGAGATCATCGCGGAGGTCACGGGGATAGAGATCGACGAGGTGCTCTTTACCGGCGGCGCCGCCAAGGGGGAGCTGTGGCCGCAGATCCTCGCTGACGTCCTCGGGGTGCCGGTGCGGCTTCCGGTCGTCAAGGAGTCCACCGCGCTCGGAGCGGCCCTGCTGGCCGGTGTCGGTGCCGGTGTCTACCGCGACGCCATGGAGGCCGCTGCTCTTGTCTCGCGTTTTGGGCGCGACGTGGAGCCCGACCCCGAGGCGCACGCGGCCTACCAGCGGCTCTACGGCGAGTGGCGCGAGGTCTACGCCCGAGCGAAGGCCATCTCCGACGACGGGCTGTTGCGCCCGCTGTGGCGCGCCGCCGGAGCCTAGGAAGCACAACCGAAAGGTGGGCCACGTGCCCGAGCACGACATCGCCGCCGAGAAGGACTTCAGGGCCGACGTCGCCCCGCCGGCCGACGGATTCTTCCTCAAGGGTGCCGGGGGCGTCGACTGGGGCGCGCGCAACCGGCTGGCGCACATCTTTCGACCCGGCTCTGGCCGGACGGTGATGCTGGCCTTCGACCACGGGTACTTCCAGGGGCCCACCTCCGGGTTGGAGCGCATCGATCTCTCGATCGTCCCCCTTGCCCGCCACGCCGACGCGCTGATGCTCACGCGCGGCGTGCTGCGCTCGACGATCCCGGCCGCCACCGGCTCCGCGCTGGTGCTGCGTGCGAGCGGCGGTCCCAGCATCCTGCGCGAGCTGTCGGACGAGCGCATCGCGCTCGACGTCGCGGACGCGGCGCGCCTAAACGCTGCGGCGCTGGCGGTCCAGGTGTTCATCGGCGGTGAGCACGAAACGCAGTCGGTGGAGAACATGACACGCCTTGTCGATCGCGGCCTCGAGCTTGGCATCCCCGTGCTGGGAGTGACCGCGGTGGGACGGGAGTTGGTCCGCGACGCTCGCTACCTACGGCTCGCCTGTCGCATCTGCGCCGAGCTCGGGGCCCAGTTCGTGAAGACCTATTACTGCGATGACGGCTTCGAGACCGTGACCGCGTCGTGCCCGGTGCCGGTCGTGATGGCGGGCGGCCAAAAGGTGCCCGAGGAGGAGGCGCTCATGACCGCGTATCGCGCCGTGCAGGAGGGCGCAGCCGGCGTGGACATGGGCCGCAACATCTTCCAGAGCACGGCACCCGCGGCGATGATCCAGGCCGTCGGCAAGGTCGTACATGATGGCGCCGAGCCCCGCGAAGCGTACGACCTGTTCCGTGAGCTCGCCACCAGCCCCAACATGGAGCCGCAGGTCTCGTGATGACCCGCTGGCTCGAGCCGCTCGGCGCCCCGCCGCACCTGAGCGCTGGCGTGAACGGCGCTGATCTGGCCAACCTGCGAGGTGCGCTTCGGGCGGCGCGGGACGGAGGCGCCGCGCTCGCGCACGTCGACGTGATGGACGGAACATTCGGCGTCGGACTGACCTTTGGCGCCCCGGTGGTGCGGGCGATCGATCGCTCGATGCTGCGCGACGTTCACGTGATGTGCGAGCGGCCCGAGCGGCCCGCGGGCGAACTGGCCGAGGCCGGCGCCGACGCGCTCACCATCCAGCTCGAGGCGGGCGGCTGCGAGCATGGCCTGGCGGCAGCGCGCGACGCGGGCGTTGCGACCGGCGTCGCACTCTGCCCTTCGACTCCCCTCCACGCTGTGGAGCCGCTGCTCGGCGAGCTCCAGCTCCTGTTGCTGCTGGCAGTGGACCCGCGCCGGCGCGGCGCGTCCGACGTGGAGGGCACAGAGCGGCGCCTGGCCGCTGCCCACGCGCTGCTGGCTGGAGTCGATGTCGCGCTCGGCGTCGACGGCGGCGTCACGCCGGAGACCGCCGCGCGCTACGTCGCGGCCGGCGCCGAGCTGGTGGTCGCCGGCACCGGCCTGTTCAGCGGCGACCCGCGGGAGCGGGCGCGCGAGCCCGTGAGCGCCATGGCCGTGACGAGGGAGGCGGCGTGACGGTGGTCGAGGAGAGCGACCTGCGGATCGCGGCCCGGCGGCATCTGATCGGGCGGGGCCGCGACGAGCTGCCGACGCCCGCCCTGCTGCTCGACCTCGACATCGCACGGACGAACATCGCGACCATGGCCGCTCGGTTCCGCGAGCTGCCCGCGGAGCTGCGGCCACACATCAAGGTCCACAAGAGCCCGGACCTCGCCTTGCTCCAGTGTGAGGCGGGCGCGATTGGGGTTGCTTGCGCGACCGTCTGGGAGGCGATCGCGATGGCCCGCGCCGGAATCGAGGACGTGCTGGTGGCAAACCAGGTCATCGGGACGGACAAGCTGCGTGCGCTCGCCGAGGCCGCCCGCGACCACCGACTGACGGTCGCCGTCGACGATGCGCGCAACGTCGAGGCGCTCGATCGCGCGGCAGCTGCGGCCGGGGCGGAGATCGCCGTTCTGGTCGAGCTCGACGTGGGAATGGAGCGCTGCGGCGTGCGGACCAAGGAGCAGGCGCTCGAGCTCGCGCGCGTGGCCGCCGCCAAGCGGCACCTGACGCTCCGCGGCATGCAGGGATACGAAGGCCACTGCATGCTCGAGCCGGATCCCGATCGACGCGTTCGTGAGACGCGAATCGCCAACGAGAAGTTGATGGAGGCGGTCGGACACCTCGCGGCGCACGACCTTCGGTCCGAGGTGGTTTCCGCCGGCGGAACCGGCACCTACTTCATCACTGGTGCCGAGCCAGTCATCACCGAGGTGCAGGCGGGCTCCTACACGCTCATGGACTGCTTCCACACGAATCTGGGCCCGGGGGGTTTCGAGACCGCGTTGACAGTCCTCGGCACGGTGATCAGCCGCCAGGGGAGCACGGTCGTGCTCGATGCTGGCCGCAAGTCGATCGGAATCGACTTTGTGGCGCCGCGGTTGCTCGATCATCCCGACCTCGAAGCACGCTACTTCGCGGAGGAACACGCTCTCTTCGACTTTCCCGACGACCCACCGGTCGACCTCGGCGACCGCTTGGAGCTCATCGCAGGCTACAGCCCAACGACCGTGAACCTTCACGACGCCTTCTTCGTCGTCGAGGACGGACAGGTCACGGACCTATGGCCGGTTCTCCCACGCCACGTGGACGTGTCGCTCGAGCAAGCGGTAGCCAGATGACGCGGGGGCCGGACACGAGCCAGCTGGTCGGGTTGCAGCCATACGCCTACCGCTTCCTCGATGAGCCCGCGCACCGGGTGGGGGCTGCCGCCACGAGGCTCCCGCCGATCGCCGCGGGCGTGGGCCCGCGCGCCGACCGCGAGGCTCTCTGATGGCCGAGGAGAGACTGCCCAACGAGCACCCAGGTTCGCTCAAGGGCGGTTTCGCCAGCCCCGGCCGCGATCGGCCGACGGATGAGCTTCATCGGCCGACACGGCGATCTCGGCTCGGCCGCGGCCTGATGGCGATTCGGTCCATCGGCCGGATCCACGAGTTGCCGATTGCGTTGACCCTGCTCGCCATGGTCGCCTTGATTGGCTCTTTCCACCCGAGCTTTCTCGGCCAGGACTCGCTTGTCAACCTCGGCAGGCAGGCGGCATTCATCGGAACGATGGCGCTCGCCACGGTCTTTCTGCTCTCGATGAGGGAGATCGACCTCTCCGTGGGTTCGACCTACGGGCTTGTCGCCATCGTCGCCGCAACCCTCATGGAGGGAGGGATGGATCCTTGGGTGGCAGCCGCGCTCGGGCTTCTCCTCGGCGCGGGGCTCGGAGCGGTCAACGGGGTGCTCGCGAACGGCCTGGGGATTCAGACGATCATCGTCACACTCGGCACGCTGTCGGCGTTTCGCGGCCTCGCCCTCGTCGTGTCCGACGGGCGGACCGTGGTCGGCTTGCCGCGCCACCACGCCTTCTTCACCTTTTTCGGCGGCGACAAGCTCGGCATCCCGGTGTCGATCTGGATGCTCCTCCTGGTGACGCTTGTGCTCACCGTGGTCTACCGCCGCACCAGGTTTGGGTTCATGGTTCGCGCGATCGGCTCCAACGAGCAGGCAGCGCATGCGGCGGGAATCTCCAAGTCGCGCGTCCGCCTCTACGCGCTGATGCTGCAGGGCCTGGTCTGCGCGATCGCCGGATTGGTCACGCTCGCCTTCCTGGAGGCGGCAGAGCCGAACCTGGGCACGGGAAACGAGCTCTTGGTGATTGCCGCGGCGATTGTCGGTGGCACCGCCCTGGCCGGGGGGACGGGCACAGTCGTTGGTGCGCTGATCGGTGCCCTGATCATCGCCACGATTCGCAGTGGCCTGATCCAGTTCGGGGTCAGCGCGAGCTGGACGATCTTCGCGACGGGAGCCGTGATCATCGGCGCGGTCGCGCTGGACGCGTTGATCAAGCGCCGCCGAGCCGCGCTCGCCGCCCGGGGGGCCGGATTCGATGAGAAACCTCCACCCGGTGGTAGCGCGGGCGTACGTGCATGGGAAGAAGGGTCGGTGCGATCGGCCGATGACGCAACACGTTGAAGGCAAGCAAACGACACAAGGAGGAGACGATGGTGAGATATGAAGGCCACAGAAGGCGATCGAGGCTCGCGCGGCCCGCGCTCGGGGTGTTGACGCTGTTGGCGATAGTGGCGTTCGCGGCATGCGGGGAGGACAGTGATGGAGACGCGGTCTCGGCCGAGGATTTGAAGACGGGGCTCGACCTTCACTTCCGCGCCCCCTACACCGAGCAGATCGCCGATGGCGCTCGACAGGCAGCAGAGGACACGGGCACCGAACTGGAGATCGCGGGGCCGCAGAACTTCGATCCTCCGGCGTCGATTCAGGCAGCTCAGGACCTTGCCGCGTCGGGTGCCCAGGGGATAGCCACCGTTGCGTTCCCCCCCGAGGTGTGGCGACGCCCGGCGCAGGAGCTGATCGACAGCGGCGTCGAGCTCGTCACCCTGGATGCCGGCGCCTTGACCTTGCTCGCGGACGACACCCCGACCTATGTCGGCCTGAACGAGGTCGCGTGGGGCAGGACGCTCGCGGATGTGATCATCGATGAGCTCGGTCCGGATGCCGAGGGCGAAGTCGTAATCAGCCTCTGCGTCCCGGGCCTGCCGGTCCAGGAGGATCGCGCCGAGGGGTTCAAGGACCGGATGACGGAGAAGGCCCCCGGGATCACGGTCACGGGTCCCCTCACCACCGAGGAGGAGCCGGCGGCGAGCGTGGCCGACTGGGAGCGGATCATTCAGGTGAACCCCGATGCGCTGGGCTTCTTTGGGTTCTGCAGCTCGGATCCACCGAGCCTCGTCAAGGTCAAGGAGAAGGATCCTGGCGCGGACTACCTGATTGGTGGCGCGGATCTGGAGCCCGACACGCTGCGCGGGATCGAGGAGGGCACGATGCTCGTGGCCCTCGGCGCGAATCCCTACCTGCAGGGCTATGTCCCGATCCGGCTCATCAAGGAGCAGCTCGTCGATGGCATAGCGCCGAACAAGAACGGGTGGATCGATCCGGGGATCGAGGTCGTGACGAAGGAAAACGTCGAAGAGGTTCTTGAGCGCGAGGACTCGAAGGAGGCCACGGTGGAGTACTACCAGCCAAAGATCGATGAGATCTTCGACGACCTAGACGCCTCGATCCAGCCATTCGCGGCTGCACGAGAGTAGTTGGAGGCGCGGTGGATGAGTCGATCGTTAGTTGGGGCCACCGGGGCGTGAGTCCCGCATGCCAGAAGTGGCTGCCTTGGCTCCTGGGACCCGCGGCGGATCTGTGGGATCCGCCGCGCGTCCCCGCCGCCAGCACGGCGGCGAGTTCCTGGCTAGCTACCGTGCCTGATCGAGCCTGGCCGCAATGACCGATATGACTCACAGCGGGGGTCGAGAGATGCCACCCGTGATCGAATTGCGAGGGATCAAGAAACGGTATGGGGCCGTGGTTGCGCTCGCGGACGCAAGCCTGAGCGTTGCGCCCGGAGCGGTGCTTGGACTGGTCGGCGACAACGGAGCGGGCAAGTCGACGCTGATGAAGATCCTCGCCGGTGCGCTGCAGCCCGACGGAGGGCAGATTCTGGTCGAGGGCAAGGCCACCAAGTTCTCCAATCCGAAGGACGCACGGGCCTGCGGGATCGAGATGGTTTACCAGGACCTGGCGCTGTGCGGTGCTCTCGATGTCGCGTGCAACCTCTACGTCGGTCGCGAGCCGTTGCGGCTGGGTCTGGTGCGCACGCGGCACATGCACGCACAGGCGGCCCGGCATCTAGCCGACATCGGCGTCTCGATTCATTCGACCCGGGTCCCGGTCCGTCTGCTCTCGGGGGGGCAGCGGCAGGCGATAGCGATCGCCCGGTCCGTCTCGTTCTCTCCGCGAGTGCTGATCATGGACGAGCCGACGGCTTCGCTCGGCGTCAGGGAGGTGCGGGCGGTGCTCGAGCTGATCGAGCGGGTTCGCGCCGACGGAGTTGCAGTGATCTTCATCTCCCACCGTCTGCAGGACGTGGCCGCGGTCTGCGACGCGGTGGACGTCCTCTATGAGGGATCGAACAGCGCGCATCTGGGCGGCGAGGACATCACCGTAGAACAGATGGTCACCCACGTTGTCGGCGGGGCCGAGCGCGAGCGCTCGCGAGGACGCACCGAAGCGCCATGAACGACTTCGCTGAAAAGGTTGTTGCGGTCGTCACGGGAGCTGCCCGTGGGATAGGCCGGACGGTATGCGAGCGCCTCTTGTCCGAGGGCGCACACGTCGTGCTGCTCGACAAGGACACCGCTCCGCGGTCCGGGGACCGGAACGATCCTGCGCGACGCCGCCTGGCCGGCGAAGTCGCGGACCGCACCGAGCGCGTCGAAGCGTGGCTCGTAGCCGACCTCCTCGCGAAGCCGGGCGTTGTCGACACCGCGGCCGT
>JBOGZL010000171.1:0-2133 GCA_050697195.1 Solirubrobacterales bacterium
GGGGAAGCTCATGTAGGCGAGGACGTCCTCCTCGGCCTCGTCGAGCAGGGCAGCCAGCTTGGGCAGCTTGGGGCGGACCTGGTCGGCGACCTGGCGCCACTGGGCGCGAGCGGTGTCGGCATGATCCTGGGCAAACGCGGTGGCGATGAAGGCCGCGACCACGCGCCGGCCGCTCCTGCCGGCGTGGGCGAGGGCGTTGCGCATGAAGTGCACCCGGCAGCGCTGCCAGCTGGCGCGGAACACGCGGGCAACCGCAGCCTTGATGCCCTCGTGCGCATCCGAGATCACCAGCTTGACGCCGGCGAGGCCGCGGCGCTTGAGCTTGCGCAGGAACTCGACCCAGAAGGTCTCGGCCTCCGAGGCGCCGATCGCCATGCCGAGCACCTCGCGCCGGCCGTCGGTGTTCACCGCCACCGCGATGGTCACCGCGACCGAGACGATGCGCCCGGCCTCGCGCACCTTCACGTAGGTGGCATCGATCCACAGATAGGGCCAATCGCCCTCGATCGGCCGCTCGAGGAAGGTGCGCACGCGCTCGTCGATCTCCACGCACAAACGACTGACCTGGCTTTTGGAGATCCCGCCCATGCCGAGCGCCTTGACCAGCTCGTCGACCGAGCGCGTCGAGATGCCCTGCACGTAGGCTTCCTGGATCACCGCCGTCAGCGCCTTCTCGGCCACCCGGCGCGGCTCCAGAAAGCCCGGGAAGTAGCTGCCCTTCCTGAGCTTGGGGATGCGCAGCTCGACCGTGCCGGCCCGGGTCGCCCAGTCCCGCTCGCGGTAGCCGTTGCGCTGCGCCAATCGGCCCGGCGCGCGCTCGCCATAGCCGGCGCCGGTCAGGCCCTGCACCTCGAGCTCCATCAGCCGCTCGGCCGCGAAGCCGATCATCTCGCGCAAGAGATCGGCGTCGGCGCTCTTCTCCAGAAGCTCGCGAAGGGCGATGTTGTCGTCGGTCATCGTGGTGGTCTCCGGTCTGGGGTTGCTGGTCGCAACCCAACCCTACCGGAGATCCTGCGATGGCCACCCGCTGTGGATAGCTGGCCTGCCTATGCCAGACTCGTGGCGGTCGCTTCGGCAGGCCACCTACCCACAGCTCCTACACCACCACCCGGGACGTGACCGAAGTGAGCGCCGATACCCTCCGGAAACTGGGTGTGGCGCCCAAGAATGAATCGTACGTGATCAACATTCTTCGCTTCCTGGGGGTCATTGACGACGAAGGCAAGAAGGTTGACACAAAGTCGACTGCGTTCCTGCAGCACAAGGACGAAGACTTTGCCAGCGAGTTTGAAAAGCTCGTCAAGGATGCCTATGCAGACCTGTTCGACCTGCACGGCGACCGTGCGTGGGACCTCGACAAAGGCAGCCTTGTCCAATTTTTCCGGACCTCGGATCACTCCTCGCAGGTCGTTGGGACGCGGCAGGCGGGAACATTCGCGTACCTTGCTGGTCTGTCGGGGCACGCTTAACTGCCGGCTAAGCGCGAAGGCTCGCCTCAGCGAAAATCAAGCGATACAAGGACGGCAAGGGCGACGAAGACCAAGTCGACAACGACAGCTACGAGGGGACAAGTCAACGCTTCCGACACGGGCGATGACGGTCCGAAGTTTGGACTCACGGTTCGAATCGAAGTAAACCTTCCAGCGGAAGGGGACCAGCAAACATATGACAGGATATTCCGGAGCATCCGAAAGAAGCTTATCGATGGTGAGTAGTCTGGAGTTTTTCGAGAAGATCGCACGCCGCGCATATCGGTTCACCGAGGCAGCCACCACTCCACTAAGAACCGAGCATCCGTTCGAGGCGCGAGACGTCCACCCAGACCTCCCCACTGTCGTTCGTAGTCTGTTCGACAATGGACACTATGCGCAGGCAACATTGGAAGCTTTCAAGTTCCTGGATGAAGAAATTCAGCGCATTTCCGGCAGTTCGGAGTACGGCACGAGCCTGATGATGCGTGCCTTCGGTGGCACCTCTCCGATGCTGAAACTGAATACTGGCTTGAGCATGTCTGACAAAAATGAGCAAGAGGGCTTTAAGTTTCTCTTCGCTGGCGCGATGCAGGGTATTAGGAACCCTCGCGGCCACGCGAGCGGAATCGTTGACGACCCCGACATCTGCCTTGACCACCTC
>JBOGZL010000172.1:0-1836 GCA_050697195.1 Solirubrobacterales bacterium
GCCGCAGCCCGGGCGGGCTGCGCGGCGTCGCGGACTCGATCCGCAGAACCCTCGACTAGATCTACGTGGCGGCCGGGGCCGTCCGGGGCGTCGCCGCCCCCGCCGCCAGCCCGGTGAGGCCGATCACGAGATGGAGGACGTTGTCCTCCGTGTTCACGGGGAAGAAGTCGAGGATCACTCCGAGTCCTCCCTCCGTCTCGGCGAATCCCCAGATCG
Organism: Solirubrobacterales bacterium; assembly: GCA_050697195.1. Taxonomy (GTDB): domain Bacteria; phylum Actinomycetota; class Thermoleophilia; order Solirubrobacterales; family 70-9; genus DASPWW01. Next base: position 217 of record JBOGZL010000172.1, read on the forward strand.
CGACGACCACGTACACGAGCCCGAGCCCGAGCGCGTAGGTGCGGGCCGCGTACCCGACCGCCGCGAGCCCCAGCAGGCCGGTGGCGAGGTGGACCACGTTGTGCCACCCGTTGACGGCAAGGATCCCGAGGACGTCGTCGGACCTCAGCGAGGCGCCGGTGTCGAAGCTCGAGTCGTAGAAGAACCCGATGATGCCCGCGATCGTGAGCACGCCACCGACGAGCAGAGCGTAGAGTCGGGCGGGGCTTGAGCCTTCCATGCGATTTCCTCCTCCGGTGAGGATTGATCCACGCACGCGCGGGGCGCGTAAGGGTCATTGGATCATGCGGGAGAGGGATATGAACGGATCAATCCCCAGTTGAACGTCGACGCCCTTCAGCGGCTCGCGGACGAGGACCTGATGCCGCTGGTCGCGCGCAACGACCCGGCGGCGTTCGAGGTCTTCTACGACCGCCACGGCGGCGCCGCCTACTCGCTGGCCCACCGGATCGTCGGCGATCCCGCCGCCGCGGAGGACGTGACCCAGGAGGCCTTCCTCTCGATCTGGCGCAGCAAGGCGCGCTACGACCAAACCCGGGGGAGCGTTCGCGCCTGGACGCTGGGGATCGTCCGCAACAGGGCGATCGACGCGCTCCGGCGGGAGGGGGGCCGCGCACCGAAGCTCGACCTCGACGACGAGGCCGTTTTGGAGCGCAGGCCTGCGCCCGAGCGAACCGAGGCCGAGGCGCTGCGCCGCGAGACCGCGCGGCAGGTCAGGGGCGCGCTCGGCACGCTTCCCACCGAGCAGTCGCAGGTGATCGAGCTCGCCTACTTCGGCGGCTTCACCCAATCGGAGATCGCCAAGATGCTGGAGATGCCGCTCGGAACGGTCAAGGGGCGGATGCGCCTCGGGCTCGAGAAGATCCGCGCCGGCTTCGCGGAGTTGGTCGAATGAGCGCCGAGGACCATCGCCGCTGGGAGGACGAGCTCGCCGCGTGGATGCTGGGTGCGCTCGAGCAGTCCGAGGCGGAGGAGTTCGAGCGCCACCTCGCGCAGTGCGAGCGCTGCCGCTCAGACCTCGAGTGGCTCAGGCCGGCGGTCGACGCGATTCCGGCGTCCGTCACCCAGGTCGCCGCGCCTCTGCGTCTGCGCGGAGAGCTGCTCGGGACGGTGCGCGCCGAGGCGCGCAGGGCAGCGTCCCGGCCGCGCCGCTCCCGGCGCCGGCTCGCCGGCATCGGTGTTCCGCGGCCCGCCATCGCTGCCCTCGGCGCGGTCGTCGTGGTTGCCGCGGGGGTGGCCGGCTACGCGCTGCGCGGGGACCGGGACGCCGAGACGCTGCAGGTCCGCTCCGAGCCCGCCGCCCGCGGGGCCGAGGCCGAGCTCGTCGTCGAGGATGGAACCGGGACGCTTCAGGCGAGCGGGATGCCGCCGCTCCGCCGCGACCAGGTCTTCCAGGCCTGGGTCCGCGACGAGGGCGAGGCGGCGCTTCAGCCCTCGAACGTCTTCGTCCCCAAGCGCGGCGGGACGGCGACGGCTACGATCCCGGGGCTCGAGGACGCCGCCCAGGTGCTGGTGACGCGCGAGCCACGCGGCGGGAGCACCGAGCCGACCACCACGCCGCTGCTGCGGGTCGGCATCTAG
>JBOGZL010000173.1:0-2554 GCA_050697195.1 Solirubrobacterales bacterium
CCGATCTGGCGGCGCACCTGCCACCGGGTTGAGCCGAGCGCCCGCAGCACGCCGATCTCCCGCGTGCGCTCGATCACCGACATCGAGAGCGTGTTGACGATCCCGAACAGGCTCGCGAAGATCGCCACCCCGACGATTGCGTAGAAGATCCCGAACTGCTCGTTGACCTGGCTCTCGACGTCGGACTTCAGCTCCTCGTTCGAGAGCACGCTCAGGTTCGGGTAGTCGCGCTCCACGATCCGCTCCACCTCGCGCTCGAGAGCCGGGCGTGCCTCCTCGGAAGTGGCCTTGAGCGCGAGCTCCGAGTCGGCGGTCACGCCGTACACGTCGCGGAGCGTCTCGAGCGACATCCCGACGGTCTGGCCGCCGAAGATCACGGTCTCGACGATCCCCGCGACCCTTGCGGTGCGCGACCCTGACGGGCCGTCGAGCTCGAGCCGGTCGCCGACCCCCAGCCCCTCTTCGTCCGCGAACCCCTTGCCGACGGTGACCCCGCCGCGGCCGACACGGTCGAACGCCTGCTCGCGCGGCGCGCCCTCGATGTCGGTCGTGTCGACCTGCTCGTACTGTCGCGGATCGAACCCGAACAGGAGCCCCCGCGTCTTCGTCCTGCCCTTCGGTCCCGGCAGCCCGGGCACGAAGACGATCCGCTCCCGCGCCACGACCTCCGCCTCGTCGATCCGCGCGAGCCGGTCGCGGAGGTCGCGGGCGATCGTCTGCTGGGGGCCCTCGCCGGGTGCGAACCCGGTCGGCTGCACGGTGAGGTCGCGGGCGAAGCTGCGATCGAACTCGTCCGAGATCGAGCTCAGAAAGCTCGCCCCGAGGCTGTTCACGGCGACCACCAGGGCGAGTCCGATCATCAGGCCGGTGGCGGTGGCCGCGGTCCGGGTGGGATCGGAGCGGGCGGAGTCCGCCGCGATCCGGCCCTCGACCGGCGCGATCCGGCGCACCGGCCACGAGAGCACCCGGACCATCGGGACGACGACGAACGGTGCGATCAGCGCGATCCCGAAGAAGATCGCGATCGTCCCCGTCATCCCGGCCGCGGCGACGAGGGTGGTCGTCTCGTCGGCGGCGCCGAGCCAGAACGCGCCCGCGAGCCCGAACCCGATCAGCACGGCGCCGAGCACGGCGCGACGCGCGCGGGGGCGGGAGCGCAGCCCCTCGGCGCCGAGCACCGCCCGGATCGGGGAGGTCCGGCCCGCGCGCCGGGCCGGATAGAGCGCCCCGAGCAGTGCCGTTCCCAGTCCGGTGACCACCGCCGCGGTGGGCGCGAGCCACGTGAACCGCAGGTCGCCGACCGGGAAGTCGAGCACCTCGCGCATCAGCCACACCAATCCGAGCGCGAGCAGGATTCCGAGCCCGACGCCGAGCACCGCGCCGACGATCCCCAGCACCGCGGCCTCGGTCAGCACCGAGCGGGTGATCATGCCGCGCGTCGCACCGAGCGTGCGCAGCATCCCGATCTCGCGCATCCGCTGGAAGACCGTCATGTTGAACGAGTTGAAGATCAGGAAGCCGCCGACGAACAGCGCCATCGCGGCGAAGAAGTAGAGGACCGCGTTGAATCCCTGGAGCTGGGCCTCGACCTCGTTCGACTTCGCCGTCGGGGTGAGGACGCGAACCCCGCCCCCGAGCTCGTCCTTGACCCGCGCGCGCACCTCGGCGATCGTCTCCCTCCCGCCGTCGACGACCACGTTCACCTCGTCGAACCCGCGCGGCTTCTCCATCAGCTCGCGCGCCTGCCCCAGCGAGACGGTGGCGAAGCCCTGGCCGCCGAAGTCGAGCCCGGTCGCGAACTGGAACAGGCCCACGACCCTCAGGCGGGCGAGCCCGGCCGGGGTCGCGAAGCGCGCGCGGTCGCCGACCTCGAGGTCCTGGGCGTCGGCCCAGCTCTGCTGGAGCATGATCTCCCCACCGCCCCGGGGGCGGTGGCCCGCGACCGTCTCCGCGTCTGTGAGGTTGGCGGCGTCGGGGTCCTCCCCGCCGACGTTGAGCTGCGATCCCGGGTCGGCCTCGGCGCGGCCGAAGCGGTCGACGAGGCCGAACACGGTCGCGACCCGGCCCTCGGCGTCGGCGACCTCCCTCGTGCGCCGGACCGTGCGCAGAGTCGAGCCCGGAAGCGAGGTCTGGTCGGTTCCCGAGACGACGAGGTCGGTCTTCCCGTACACCGAGTCGAAGAGGTCGGTGAAGGTGCGCTGGATCGTCGCCGCGAGCACCAGCACCCCGACGATCATCCCCACGCCGAGCACGATCCCGGCCGCCGTCAGCAGCGCGCGAAGCCGGCGCGCGCGAACCTGGCGGAACGCGAGCGAGCCGAAGGAGCGCACGCGCGTACGCTACGTCAGCGCGTCGCGAACCCAGCCGTCGACCCTGTCGGCCACCTGCTCCCAGCCGACGTCGAGCATCATGTCGTGGCCGATCCCCGGGAACATCTCGGCCTCGGTCCCGTGGGCACGCGCCGCCCCGCGAATCTCGCCGGGCGTGAGGATCCCGTCCCGCTCCGCCCCCAGCACCAGTACCGGCACTCCGGCGATCCGCGGGCGCCGCGAGG
>JBOGZL010000174.1:0-2993 GCA_050697195.1 Solirubrobacterales bacterium
TCGCGGTGCAGGCGGCGAGGCTCGCGATCAGCAGCCGGGTGGGGGAGGGGCCCTCGTCGTTCCCGCCCGCGTCGGCCGGCTCGTCGGCGATGATCGTGTGGCCGTCCACCTCGACCTCGTGGGTGTAGCCGTCGACGCGGCGGGCGACCGACTTCACCCCTCGCTGGCCTCCCGTCCCCGGAACAGCGCCGGCTCGTCGGTGTCGGCGAAACGGGCCATCGCGTACACGAGATCGGATGCCCGGTTCAGGTACCGAAGGACGGCGGCGGACGCGAGCCCGTCGGACCGCTGGAGCTCGACGATGCGGCGCTCGGCGCGGCGGATGACGGCGCGGGCGAAGTCGAGCTGGGCGGAGAGCGCGGTCCCGCCGGTGATCACGAACTTGGGCGGCAAGTCGACGCGGTCCATGTAGCGGTCGATCTCGGCGTCGAGCGCGTCGACCATCTCGTCGGTGACCCGGCTGATCCCGTCCTCGAGCCGGCCGGCAGCGTCGGGCGCCGTCGCGAGCTCCGCCCCGGCGACGAATAGCTCCCCCTGGACGCGGAGGACGTCGTGGGCGATCTCGTGGTCCTTCGAGGTGCAGAGCGAGCGCGCGACGCCGAGCGCCGAGCCGGCCTCGTCGACGGCGCCGTAGGCCTCGGTGCGGAGGTCGGACTTGGCGATCCGCCCGCCGTACCACAGCGAGGTGGTGCCGTCATCCCCCTTCTTCGTGTAGATCTTGGTCACCGGGCAATCCTAGTTGCGCCCTTCATCGCGGCGTCCGGGATTCCCTCGGCGGCGAGCGCCTCCTCGACGTCGCGGTAGCCGGCGACGGCGTCCACGAGCTCGTCGCCGAACGTGAAGACGTGGATCCAGTCCATCTTCACCTCGGCGCCGCTCTCGCGCCCCTTCGCGTGGAAGTGGAATTCGGCGAGCACCTTGTCGTCGTGCTCGACGAATCGTCGCGGATTGATCTCGATCAGCTCCCATGCCTCCTGCATCGCGTCCCAGAAGCGGCGCACGCCGTCGTGGCCGTGGTACTCGTCCTTGAGGCCGGGGAAGACGCCCGCGGTCCTCCATTCCACGTCGGGGGCGAGGAGGCAGACCATCGCGTCGAAGTCGCGCCGGTTCCAGCCGTCGTAGCCCTCCTTGACGATGCGAACGCGTTCCGAGGTCACGTCCGAAGTATCCCCGTCAGCTCAGCGGGTTGAACACAACCCCGGTCGGGACCTTGGGGAAGAAGTAGGTGGACTTCGGGGGCATCGTCTCGCCGGCCGCCGCGACCGCCCGAACCTGCTCGACGGGGGTGGGCCGGAGGAGGAAGGCGCAGTCCGCCTCCTGTGCCTCGATCGCGGCTCGCGCCGCGTCGGAGCTCTGCTCGTAGGCGATCCCGCGCTTCGCCGCGATGTCCTCGTCGCTCATCCCGAGGATGCCGCGCAGCACGAGCGCATCGAGGATCACCGCGTCGAGGTCGCGATAGCTGTCCGGCCGGTCCTCGATCGCGCGGTCGAGCGGAGCGCGGTCGCGGAGCCGGAGCCGGTAGCCGCGCTTGTGGTGGGAGTCGGCGTAGCCGAACACGCCGACCCCGTGCTCGCCGGCCGGGTCGAGATCCGCGAGCGGGACCTCGCCGACCTCGAACAGCTCCTTCAGGCTGGCGCCGAGCGGCTCGTACGCGGAGGGGTCGAGGTCCACGAGCAGGCGGTGGGTGGGGAAGACGGTCAGCCCGGGGTCCTTGAGCGAGACGAGGCACATGAGCGTGTGGCGGTGGGGGCCGTCGCCGCCGATCGCGTCGGCGTAGGTGCGGGCGGTCTCGTAGCGATGGTGGCCGTCGGCGATCAGGAGCTCGGCGTCGGCAAGCGTTGCGGTGACCGCCTCGGCGATCGCGGCGTCGGCGAGGCGCCAGACGCGGTTGACGGTGTCGTCGGCGTCGGTCGCCTCCCCCCACGGGTCGGCGTCGAGCGCCGGCTCGACGTGGCGCCACGCGTCGCCGGGGTAGAGGGAAAAGATCGGCGAGAGGTTGTGTCGGGTGGCCTCGGTGAGCCGGAGGCGATCCTCCTTCGGGCCGGGGTGGGTGCGCTCGTGGGGTCGGATCAGGCCGGGCCCGTACTCGGTGATCCGGACGCGGGCGAGGAGCCCGTGGCGGGTCCGGCGAGTGCCGTCGGGGGCGGCGTACTCCTGGGTGAGCGCCCAGAGCGCGGGCTCACGGTCGGCGGCGAGCACGCCCTCGAGTGTCCACGCCTCGAGGGTCTCGGCGGCGTGCTCGTAACGGTCGCCGCCGCCCGGCGCCTCGGGGAGGTCGATCTCGACGACGTTGAACGGGGAGCGCGCGAGCAGCTCGCGCCGCATCGCGGCGTCGATCACGTCGTAGGGCGGCGCGACGACCGCCCCCAGCGACCCGACGGCGCCGAGGTTGTAGTGGAGCGCGTGCAGCGGGCGAACCTCGGCCATCGGCGAACCCTAGCGGCGCCCCGATTAATCTCGGCGACTGCAAGGGTCCAATAGACAGGAAACGATGCGCGGGTTCCGTGCTCGTGAATTCGACGAAAGGAGTGCCGTCATGTCCGTCCGCATGGTCCTCGCCGGCATCGCCGTGGCCGATCACGACGCCGCGCGAGGCTGGTACGAGCGCCTCCTCGGCCGTCCCGCCGACGTGATCCCGATGGACGGCCTGGCCGAGTGGCACTACGCCGATGCCGGGTCGATTCAGATCATCGAGGACGCCGAGCACGCCGGAAATTCGCTGCTCACGCTCACGGTCGACGATCTGCGCGACCAGGTCGCCGCGCTCGAGGAGCGGGACCTCGCTCCCGGGGCGATCGACGACACGACCTCCGACCAGGTGATGTTCGCGGCGATCACCGACCCCGAGGGCAACACGATCACCCTGGTCGAGGAGCGCACCGCGTGAGCTATTGAACCTGCGACCGGTTCATATCGGGGCGCCCGGATTCGAACCGGGGATCTCGCGGCCCCAGACCGCGCGCGATGACCAGACTTCGCTACGCCCCGATGTG
>JBOGZL010000175.1:0-4041 GCA_050697195.1 Solirubrobacterales bacterium
GGGTGTTGACCCACCTGCGCGAGGCCTGGCCCGGCCTCGACTGCCAGACCCCGAAGGTCTTCACCACCTCCGGCGACCGGATTCTCGATCAGCCCCTACCGGAGATCGGCGGCAAAGGCCTCTTCACCTCGGAGCTCGAACGCGCGCTCTGCGACGGGGGCATCGATCTGGCGGTGCACTCGCTCAAGGATCTTCCGACGGAGGACTCGGACGGAGTCGTCGTCGGCGCGGTCGGCACACGCGCGGACGTCCGCGACTGCGTCGTCGCCCGCGAGCAGGCCGATCGAGCTCCCGGAGACGGCGACGAACGTGTACCTGCCGATCGCCTTCGCCTGCTCCCGCGGCTCGGGGAACATCGTCACGATCATCCCCAGGATCACGGCCGAGGTCAGCGCGCCGCCAATGCCCTGGATGAATCGCGCCCCGATCAGCATCTCCTGGCTCTGCGCCAGCGCGCACAGCGCCGAGGCCGCGGTGAACACGGCGAGGCCGGTGATGAACACGCGTCGCTGCCCGAGCAGGTCGCCGACCCGGCCGGCGAGCAGGAGCAGCCCGCCGAACGGGATCAGGTAGGCGTTCACCACCCACGCGAGGTCGTTCTGCGAGAAGCCCAGGTCGCCCTGGATCGAGGGCAAGGCGACGTTCACGATCGTCACGTCGAGAACGATCATCAGCATCCCGACACACAGCACGTAGAAGGCGGGCCATCTGCGGTCGTTTGTGGTTTCGGCAGTCACGTTTTCTGGATCCCCCAGTCGTTCTCGTTGGCAGTAGTGACCGAGCTCGGTCAGGGAACTAATCGGTTTCGCGCGCCAGCTCCTCGGCGAGCGCGTCGAACAGTCCGCCGGTGCCCTGCTGGCGCTGCTCGGGCGTGTCGAGCCCGTCGAGGTACGCCCCCTGCTCGGTGTACGTCAGCCGCGTGCCGGCGCCATCGGGCTTCATCTCGACGGTAGCAAGTGAGACCGAGATCCGGCTGTCGTCGATGTGCATGTCGTACGCGTAGACGATCCGCTCGTCGGGGACGATGTCCTGGTAGCGGGCGTCGAAGGTGTAGGCCTGGCCCTCGACGGTGCCGCGGTTGAACTCCCGCCCTCCGATCCGGAAGTCGAGCTCGAACTCCTCGACGCCCTGGGAGGAGTCGCCGAACCAGCGTCCCTTCGCGTCCGGCTCCGCCCACGCGGCGAACACCCGCCCCGGGGAGGCGTCGTATTCGCGCTCGACGGTGAATGTGGCATGTCTCACGGATCGTTCGGCCATGTCGGCTCCTCTCAGGTCGGTTGGTCGGGGTTCTCGGCCAGGTACTCGCCGAGGCGGTCGAGACGTCGCTCCCACATCGTGCGCCGTTCGGTGATCCAGTCCTCGGCCGAGCGCAGCGCGGTCGCCTCGATCTCGCACGTGCGCACCCGGCCGACCTTCTCGGTGCGCACGAGGCCGCTCTCCTCGAGCACGTGGAGGTGCTGGACGACCGCCGGAAGCGACATCGTGAGCGGCGCGGCCAGCTCCGACACGGAGGCCGGTCCGCGCGTCAGCCGCTCTACCATCACACGCCGGCTCGGGTCCGAGAGCGCCTGGAAGACGCGATTGAGGGGGACAGCGGCTTGGTTAAGCATACGCTTAACTATAGCGACCGCGGTCGACGGTCAGCGAAGGGGGGTCGCGGCCCGGGTCAGTCGAGGCGCGCCGGGAGGCCGAAGCTCTCGAAGTAGCCCGCGATCCGCCGCGGGTCGACCGGCTCCTCCGGGAATCGCGCGTAGGCCTCGCGGTCGGGCCGCTCGATCGACCGGGCGATGAACGCCGTGACGTCGCTGATCCGGGCGCCGCGCAGGGTGAGCACGTTGAGCGCGAATGCCACGTGGCTCTCCGAGTCCTCGTCCCAGCTGTAGAAGGCGAGCGCCGGCTGCCCGCTCGCACGCACCCCGACGTGGCGCCACCGCCACTCGCCCGAGAGCGGTCCGACCCGCAGGAAATCCGGCAGGTCTCCACCCTCGTACCAGGTCCGAAGCGGCGGCATCGCGAACGTCGCGTCCTCGGTCAGCATCCCGACCACACCCTCGATATCGCCGCGGTCCCACGCGTCGACGTAGCTGCGCACCACCTCTCGGACCCCGTCGTCGCCGAGCGCACGCATCGTCGCCTGCTGGCTCTGCTCGGGTGTCCGCTCGTCGACCGACTTCCGAGCGCGCTGCAGCGCGCTGTTCACCGACGCCGTGGTCGTGTCCAGCGTCTCGGCGGTCTCCTTGGCGGAGAACCCGAGCACCTCGCGAAGGATCAGCACCGCGCGCTGGGTGGCGGGAAGGTGCTGCAGGGCGGCGATGAACGCGAGCTCGACGCTCTCTCGCTGCTCGTACCGCGCCTCGGGAGCGGCGTAGCCGTCCTCGACCGCGAGCCGCTCGTCCGGGTACGGCTCCACCCACGCCGACTCGACGAGCGGCTCGCCCGGACCGTCGTGGGGGTCGGAGGGCGGGCCGTAGTCCACCGGCAGCACCCGCTTGGGGCGCCGTCCGATCACGTCGAGGCAGGTGTTGGTGGCGATCCGGTAGAGCCACGACCGCAAGGAGCTCCGGCCCTCGAACTTCGACAGCCCTCGCCACGCCCGCAGCAGCGCGTCCTGAAGCGCGTCCTCGGCGTCGTGGACCGAGCCCAGCATCCGGTAGCAGTGCGCGTGAAGCTCCGAGCGGTAGGCCTCGACGAGGCGGCGGAAGGCGTCCTCGTCACCGCCGCGTGCCGCCTCGAGCAGCTCTCGCTCCTCCACGTTCGACCTTGTCGGGGCGACGCTCACGCCGTGCAGGGTAGAGGGCCGAAGCCGATCGGGCCATCGGCCCCGACCGATCAGTTTCGCCGCGCGTGGGGGTCACAACACTGGAGATGAACTCTGCGCGCGCAAACCCGGTCGTCCATCTCGAGCTTCACACCGCGGACCTGGCGCGGGCGTGCTCGTTCTACACCCGCACCTGCGGCTGGAATCCCGAGCGGATCGACGCCGGGCGCGGGTCCTACGTCGCGTTCAAGCTCGGCGGCCAGCTCGGAGGCGGCGTCGTGGAGTGCGAGACGCCGCGCCCGCTGTGGCTGCCCTACGTCGAGGTCGGCGAGATCTCCGACGCGACCGAGCACGCGCGCCGGCTCGGCGCCACGGTCCTGCTCGAGCCCCGCGAGGGCCCCGCCGGGTGGCGCAGCGTCGTCGCCGAGCCCGCCGGCGCCGAGGTCGCGTTCTGGCAGCCGAAGCGGTGCTGATCCGTCGCGCCTCGGCTCACCTCTTCTTCCACAGGATCTTGATCGTGATCGTGCCGCCCGGGAGTGGCTCGAAGAGCGGTGGAGGAGCGGGGTCCTCGCCCGTCTCGGGAGGCTCGACGGGATCGAACCCCGACCAGACGAGCAGCCGGCAGCGCTTCGGCCGGTTCTTCTTGACTCCGAACGGGAAGCCGCGGGTCCTGTACTTGAACGGTGGCTTCACGTGGTCCCTCTCGTTGCCGCCGTCGTACTGGTTGCCCCCCTGCTTGCACTGCATGAGGCCCCCGACCCAGATCAGTTCCTGGTCGTTCGGATCATCCGGGAACGCGTTCACCTTGACGCTGATCGAGCGGTTCTTCGGGTTCTTCACCCAGCGGCTTTCCGCGTACGCGAGGTCGAACACCGAGCCGCTCACCTGGCCGTTGGCCTCGCCGATCACCTCGGTCTCTGCCAGGCCGGTCGCGGGCGCCGTCAGGGACAGCGCTCCGACAACCGCGGCCGTGAGCACCAGCTTTCGTCCGATCCGGTTCATCTCCGTGCCCTCCCTCGTTCGTACATCTGCTCCGCCGCCTGCACGACGTCCAGGTCATGGCGTCCAGGCTAGGGGCGACTCGCCCCGGCGTCATCGACGCCACCACCGGATTCGGGTCCGAACGGGCACGTGTGCGGGATCCGTGCTGGCACTGGGCGGTCTCACGCCTGCGGTCGGTAGGCCAGGAAGACCACACCGTTGTCGTACGACTCACAGGCCGCGAGCGACAGGTTGGCGGGCGCGGCTTCCTCGGGGAAGAGCCGCGGACCGGCCCCGCGGGT
>JBOGZL010000176.1:0-3838 GCA_050697195.1 Solirubrobacterales bacterium
CGCGAGGAGGCGCTCGAATTCCTCACCTCGCTCCCGGGGGTGGGGCGCAAGACGGCCGCCTGCGTGCTGATCTTCTCCTACGGGCGCCCGGAGATCCCCGTCGACACCCACGTCTACCGCGTCGGCGGCCGCCTCGGGCTGTTTCCACCCAAAGCCTCGTTCGAGCGCGCGCACGACGAGATGCTCGCGATCACCCCTCCCGACGACGCCTACGAGCTCCACATCAACCTGATCAACCACGGCCGCGCGGTGTGCCGCCCGCGCCCGCGGTGCGGGGAATGCGCGCTGCGGCGGATGTGTCCATACTGGCGGACGGGACGGGGCGCGAACCCCACCTGATTCAAGTCCGGTGTTCGCGCGGCCGATAACCGATGTGGATTTTTGTCACTTCACAGGGCCGTTCAGGAACGGCAGGAAAGGAATGGGGTTCCACTTGAAGCACGCATCAAACGCCCGATCTGCAGGCAGATCGTTCGGTTCGAGAAAGGCTCGACTTCTGCTGGCAACGATGGCGCTGATCGCGCTCGCGATCCCGGCCGTCGCCGACGCGAAGAAGAAGGGCAAGAAGGGTGGCCCGAAGGTCACCGTGATGACGCGCAACGTCTATCTCGGTGCGGATCTCAATCCGGCACTCGGAGCGTCCGGGATCCCGGAGGCGATCGACGGCGCGGGGCAGATCTGGCGCGAGTTCCAGAGCACCAACTTCCCCGAGCGTGCCGTGCCGCTGGCGAGGGAGATCAAGGACACTAAGCCGGACCTCGTCGGCCTCCAGGAGGTCGCGTCGTGGTACACGCAGACGCCCTCCGACGGCGGGTGGACTGAGAGCGGCGGACTCGGCGCGCCCGCGAGCGAGGCTGGACAGCTCGAGCAGAACTTCCTCGAGTTGCTGATGGCGCAGCTCAACGAGGGCAAGGGCCCTAAGTACCGGGAGGTCATCGTCCAGGAGGAGTTCACCGGCGAGCTCCCGGTCGACGCGGACGACAACACCGGGACCGGCACCGGGCCGCTCGCCGCTCTCGGCGCCGACTTCGACGCACAGCTCATCATGCACGACGCGATCCTGGTCAAGAAGGGCAGCAAGGTGAAGCTCGGCAAGACGAACGCCGCGCACTACGACAACAGGTTCACGGCCGAGATCATCCCGGGCGCCGTCGAGGTCGGGGTCGATCGCGGCTGGGTATCGGTCGAGGCCAAGGTCGGCGGCTCCGGCAAGAAGGGCAAGAACGCCTCCGCGAGCAAGAAGGGCGGCGGCAAGAGCAAGTTCCGGTTCATCAACACCCACCTCGAGGCGTTCGGTGAGCCGACGATCCGCGAGGCCCAGGCGAAGGAGCTGATCGCGGGTCCGGCGAACACGAACAAGCAGGTGATCCTGGTCGGGGACATCAATTCGGGGCTCCAGGAGAGGCATGCCGCCGGGAGCTACGAGTTCCAGCCGGGCGACCCGCTTGCGTTCGAGGCGTTCGCGGCGGCCGGGTTCAAGGACAACGGGGCGAAGAAGCTCAACAAGCCCTACCCGCAGACCTGCTGCGGCGATCCGCGCAACGCCGACCTGGTGTTCGATCACACGGTCGACCACGTGCTGACGAAGCCGGGGCTGAAGACCCTGAAGGCGTTCGCGACCGGCAACGACCCGGACCAGCGGACCCCCTCGGGCCTGTGGCCCTCGGACCACGGCGGCAAGGTGAGCAAGCTGCAGCTGAAGAAGTAACGCTTCAGGACAAATGATCAGCCGGCCGGCGTTGCCGGCCGGCGCATACCCCCCGGCGGGCCGGGGCCCGCGACACCCCGGCCCGCCGCCCCTTGCCGTGGCCCAGGTAGGATCGCGACCCGATGAGTAGGTCCAGCTTCGTGATCTTCGGGATCTTCGCCGTGCTGTTCGGGTTGCTGCTGCCGTACTGGGCGATCAGCAAGGAGGGCGGCGAGAGCGCCTCGCCCGAGAAGGTGGCGTCCTCCGACGAGGAGGCGAAGGCGCTCTTCCAGACGAACTGCGGCGCCTGCCACACCCTCGCCCGCGCCGGAACCGACGGGATCGTCGGCCCCGATCTCGATGACGTGCTCGGCCAGGGAACGCCTGAGACGAACCAGCAGCTGGTCGAGATTGCGATCGCAGACGGAGTGAGGGGCCGGATGCCGGCCGGGATCCTCCGGGGCGAGGACGCCGAGCTGGTCGCCGACTTCGTGGCACGCGAGGCGGGCCAGTAGCACGCTCACATCTGCTACGCTTCGACTAAGATTTTGTACGCAACCTGACGGAGGAAGCAGCTGTGGGCAAGACGATTGGAATCGACCTCGGAACCACGAACTCGGCGATGGCGGTGCTCGAGGGCGGCGAGCCGTCCGTGCTCGAGAACGCGGAGGGCGGGCGCACCACGCCGTCGGTCGTCGCGTTCACCGAGGGCGGCGAGCGCCTCGTCGGAACGGTCGCGAAGCGCCAGGCCGTGACCAACCCCGAGAACACGATCTTCTCGATCAAGCGGTTCATGGGCCGCAAGGAGTCGGAGGTCAAGGAGGAGGAGACGATCGTCCCCTACAAGGTCGTCGCCGGGCCCAACGGGGACGTCCGGGTCGAGGCGCGCGGCAAGCAGTACTCGCCGCCGGAGATCTCGGCGATGATCCTCCAGAAGCTGAAGTCCGACGCGGAGCAGAAGCTCGGCGACACGGTCGACGCGGCCGTGATCACCGTCCCCGCGTACTTCAACGACGACCAGCGCCAGGCGACCAAGGACGCCGGGAAGATCGCCGGGCTCGACGTGAAGCGGATCATCAACGAGCCGACGGCCGCGTCGCTCGCGTACGGGCTCGAGAGGGAGAAGGACCAGACGATCCTCGTGTTCGACCTCGGCGGAGGGACGTTCGACGTCTCCGTGCTCGAGATCGGCGACGGCGTGTTCGAGGTCAAGGCGACCTCGGGCGACAACCATCTCGGCGGCGACAACTGGGACAAGGCGATCGTCGAGTGGATCGTGTCCGAGTTCAAAAAGGACCAGGGCGTCGACCTGTCAACGGACAAGAACTCGCTCCAGCGCCTGTACGAGGCGGCGGAGAAGGCGAAGATCGAGCTCTCCACCACCCAGGAGACCCAGATCAACCTCCCGTTCATCACCGCGACGGACGCCGGCCCGAAGCATCTCGACATCAAGCTCACCCGCGCGAAGCTCAACGAGCTCACATCGGACCTGCTGGACCGGATCGTCTCCCCGATCAAGCAGGCGCTCGCCGACGCCGACACCGAGATCGACCACGTCGTGCTCGTCGGCGGGATGACGCGGATGCCCGCGGTCCAGGAGAAGGTCAGCGAGCTGACCGGGAAGGACCCACACAAGGGCGTGAACCCGGACGAGGTGGTCGCCGTCGGCGCCGCGATCCAGGCCGGCGTGCTGGCCGGAGACGTCAAGGACGTTCTGCTGCTCGACGTCACCCCGCTGTCGCTCGGGATCGAGACCAAGGGCGGCGTGTTCACGAAGCTGATCGAACGCAACACGACGATCCCGACCCGCAAGTCGGAGATCTTCTCCACCGCCGACGACAACCAGCCCTCGGTCGAGGTCCACGTGCTGCAGGGCGAGCGCGAGATGGCGCCCTACAACAAGAGCCTGGGCAAGTTTCAGCTCACCGGCATCCCGCCCGCCCCTCGGGGCATGCCGCAGATCGAGGTCACGTTCGACATCGACGCCAACGGCATCCTCAACGTCTCGGCCAAGGACCTCGGCACCGGCAAGGAGCAGAAGATCGAGATCAAGGGCGGCTCCGGGCTGGACGAGAACGAGGTCGAGCAGATGATCAAGGACGCGGAGGCGCACGCCGACGAGGACCGAAGCCAGCGCGAGCTGGCAGAGGC
>JBOGZL010000177.1:0-2020 GCA_050697195.1 Solirubrobacterales bacterium
TCCGCTTCGCGATCTGCTTCGTCTTCTTCTTGGTCACACTGGTGCTCGCCACCGGGTCGGCGGCGACAGCGGTGCCCGCGAGTGCCGCAACCAAGGCCACGATCGCCACGATCAGCGCCGGGCTCGGCCGCGACCGCTTCAGTCGCGTCATGCATACCTCCCTGTCGGAGCGGGTCCCACGACTCCCCAGTCCTGGAATCAGGTCCCCGCCTTTCGCTTACGCCCGCCACCCTTTCGGAGTCGAGGCGTCTTGTCAAGCGGCCGGGGCTAGCCCGCAACCGGGCGCGAGCTCTCGAGCTTCTCGCCGCGGAAGCAGAACTCCCACACCGGCTCGGGCTGGTCTGAGAGCGGGTAGTAGGAGCAACTTCCGCCCGGCCTGGATTGCTCGTAGGCGGGCGACTCGCCGTCGAGCTCGCCGGCGAGCCCCGAGGGCGCGACGCCTTCGGGGACGGCCTCGGCCTGCTCCACCGTGATCCCCTCGGGCTCCTCGTCGTCGAAGAGCTGGCTGATCCCGAAGTACCCGACCAGGAACGCGGCGGCGACGATCGGGATCGCGAGCCACCAGCTCCACCCCCAGCCGCCGCGGCCGCGCACGTAGGGCTTTCCGCAGCTCGGGCATGTGTCGGCGTCGGTCCGCGACGCGACCGAGCAGTGCGGGCAGACCTTGAGCGGCGTCTCTGTGGGCTGGCCCTCCACGGCGGGCGTCAGCCTATCGGCTGAACGTCCAGTTGCAGGCACCGGGTTGTGCCTGCACAGGTGGTCATTCCGAGTGGATCCTGCAATCGCCGTGTTTCAGTTCCAGATGCCTTCCGCACGCCTGAGGAGAGCGGGGGACGCGCGCCGCACTCGCCGGTTGGGTGTGGCCGTGGCCGCGGCGCTTGCGATCGCGTGCCTGGTGCTTCCCGCCGCCTCCTCGGCCCGCGCGTACACCCCGCCGAAGAAGAAGACCTACCACGGCCTCCGCGAGACCGGCGAGATGCCGGCCTGGACGCGGTTCTCCAAGGCGATCCGCGCGCACCCGGCGGTGTCGCAGACGTTCCACACCTGGGGCACGCGGCCGACGATGGCGATGCAGCGCTGGACCGCCCAGCGCGCGCGGGGGATACTCAGCGTCTCCACCGCGGAGGGCGGTGAGCCCGAGGTGATCGACGTGTACCAGATCGCCCACGGCAAGGGGGACAATTACCCGCTGTGGCTCAACCACGACATCGCGAACTGGGGGCACCCCACCTACATCCGCCTGATGGGAGAGATGAACGGTCACTGGAACCCGTACAGCGCGTTCAACTCCGACGGCAGCTCGCGCGGATCGCACCACTCGACCCACTGGTTCCGGCAGGCGTGGCGGCGCTTCGAGCTGATCGTCAAGGGCGGACCAACGGCGAAGATCAACCGCAAGCTGGACAAGCTGGGGATGCGCCCGATCCGGGCAAGGGGGCCGTACAAGGAGGGACCGATCGGGGCGAAGAACGAGAGCCCCTACACGCACACCGGCCTCCCGGCGCGGCTCCCGCGCGCCCCGGTTTCGTTGATGTGGGTGCCCCAGACCGAGGGCTCGCCGAACCTGTCCTCGAACGGCCCCGACGACTACTGGCCCGGCCGCCGCTACACCGACTGGGTCGGGCTCGACATGTACTCGATCTATCCCAACTTCGACGGGTTCAACCGCTTCTACCGCGCGTACCGCCGCAAGCCGTTCGTGGTCGGCGAGTACGGGCTCTGGGGCGAGGACAACCCCGGGTACGTGAAGCGGATGTTCGGGTGGGCGCGCAGGCACAGCCGCGCCCGGATGCTCGTCTACTACACCGACGTCTCCGACCCGAACCCGTTCCAGATCTGGCACCACCCGGGGAGCGAGCGGACGCTGCGCCGGATCCTCAACCGCAAGGAGTACCCGGAGTTCGCGCCCGAGGTGCGGGACTACCCCTCCTCGGGAGGCTCGCCGGCGCCGTGAGCGCCCGCGGCTAGATCACTACGGCGCGGCGGGCGGTGCGCCGGCGGGCGGCGCGGCGCCAGGCGG
>JBOGZL010000178.1:0-2893 GCA_050697195.1 Solirubrobacterales bacterium
CGAGGCGGTGCTCGAATGGTGCGCCGACGCCGGCGCAGCCGCGATCCCGTTCGGCGGCGGGACGAGCGTCGTCGGAGGGGTCGAGGCCCGGGTCGGCGACGACTTCGCGGGGACCGTGAGCGTCGACGTGCGCCGCCTCGATCGCGTGCTCGAGATCGACGCGGAGTCGCGCGCGGCGCGGATCCAGGCCGGCGCGCTCGGGCCCGCGCTCGAGGACCAGCTCCGCCCCCACGGGCTCACGCTTCGTCACTTCCCGCAGTCGTTCGAGTTCTCGACCCTCGGGGGCTGGATCGCGACGCGCTCGGGCGGCCACTTCGCAACCCTCTACACGCACATCGACGACCTCGTCGAGTCGGTCCGGGCGATCACGCCGAGCGGCGCCTGGGAGAGCCGCCGGCTCCCCGGGTCGGGCGCCGGTCCGAGCCCCGACCGGATCCTGATCGGCTCCGAGGGGATCCTCGGCGTGATCACCGAGGCGTGGGTGCGGCTCCAGGAACGCCCGCGATTCAAGCTCTCGTGCGGTGTCGCGTTCGACGACTTCCAGGCCGCCGCCCGCGCGGTGCGCGAGATCTCCCAGAGCGGGCTCAACCCGTCCAACTGCCGCCTGCTCGACGCGGCGGAGTCGGAGCTCACCCACGCCGGGCCGGAGGGCAAGTCGCTCCTCGTGCTCGGGTTCGAGTCGGCACATCATCCCGTGGACGGATTGATGGAGCTGGCCGTCCGGGCTGCGCGAGACCATGGTGGCGAGGCGGGCGAAGTGAGCAGTGGGCAGTCAGCAGTGAGCAGAGCGGGTTCGGACGACGCGGTGGGGGCGTGGCGGCAGGCGTTCCTGGCGGCGCCGTACCTGCGTGACAACTTCGTCGCCGTCGGCGTGCTGAGCGATACCTTCGAGACCGCGATCACGTGGGACCGGTTCGAGGGCTTTCACGAGCGGATGATGGATACCGCCCGGCGCGCTGTGGCGGAGGCATCCGGAGCGCCGGCGGCCGGCGAGGGATCGCCCCGGGTCAGCTGCCGCTTCACCCACGTCTATCCCGACGGTCCGGCCCCCTATTACACGGTGCTCGCGCCCGCCCGCCGTGGGAGCGAGGTGGAGCAGTGGGACGAGATCAAGGCGGCCGTCTCCGAGACCCTGATCGCGGCCGGCGGGACGATCACCCACCACCACGCGGTCGGCCGCGATCACCGCCCGTGGTACGACCGCCAGCGTCCTGACCCGTTCGCCACGGCGCTGCGGGCAGCGAAGCGGGCGTTGGATCCCCAGGGTGTCCTCAACCCGGGAGTGCTGGTCGACCCGTAGATCCGGTGGAACGAGCGGCCAGCGTGGCCGCGAGTCGGGCGACGACGGCCTCGGGCGACTCGGTCAGCTGCCTCCAGGTGACGCGCAGGACTGTGTACCCGCGGGTGGTGAGCACGGCATCCCGCTCGCGGTCGCGCTCGAAGGCGGGGCGATTGGAGTGATAGGCATAACCGTCGATCTCCAGTGCTACCCGCTGCTCGGGCCACAGGAAGTCCACCTCGCATCGGCCCAGCTTCGCGTTGACGATCGGTTGCGGCAGGTCAGCCGCTCGCAGGAGTTGGAGCATCCGGCGCTCGGCCTCGGAGCGCGTCAGAGCGGGGCCGCGGTCGAGCTCGACAAGGGCCCGAAGCGCCCGTGTGCCCGGGCGGCGGGGATTGCGGTCGAGCTGAGCTGCGATCGAGCGACGATCGACAAGGCGCCGAACCTGGGCTTCGGCGAGAACCCGTTCGAGCATGTGAGGGCGCAGAACGGCGGCCAGGTCGAGCAGCGTTCTCGCCGGGCTCGTGATCGGGATCCGATCAAGTAGGGAGATGTCGCCATCGTCGAGTGCTTCGGTGCGCCGGGTGCGGATCCCGGGGCGGTTCGGGGCGCGCGATCGACGTACGGTGACGTCGATCACATCCGGCTCGCCACCCGCAAGCAATTCCCACATCCGTCCCGCCGTGCGATGGCTGACGACGGCGCCGGGCCCGCACGCGAGCACGGCCGCCATCTCGCGCGCCCGCTTGCCGGGGGCCCGATGGCCCACCCGGTACACACCCCGATGGACGACGTGGAGGCGGCCGGATGCGATCCGCCACTCGATCGCCCATCTGGTCGCGCCGCCCGCCAGGAGTTGACGGCGCGAGACGACACCGTGCTGGCGGGTTGCGAGCCTCGCGATCGCCCAGTCGGTGCCTTCAGCGCCCCGGTCAACCGACTCCACGTCCGTCCCGCTTCGCTCGTGAGTCGATTCGCCTGGACTGGCACGGCGAACCGACTCGCGGCGGTCTGGGTCTGATCGTCGAGCGGGTTGGCCGGCCACGTCTGAGTGAACCCCGGGCGGGTCCCACCTGCCCCGCCTCGCCGCTACCGACTGCAAGGCCGGCGCCGGGAGCCGCTCGGACAGGGCCTAACCTTCCCCGCCATGGAGAGCGTTTCGGAGCGTGAGGGCGCTGTGGCCGAGGCCGCCGGCGCCCCGTCCACCGGCGTCCGCCGCCCCTCGACGGCGCGTGCCTTGCTCGTCTCCATGCGGCCTCCGGAGTGGATCAAGAACCTCCTCGTCTTCGCCGGACTCCTGTTCTCGCAGCAGTTCGACGATCCCGGGCTGGTGCTCGACGCCACGCTCGTGTTCATCGCCTTCTGCGCGATCTCCAGCGCCGGATACCTCGTCAACGACCTTCGCGACGCGACGCTGGATCGCCGCCATCCCGAGAAGCGCCACCGGCCGATCGCCAGCGGCGCGCTCTCGGAGCGGTTCGCGTGGACCGCCGCCGTGCTTCTGGCGATCGCCGGGATCGTGCTCTCGCTCGTCGCCGTCTCGTCGGAGGTCGGGGGGCTGGTCGCGCTGTACGGCGTGATCACGGTCGCCTACTCGCTTGTCCTCAAGCGGCT
>JBOGZL010000179.1:0-2732 GCA_050697195.1 Solirubrobacterales bacterium
CCCCCGGCCCGCCCACGGCAGATCGCGCGACCGCACCGTGAACTGGACCGGTCCGCGGCTCTCGACCTCGATCGACCCGGCGGGCCAGAACTGGCCCTCGCCGGGGGCGAACCCGAACATGCCGTCCACCGACGCCGGAAGCAGCTCGCCCAGGCCCGGCGCGTCGAGCTCCAGCCCGACCGGGCTGTGGTACTGGAGCGAGAGGTCCCATCGCCCGGGTGCGAGCTCGAGCGTCTGGCTCGCCGACCCGCCGAGCTCGACCGAGCTCTGCGGACGCCACGCGTCGCGGGGGCCGACCACGGGCTCGGGCAGGACCGTCGCCGCCCCGTCGCGCTCGGCGAGCCGGCGGTCGCGGGCCCGCGCGCAGTCGAGCGTCCCGCCCGGCTCGTCAGGCGGCTCGATCACTCCCCTCGCCGGAGCCTGGCGCTCGCGCTGCCACAACGCGTAGGAGGGCGTCGAGGTGACGCGCTCGAATTCCGGCGGCGGCGCGCTCGCGTAGGCCGCGTTGGCGGTGATCACGTACCGGTAGCCGTTCAGGACCCGGTGGGTCACCGAGTCGAACTCCAGCGCCCGTCCCTGGTCCCAGCGCTTCCCCGGTCGCGCGCTCACCCCGCGACTGGGGACGTATCCGCCGGGGCTTCCCACCTTCGATCCGCGGAGCCGGTAGGGGCCGAAGCGATCGGCGACCAGCAGCAGCACCGGCGCTCCCTGTACCTCGTCGCGCAGCTCCTCGAGCTCCCCCGCGCGCTGCTCGGTCCCGACCGGCGCGGCGCGGAGCGCGAGGAACGTCGACCCCGCAGCCCCCACGACGAAGACGACCGCGAGCGTCCCCACCACGAGCGCCGCGGGTCCGCCGGCGTCGCGTGGCGCGAGCAGCCCCCGGAGCACGAACAGCATCGCCACCGGCGCCATCACCGCGAGCGCCTTTGCCTCGACGTGGATGCCGCCCAGCACCCGGGCGCCCGCGTAGACGAAGATCGCCGCGAGCAGGGTTGCGGGAACGGCGAGATCGCGCCGCCGCGACCACCACCACGCCGCGAACGCCGCCGCAGCGAGCCCGACGACGGTGGCGATCGCCGCGCCCACGTCTCCCGACGCGTCGACCCTGAAGTCGCCCTCCGGCCACACGCCGAGCGCCTCGCGCGGGGAGACGGAGCTGAACAGCCGCCCGGTCGTGGACTGGATGTCGCCGAGGCGCTCGAGGAACGACGAGGTCGCACCCCCCTGGGCGACGGCGATCACCGCGAGCACGGCGAGCCCCGCGGCGAGCGCGGGCCACAGCGGCCGGAGCGCCGCCGCGACGCGGCGCGGCGAGACGGCAATCCGCCCGGTTACGAGCTCGAGTCCGAGCCAGATCGCCGCCGCGGCCAGCGGCCAAACCAACCCGGCGAGGCTGAAGGTGAGGACCCCGGCGAGCGCGAGCAGGCCGAGGGAGACGAGCGTCGCCGCGGCGGCCCTCCGGCTCTCGCCGCCGGCCCCGCTCGGGCGAAGCTCCGACAGTGCGATCGCGAACCCAACCACGAACAGCGCCATCGCGGTCTCCTTGAACGCGCTCTGGGCGAGAAACGAAGCCCCGAGATACGGAAGCCCGACGAGCGAGGCCGCGACCGTCCGTCGCACCGAGGGCAGCTCGTGCAGGGGGGCCAGCGCCGCGAGCGCGGTCAGCACCGGGATCGCGAGCAGGAGCCCGTTGAACGCGGTTTCCAGCGAGCTCCCCGTCCCCTCGGCGACGACCGCGGCGAGCGACTGGGGGCCGAGCGGATACCCGAACTCGATCCCCCGCGGCTCGGGCCCGAAGCCGGTCGCCAGCCACTCGGCCCAGAAGAGCTGGGCCGCGTGGTCGTTCGTGTACACGCCCTCGCCCAGCACCCCGACGCGCCCGCTGACGATGAACGGAAGCGAGGCGCAGAACAGCACGATCAGCGCGGGCGGGAGGGCTTCGGGGAGCAGGTTGCGCGGGCGATCGCCGAGAGGGCGTCGCCACACGAGCGCGAGCGCGGCGAGCAGCAGGACACAGATCACGATTGCCGCGGTCGCGCCGCGTCCCGGAAGCCGGACCAGCGGCTGCGCGATCACCACCAGAGCGGCGAGACCGACCGGCGCCGTCAGCCACGTCCACTCCCGGCGCCCGAGCGCGACCAGCACCGCGCGTCCCGCGATCAGCGCCGCGGCGCAGACCAGCACCGCGGTTGCGTACACGGCGAACATCACCGCGGCCCCGAACCGGCGGCGCACGCGGCCGGGTCGAGCTCCCCGTCGAGCCTGAACACCGAGACGTCACGGTCGCGGACGACCTCGCGCGCCGCGTCGTCCTCTCGCGTCCAGGCGGCCTCGCGGGGCTCCGCCGGGCGGCTCCCGAGCTCCTCGGTCGGCTCCCGGAAGCCGGTCACCACGTACCGGTACCCGCCCTCGTTGAGCGCCTCGCGCCACCGCTCACAGCTGCGCACCGGGGTGAACGCGCCCTCGGGGCCGCGCTCGCCCACGAACTCCACCTCGTTTGAGAGGTCCCCGCCGTAGAGCGGGTACTGGCGCGCGATCACGGTGGCGATCCTGGCGTCCCGGACGTCCCGGGCCCAGATGAACGCCGAGTCCTCCGGGTTCCCGCCGGCGCGCGACTCGTAGCGGCCGTCGAGATAGACGCGCTGGGCGTGGTAGCCGAGCCCGACCGCGAGCGCGAGGACACAGGCGAGAGCCGGCGCGACGAGCTTCGCCGGCGCGCGGCGCGACTGCAC
>JBOGZL010000180.1:0-3574 GCA_050697195.1 Solirubrobacterales bacterium
CCTACACGCGGATGGTCGCCGACTGGCAAGCGGCCCGGCCGCAGAACACCAAGCCAGCGACGCCGAGGGAAGGTGGGCGCGAGCGTGACAGCGGGGCGCGCATAACAAGGCCCTCGAAGGGCAACGTCGCGCGGCAGACCACGAGCCCCTGACGTCTGCGCTTCGACACGTCATCGACTCGCGCCCACCCGCAGCCTAAACCGAAGTTCCGCCTGATCGCAGGGCGTGTTCGGTCGTGATCCCGCATGGTTGCTGGGGTCACGGCCTTTATCGGGTTTTCGAAGTGTAGTCACGACTATCTGTCCGAGTGGCGCGGTATGGTTCGAGTATGGGACGGAAATCGCGGCCGTCGGGTGCGATGCACGTGGTCACGAACACGGTGCGTCGCGGGGGGCGGGAGTACACCTCGACGCTGTTGCGGCGCTCCTACCGGGAGGGCGGCAAGGTCAAGAAGGAGACGCTGGCGAACCTCTCGCACCTGCCCGCTGAGGCGGTCGACGCGGTCCGTCGGATCTTGGGAGGCGAGGTGCTCATCGGTGCCGAGGAGGCGTTCGCGATCGAGCGGTCGCTGCCGGCCGGTCACGTGCAGGCGGCGTTGGTGATGGCGCGCCGGCTCGAGCTGGGGCGGCTGTTGGATCGCAAGCCCTCGCGGGAGCGAGATCTGTGCCTGGCGATGATCTGCCAGCAGGCGCTACGGCCGGGCTCCAAGCTCGCCACGGTCAGGGCGCTCTCACAGTCGACGCTGGGCTCAGACCTCGGCGTCCAGGACGCCTCAGAGGATGACCTGTATGCGGCGATGGACTGGCTGCTGGAGCGCCAGGAGCCGATTGAGGATCGGCTCGCGCGCCGGCATCTGGCGGACGGGGAGCTGGTGCTCTACGACGTCTCCTCCAGCTACTTCGAGGGCCGCAGCTGCCCGCTGGCGAAGCTGGGGTACTCACGCGACGGCAAGCGCGGAACACTGCAGATCATCTACGGGCTGCTATGCGACCGGCCGGGGCGCCCGATCGCGGTCGAGGTCTTCACCGGGGAGCTGCACGACGACAAGACGCTGCCCGCCCAGGTCGAAAAGCTCAAGACGCGGTTCGGCCTGGAGACGGTGATCGTGGTTGCCGACCGCGGGATGGTCACCAAGGCCAACCTGCAGCTGATGGCCGAGGCCGACGGGATCGGCTGGATCACCGCGCTCAAGGCACCGCAGATCAAGAAGCTCGCCGCCGGCGGGCAGCTGCAGCTCTCGCTGTTTGACCAGACCAACCTCGCTGAGATCACCTCAGAGGACTATCCGGGCGAGCGGCTGGTCGTCTGCCGCAACCCGCTCATCGCCGCCGAGCGCGCCCGCAAGCGCGAGGAACTGCTCGCCGCGACCGAGCGCGGGCTGACCGAGATCACCCAACGCGTCGAGCGCGGGACGCTCACCGGCGCCGACCAGATCGGGCTCGCAGTCGGCCCGGCGCTCAAGCGCTACCGCGTCAAAAAGCACTTCGAGATCGAGATCACCGACACCAGCTTCAACTACGCCCGCAAGACCGAGCAGATCGCCGCCGAGGCCGCGCTCGACGGCTTCTACGTCCTCAGGACGAGCGTCGACGCGGACGCGCTGCCAAGCGACGAGGTCGTCCGCGCCTACAAGGGCCTCGAACAAGTCGAGCGCGCGTTCGGCACCTTCAAGGGCCCCGAGCTCGAGATCCGCCCGATCCACCACCGCCTCGAAGACCGCGTCCGCGCACACGTCCTGCTCTGCATGCTCGCCTACTACCTCACCTGGCACCTCAAGACCGCGTGGGCTCCGCTGCTGTTCGCCGACGAGCACTCGCCCACCGCCACTGACCCCGTCGCCAAGGCCAGCCGTTCAACCCACCCCCAACGCAAGGCCCAGACCAAGCTCACCGCCGCCGGTCAGCCCTGCCACAGCTACAAGACCCTGCTCGCCGAACTCGCGACCCTCACCCGCAACACGATCCGCCCCGCCGGCACCACCGCAACGTTCGACAAGCTCACCGACCCCACCCCCCTCCACGCATGCGCGCTCGACCTCGCAGCCACCGCGCCCGTCACCGCGTAGTCACGACCAAGACACCCCACCAACTCGCGAAACCACGGCACGAAGCGGGATCTCGTCATCACCCATAAGGAACTTCGGGCTAGTGCCGTGTCAGGCAACGTTTGCCCTGTTGACGAGTTGGCGGAGGCGGCGGTCGTGGGCGTTGCGGTTTCGCCACGCGATGTAGCGGCGGATCATCCGGCCCTGGGTGGCGTGATCGGGGTGGTCGGTGCCGTCGAGCGCGAAGTAGCGCAGGCCGGTGAATTGCGCCTCGATGCGGTTCATCCAGCTCGCGTAGAACGGGACGTAGGCCAGCTCGACGTTGTTGGCGGCAGCCCAGTGTCCGACGCGGCTGTCGGTCTTGGTCGAAAGGTGCGGGCTGAAGTTGTCAAGCACAAACGCGAGCCGGATCTCGGGCGGGTAAAGCGAGCGGACGTAGCGGCAGAAGGCGAGGAACTCGGTGCGGCCCTTGCGGGTCCTGATGTGACCGTAGAGCCGGTCGCGGGAGAGGTCGTAGGCGGCCAGCAGGTGCCTGACGCCGTGCGGGCGCTTGTAGGTCGCGCGCCGGCGACGGCGGCGCGGGCCGGGGCACTCGGCGCGTCGCGTCCACTGGCGGCCGGGGTGGGGTTGCAGGTTCAGCGGCCCGAACTCGTCCAGGCAGAACACCACGTCGGGATCGTCAGCGCCGGGTTCGGCGTGGCCGTCGGCGATCGCGTAGAGCTCCAGCACCCGGGCCTGTTTTCGCTCGAAGTCGGGGTCGGTGGACTCCTTGAAGGTCTTCAGGCGTTGAAAGGAGACACCCTCCTCGCGCAGCAACGCGCGCAGCCCCTCGTGGCTGATGTCTTCGACCACCCCCTCGGCAACCAGAAAGTCGGCCAGCTTGGCCAGGCTCCACGTCGAGAACGGCAGGTCGTGATCGGTCGGGCGCGAGAGCGCGATCCGCTTGATCTGCTGACGCTCAGGCAACGTGAACGTCGGCGGCCGCCCACCCCGGTAGCGCGGATACAGCGCATCGAATCCGTCCGCGTTGAAGTTGTGGATGACGTCGCGGACCCGGTCAGCGCTGGTGAAAGTGACCTCGGCGATCCGGGCAGCATCCATCCCCTGCGCCGACAGCAACACCATCTGAGCGCGCCGCCAGGTCACCACCGACCCGCTGCTGCGCCGCACGATCCGCAGCAGCCGGTTGCCCTCCTCGTTGCTGATCGGCCGGACCCGCACCCTCGCCGCCATCATGCCCCCTCGCGCCATCAACAAGACGCGAAAGGCTTCGCTTTCCATAACGACGACCCTCCCCGGCAACGAGGCCAACGTTGCCGGGCACGGCACTAGTACCGGTGTTCGCAAATACGTGCGGACACCGGTACTAGCGGCGTTCCAACGCGCCCGCGACCGCCAGCACCACGTCCTCGCGCCACGGCGGCGCGGCCACTTGGACGCCGACCGGCAGGCCGTCCTCGGCACCGGCGGGCACGCTCGCGGCGGGCACGCCGGCGAGCGCGTGCAGGTGCACGAAGTCGAACGCGCGGA
>JBOGZL010000181.1:0-5044 GCA_050697195.1 Solirubrobacterales bacterium
CGAACCCCGCGAGGCCGATCACGAACAGCCGCCGGCGCCCGAACTGGTCGCCCAGCGAGCCGCCCACCATCAGCAGCGCGACGAGCGCGAGCAGGTAGGACTCCACCACCCACTGCTGGTCGGCGAGGCCGGTGTCGAGGTCGTCGCTGATCGCCGGCAGGGCGACGTTGACGACCGTGGAGTCGAGGAAGACGATCGTCGAGCCGAGGATCGTCGCGACCAGGGTCAGCAATCCGCGGCGGGAATCGGTCACGCGATCCAGTCTTGCAAGGGCGGAACCGCTACGGCTCCGGCGGCTCGCGGAGCTGGTGGGCCGGCGTGAAGAAGTTGCGGTAGGCAAGCGTGATCGAGATCAGGCCGGCCAGTGCGACGCTGCCGAGCAGCGTGTAGAGGAGGATGAGCTGGAGGCGGACCGCGTCCTCGGGATCGGCGCCGGCGAGCAGCATCCCGACCATCGTGCCCGGGAAGAAGATCAGCCCCGTCGTCTTCGTCGAGTCGACAAGCGCGATCATCCCCGAGCGGAGGCTGCGGCGGACGATCGGCGCCGCGGCCTGGGTCGAGGTCGCACCGAGCGCGAGGGTCGCCTCGATCTCGCGGGCGTGTGAGTGGACCTCGTCTCCGAGCCGGTTGAGCGCCACCGCCGAGGCGGTCATCGAGTTGCCCACGACCATCCCCCCGACCGGGACGAGGAAGCGCGGCTCGGGCTCGAACACGCCGAGCGCGACGACCAGCCCCAGGGTGCCCGTCGCCGCGACCCCGAGCGCGATGACGAGCGGCCAGAAGGCCTCCGGCACCCTGCTCGCGCGGCGCCTCGCCGTCAGCGCGCCGAAGCCGACCATGACCGCGATCAGCGCGATCACGAAGACGAGCCGGTCCTCGTCGAAGATGATCTGGATCACGAACCCGATCGCGGTGAGCTGGATGAAGGAGCGCACGACCGCGACCCCGATCTCCTCCTCGAGCCCGGCGCGCTGCCAGAACGACACGGCGATCGCGATCGCGACCAGTGCCAGCGCCGCCGCGACCTGAGCGAGGCTGACGTCGATCCCGACGGTCACGCGGGGAGCATCTCGTGCGCCGGCCCCTGCTCGACCGCGTGGCCGCGATGGAGCCGCAGCACCCAGTCCGACATCCGCCGCGCCTGCTCGAGGTCGTGGGTGACCAGGACGATCGAGATCTCGACGCGCTCGCGGAGGTCGAGCAGCGTCGCCTCGACCGCCCCCCGCGCCCCCTCGTCCAGCGCCGAGGTGGGCTCGTCGAGCAACAGAACGTCCGGCTCCAGCGCCAGGGCCCGGGCGAGCATCGCGCGCTGCTGCTCGCCCACCGACAGCCTCGAGGCGTCGCGCTCCGCGTAGGACGCGTCGAGCCCGGAGAGGTCGAGCAGGCGCTCGACGTCCGGGTCGCGATCCCACAAGCCCGCCGCGAAGCGGACGTTGTCCGCGACCGTGCCCTCGAGCAGCGCCGGGAGCTGGGGCACGAGGGCGATCTCGCGGCGCAGCTGGTGCACCTCGGCCTCGCGCACGTCGCGCCCCCGGTAGCTCACCGCGCCGCGGTCCGGATCGGCGAGCCGGTTCAGCAGACGCAACAGCGTCGA
Source organism: Solirubrobacterales bacterium (assembly GCA_050697195.1). GTDB lineage: Bacteria > Actinomycetota > Thermoleophilia > Solirubrobacterales > 70-9 > DASPWW01. The sequence goes on from JBOGZL010000181.1 coordinate 1,595, forward strand.
CTTACCGCACCCCGACGGCCCGGCGACGCACGACGCGCCCTCCGGAAGCGAGGCGCTCAGATCGCGCAGCACCTCCTTCCCATCCCGCGACATCGTCACCTGGTCGAGCTCGAAGAGCACGAGAGCATTATCCGAGCGGGACCTACCGGGCGCACTGAACCGTACGGAGAGAGTGGGGATTCGCTCCGCGTTGATGGTGGCCGTGTTCGTCGCCGGCGTGATCAGTGTCGGGTGCGGAGCCGAGCCGCTTGCCGGCGGCGACGGCCAGTCCGGAGCCGCCGCCGAGGAAGAACGCGATGGCGAGGAATGGATCGTCGGAAAGGACGTCGGCCTCGACGAGCGCCGGGGGGTCATCCACGACATCTACCTCGGGCTCTCCTGCCCCGAACCGAACTCGACGAAGTGCGATCGGGTGCGGATCGCGGTGTGGCTCGAGAAGCCTGCCGAGGTCCTGCGCGCGCGAGTGGCCGGTGAGGAGGTTGGGATCGGTGTCGACGACACCCGCTGTCGCGAGCCCTCCTACTGCAAAGGCTCTCTGCAGCCGGCCGGCCTGCTCGAAGGACCGCTCCCGCCCGAGGAGCGAGGCGGCTACCGCTGGACAGGAGAGCCATCCGTCTCGACGGACGTGCGCATCGAGGGCCGGCTCGTCGATGGCCACTCGATCACGGAGAAATTCGAGGACGTCTGGCTCGCTGCCGGTTGGGGCTGATGCTGGACGGACCTCTCCCCCACCCTGCCTCGTACTCCAGACGCAACCGACGTCAGGCAAAGGAGGACGAGATGACTCGCAAGGTTCTCGGTTTGATCATCGGTTTCGCGCTCGTGGCGCAGCTCGCAGTTCCCGGGAGCGCCGGAGCCGACGGCTTGCCGGTTCCCCTCACGGTGTCGCCTGACGGTGCCACCGCGCCGGGAGGAGACGATCGCTACGTCACGCTTCCGGCGCAGAGAGGAACGGTTGTTGCTCGCGTCGACCAGGAAGGCGGGGAGGTCATCGAATCCAAGCCCCTCGAAGACGAGCTCACGGTTCCCGCCGTCGCCTACGACGGATCGCCGAGTGGACTGTCGGCGGACGGCGAGACACTCGTCCTCATCCGACCCCGTGCGGCGTTCCCACAAGCGAAGACGAGGTTCGCGGTCCTCGGGGCGGAACAACTGAGCTTGCGGGAGGCGGTCACCCTTCGCGGTGACTTCAGCTTCGACGCGATCTCGCCAGATGGGTCTCGGATCTACCTGATCGAGCACCTGTCCCGGACAGACCCGACGCGGTACGAGGTGCGTGCGTACGACGTTCCCTCGGGCCGGCTCGTCCGGGAGCCGATCGTCGATCCGAACGAACCGCCGGGAGAGATGCGCGGGTATCCGATGAGCCGCGCGCTGAGCCCGGACGGCCTCTGGGCGTACACGCTCTACGACGGCGGAGGTGACCACCCGTTCGTTCACGCGCTGGACACGGCCGAGGGCCGAGCAGTCTGCATAGATATCCACGCGCTCGCCGACTACCCGGGCTTCCGTGGAGCGCTCGGGAACAACGGGTCGCGCTTCGGCCTGGGTGTCAGCGCCAACGGCGCCGAGCTCAGTGTTCTGGATCGACAGGACTCCGTGGCGTTCGTAGACACCCGGACGTTCGAGGTCACCGAGCCGTCCGAGCCCGCGGAGGGCGGCGGGTTCCCATGGCCGCTCGTTGCGCTCGTCCCGATCTCCCTCGTTGCGGCGTTGGCGCTGTCGCGTGGTCTTCGGAGGCGGCGGGACCGCATGGCGCCGGGTGCCGCCCAGTAGGGGCCAACGCAGCCCGGCGGTTCGTATGAGCAACGTGCGACCAGAGCGCGACCCGGGCCTCCCGATCAAGTTCGGGCCATGCTCGAACGGCGAGTACGTGCCCGCCCCGCTGACCGCGGTCGAGCGCGAGGCAATGCGCAGGGCGCGTGCGGATTGCGAGGCGAATGCGCGCCGCTCCGGAATGTCGCGCCGCGATTTCCTCTTCACGGCCGGCGCCGCCGCGACCACGCTGCTCGCCCTCGAGGGCTGCCTCGGGGACTCGGGCGGCCCCGAGCGGGGCGGCGACTATGACGTCCCGCGCGACGCCGGGCTCGACCAGGACGCCGCCCGCTCCGCCCTTGCCGGCGAGGAGTTCATCTTCGACGTCCAGGGACATCACCTCGAGTACGACCTGATGCGCTCGCCCCCCACCGAGCAGTTCTTCGGCGCGGTGTTCCCGCAGGTGAGCTGCGGCGAGGACGACCCCCGCGCCTGCTTTGCGCGCGAGGTCTTCCTGGAGGAGTTCTTCCTCCGCAGCGACACGAACATGGTCACCCTGTCGGCGCTGCCCATCGCGCCAAAGGGCAGCCCGCTGTCCCAGGCGATCATGGAGGAGACGCACCACACCGCCGAGCTCGTCTGCGGATGGGAGTCGGTCCTCCTGCATGCTCAGGCTCTGCCCAACTACGGGTCGCTGGGCGCGAACCTCGACGAGATGGAGGCGAATGCGGACCGCTACCCGATCGCGGCGTGGAAGGTGTTCACGCACTTTCCCGACGCGTTCGGCGCTCCCGGCAACGCCTGGCGACTCGACGACCGCGACCCTGCGCTTCCCCAGGTCGGGCACGCCTTCATCGAGAAGGCACGCCAGCTGGGGATCAAGATCATCTGCGCCCACAAGGGCTTCGGGGCGGGAAGCCCGCACGCAACACCCGACGACGTGCCGCGAGCCGCCCGCGACTTCCCGGACGTGAGCTTCATCGTCTACCACTCCGGCTTCGAGCGAACTGGACCTCCCGAAGGGCCGTACACGGCCGGTGCCGCCAACCAGGGGATCAACCGGCTGATCACCGCGATGAGGCGGGAGCGGGTCGGCCCGAACCAGAACGTGTACGCGGAGCTCGGCTCGGTGTGGTGGACGATCATGCGGGACCCCACGCAGTCCGCGCACGTGCTCGGCAAGCTGCTCAGGTACGTCGGCGAGGACAACGTCCTGTGGGGCACCGACTGCATCTTCTATGGCTCGCCGCAGGACCAGATCCAGACCTTCCGCGCCTTCCAGATCTCCGAGCAGCTCCAGGAGCGCCACGGGTACCCCGCCCTCACGCGCGAGCTGAAGGCCAAGATCCTCGGCCTCAACGGCGCCCGGGTGTACGGCATCGAGCCGAGGACGGACGAGTGCGAGTTCACCCGCGGCGAGCTGGAGCAGATCCGGCGCATGGTCGAGGGGCGCCACGCGACGCACGGCCCGCGCAACAAGACGGAGGTGAACGCGCTCCGCACCGCGCACCAGGGCTGGCCGGGGTGATGGCGCTTGCGGTCGCCCAGGATGGACCTGGGGGCGCTCGAATCTCCGAGGTGGGGGCGATCGCGCACGCCACCGAGGTGATGCCGAACCCCGCGAGGCCGATCACGAACAGCCGCCGGCGCCCGAACTGGTCGCCCAGCGAGCCGCCCACCATCAGCAGCGCGACG
>JBOGZL010000182.1:0-1831 GCA_050697195.1 Solirubrobacterales bacterium
CGGGAGTCAACCGCCACCCCGGTGGGGTCGTTCAGCCCCGCGATGAAGCTCTGGTCGACGCCGCTGCCGTCGTTGCTGGCGCGCCCGATCGTCGTCCCCTCACTCTGCGCGTTGTTCGTCCAGTAGATGAACGCCTCGGCGCGCGAGGCGGACGCAAGCGAGACGACGACGATCCCGGCGAGGAGCAGCGCGAGCTGCCCGAAGCGCCGACCTCGGCGCACGCCCACACTCCCGCTCCCGCTCATCCCAGGGGAATACTCGCAGCTTGGCGGGGCCTAGGCGGAGCGCTCGCCGACGAGCAGCGTCTGCGTCGCGCGGCCGATCGCGCCGCGCTCGTCGTACAGCGCCGTGTCCGAGAGCCCGACGCCGCCGGGGTCCGCGATCGTGACCGCGTCGAGGCACACCCACTCGCCCGCGGGGAGGCGATGGAGCTGGACGGTGAGGTCGACGTTGATGAACAGGTAGCGTCGGTAGTCGAGCGCGGCGCTGACGCCGTTGCCCGAGTCGGCCGCGATCAGCACTCGCTGGAGCGGCGAGGGCTCCTCGCCGGCGACAAGCGGATGGCGCATCCGCATCCACACGGTCGCGGGGCCGGGCTCGACGAACGCGCCGGAGACGAACCGGTACTCCATCGCCGTGTGGTACCCGACCTCCTCGCCGGTGGGGAAGAAGTCCTTCGGCTCCCCGGCGTCGGGACCGGCGGGAGGCGCGTCGCCGCCGAGGCCGGGCGGGAGCTCCACGGGATCGGCCCGAATCCGCCACGCGGTCGCCCGCATCACCTCGCCTTCGGCGTCGCTGAGGCGGCTCTCGACCAGCTCGACGCGGCGGCCGGGTCGCACCACGTCGGTCGCGACGGTCAGCGGCGCGAGCGGGACGGCGCGGAGGATCTCGAACGTGATCCGCCCTACCTGGCCTCGGGCCGCATCCCCGGCGCCGAGGCCCTCGATCGCACGGCCGAGAAGCGCGGCCGGCGGGCCGGCATGCTGCGCGTCCGGATCCCACGGGCCCCGGGTGAGCTCGGTCGGCGCGTAGGCCTCGCCGTCGATCTCGTAGAAGACGTCGGACACGGCGCGCGGATACTAGGCGGCGATTCTCTATAAAGGGGGAGCGATGGAGAAGGTCGAGAAGACCGAGGAGCAGTGGCGCGCCGAGCTCACGCCGGAGCAGTACGAGATCCTGCGCGAGGCCGGTACCGAGCCCCCGTTCACCGGCATCTACGACGACGCCAAGGAGGACGGGATGTACCGGTGTGCGGCGTGCGGGCTGGAGCTGTTCAGCTCCGACACGAAGTTCGACTCCGGGACCGGATGGCCGAGCTTCTGGGACCCGGTCGAGGACGAGAACGTGATCACCCGGCCCGACGACAGCCTGATGATGCGGCGCACGGAGGTCGCGTGCGCGCGCTGCGGCAGCCACCTCGGCCACGTGTTCGAGGACGGCCCCGACCCGACCGGGCAGCGCTACTGCATCAACTCCGCCGCGCTCAATCTTGAAGAGGAATAGCCGCCGGCGCGCCGTGCTCGTGTAGGACTGCTGGAATCGAGATCCTGCCGTCGGCGTCCTGGCGGTTCTCGATGATCGCGATCAAGGTCCGCCCGACGGCGACCGCGGTCCCGTTCAGGGTGTGGAGGTGGACCGGGGCCGCTCCCTCCGCGGGCCGGTAGCGGCACCCCAGCCGCCGCGCCTGGAAGTCCGTCGTGTTCGAGCACGAGGTCACCTCCCGGTAGCGCTCCTGGCTCGGGACCCTGGACTGACGGAGCCGCGCGTTGGCGAAGATCGACGAATACCTCGAGGAAATCCTCAAGCGCGACGGATCGGACCTGCATTTCAT
>JBOGZL010000183.1:0-7022 GCA_050697195.1 Solirubrobacterales bacterium
CGGCCCGGGTGGCGCGAGCGTGACCGGCGGGCTTCGCCGCGGCCGTCGAGTCAGGAACGCTTGAGGACGGCATCGCCGCTGCAATCCCCCTGCCGAAGTCCTCCCGCCACGACCTGCCGCGCCGTCCGCCGGTGGAGGATCCCGACGAACGGCCAGACCGCCCGCGCGAGCAGCGGCCGCCTGTAGCTCAGGACGGTCGTGAGCACCCTGCGCTCCGGTTCGACATTGCGGCCGACCATCACTGCGTCCATCAGCGGGTCGGAGTCCTCCAGCACAACCACATCGGCATCGGACTCGACGATGCGAGACGAGCCGAGGCCGTCCCCGTGGCCGGCGAGCCGCTTGATCCAGGCCGGCGTGGCGCCCACCCCCGCGCGCACCCAGTCCTCGGGCGAGCAGCGATCCGGCCCCTCGAGCCGCAGCTCGAAGGCGTCGGCGTAGTCGTAGCGGCGGGCGGCGGCGATCGGGTCGGTGACGCTGACGCGGCGCACCCGATCGGGGGCCTGCCACTGGCGTCCGATCGATCGCAGCAGCATCGGGTACACGAGGGCGTACCGGAACGGTTTGATCGCGGCCATGTAGGCCTTGCCGAGCCACCCGTTCGGCTTTACCAGCACGGCCATCTGGGCGTGATAGCCGCCACCGGAGTCGTCGGGAACCCAGCCGATGTGCATCAGCGAATGCACAGTCTTGCTGGCGTACTCGGCCACCCACTCGTCACGCGTCTGGTAGAGCGAGACGAAAACCGGCGGGCCGTCCACCTCCGTCCGCCCGGGAACCGCGTGCAGATCGGGACCGCGGGGCCCTTCGAGCAGATCAGCCGGCAACCGCTCGCGCAGCGAGGGCACCCGTTCACCGACGCCCGCGTCCGCTTTGTCCCAGCCGAACAGCTTCCCGAGCTTCCAGCGAAGCGTGAACAGCGCGCGGAAGACGGCGGGGTACTCGTAGCCGTGGCTTAGGCTGACGGACAGCTGCACCAGTCGCGCGAGGTCGGCCCAACCCCCCGGGGTCGGCAGCTCCCATACGTCCTCGAGCTCGAAGTCGCCGGTGAACTCGTGAACCCGCCACGGTCGGGAGGTGTGCGCGGTCTTCGGGAGCCTCATCTGATGCATACGTCCTCCAGGCGGAAGTCGCGGGTGAGCTCGTGGATCCGCCGGGGCCGGGAGGCGTGTGCACCGTTCGGCCTCAAGTCGCCCCCCGCCGGGCAATAGTCGCGCAGGCGTGGCAGGCGCGGGCCGGGCGTCCGGCTCGGCGTCCGGCTCGAGGACGACGATCGGGAGCGTTCGCCGGGCGCTGGCGCGGTATGCCTCCAGCTCCGGGCAAGCGGCGAGGAACCGCCGCCAAGGTCGTTCACGCCGCTCGCCCGAGGCGACGACGGGACGCACCAGACGGCGCAGCGCGCCGACCGTGGCGATCGCCTCGCCAGACGCACTCAGGTTCAGCCACCAGTCGGGAGCCCGGCGCGAGCCGCCATTGGCGGGAACGACCGCGAGCCCCCGCTCGTCCGCCAGATAGCAGAGCTGCGTGCGGCGCCGACGCCCGCTCGTTCGCCCAGTCGTCTCCAGAAGAAGGATCGGAAGGCCGGAGCGTCGGGCGAGCAACCGCCCCTGCGTGCGCGCGTAAACGAATCCGTGCATGGCGCCGATGGCTCGGAGAAGCGCGGGCGCGCGGGCGGAGAGCTGGGTCTGGAGCGCCCCGCGTCGAGGCGGTCGCTCGGAGGCAGGGGCAAGCAAGGTCTCCGACGCGCTCAAGTCGCCGGCTCCACGCCGAGCTCCCGAAGGCGCCGCTCGAACGCCTCGATCCGCTCGTCCGAACTCGAAGTCGACCAGCCGGCCAGGCTGATATGCAACGACCGAGTAGCGGATCGGCCCGTGACCGCCGTGCGCACCGACGCCGAGCGGACGGTCGAAGGCGATCGGGTCGTCCGGCCAGCGTCGATTGGCCAGATCCTGTCGTCCGGGCCCGCGAGGGTGTCGAGGATCGACCCGACGGTCTGCGCTGGAGCGGGGATCTCGCGCGTGTGGATGTTCTCGATTCGCAAGGGAACTCCCTACGGTGGCGTATGGTGTAGACCATACTGTAGCGTATTGTCCGTACGGGGGCGTATAGTCCTCAGCGTGGCGCAACCGAGGTCGCGAATCCGGCTCAGTCGAGAGGACTGGATCGACGCCGCGCTCCAGGCGCTCGCCGACGACGGTCCCTCGGGGGTGGCGGTCGAGCGACTCGCCGCTCGACTCGGGACGACGAAGGGCAGCTTCTACTGGCATTTCAAGGACCGGGAGGAGCTCATCACGGAGGCGCTCGCCACCTGGGAGCGGGAGGAGACCGATGCGCCGATCGAGGAGATGAAGGAAATCAGCGACCCGGTCGAGCGCCTGCGCATCGGGACGGTCATGGCGACCGAGTACGAGGAGGCGGAGAACCCCGACGTGCGCCTCCTTCCCTCGGCCTCCGACCCGGTCGTCGGCGAGGTCGTCAAGCGCGTGCAGCGCAAGCGCCTCGACTTCCTCGCCCAGACCTTCCGCGAGGCCGGCTTCACGCCGGCCGAGTCCCGCCTCCGGGCCCGGCTTGCGTACAGCCTCGCCCTCGGCTGGCACCACCAGCGGCTGATCGAGGGCTCCGAGCGTGCGAGGCCGAGGGAACTCGCGGCCTACCAGCGGCGGGCGGTCGAGCTCCTCATGACTCGGAGCTCACTTCGCGCTCCCCATGCCGCCATCCCTTCGAAGCGCCACACTTCGCCGTCCGGATAGGCCGTCCGGAAGTCTAGCTCTGCGGAAAGCTTTCGCGCGAGGACGTCCTCGCGATGGCGGAGGAGGCGTGACGCACGGCAAGGCGAGCGTGGCAGGGCGCCGCGGCCGCTGATCCCAGGCATCCCAGGCAACCCAGGTCACGAGAGGAAACAATGTTCGAGCAGTTCCGTATCTACGCGGCGCTTCCGGCCACCGACCTCGAGCGCGCGAAGCGCTTCTACGCCGAGAAGCTCGGCCTGACGCCGCGGGAACGCGCCGACGAGTTGATGTACGAGTGCGGTGACGGGTCGGTCTTCTTCGTTTTCCAGACTTCGATCTCGAGGCGCGGCGGGCATACGCAGGCCGGGATCGGGGTCCAGGACATAGAGGCGGCGGTCGCCGAGCTGAGGTCCCGCGGCGTCACATTCGAGGAGTACAACACGCCGGAACTCAGGACGGTGGACGGCATCGCGACCCAGCCCGGCGGCGACAGGGCCGCTTGGTTCACGGACAGTGAGGGCAACGTGCTCGCCCTCGTCCAGTTCAGCTGACCTGCTTTCGCGTGATCCCGCCTACGGCGCGAGCGCCGTCGTGGCCGGGACGACGGGCGCTCGGCGCGCGTGAACGACGTCGACGATCTCGCCGCTGTCGATCCCCTGCAGGTAGGCCGAGGTGATGCCGAGGTCGGCGTGTCCGAGCTGGCGCTGGATCACGTTCAGCGCTACTCCTTCGCGGGCCATTTCGACCGCGTGGGCATGGCGGAGCTGGTGAGGCGCAAAGCGCCGCCGAACCCCCAGCCTGGCGCGCGAGACGACGGAACTGGGTTCGCACCGCCGGCGCCGACCAGGGCCTGCCCGCCGTCGGCCCGGCGAGGACTCAAAACAGCGGTCCGCTCGGCAGCCTGGCTCGATGCTCGAGCCACGGCCGAAGCTGCTGCCACCCCACTCGTCCATCCCGACCTCCCGGCGCCTGCCGCCCTTGCCGCGGCGAACCAGCATCGCCCCGCGCTGGCTCGAGGTCTCCCTCCCACAGCCCCAGCGCCTCTGAGATCCGAAGCCCGGCACGCCAAAGGACAACCACGAGGCCGCGCAGACGAAGCCCCGCAGGGCGATCTCCGGCGCGGCGCATGACCGCGATGATCTCGACCCGCGGCGGGTCGGCCGGATATCGGCGGCCCTTGTTTTGCGGCGGGCGGCCGGCGTGGAAGCCCGGCCGTGTGGCCCGGCGAACGGGAACGGCCGGCGGCGTCAAGCGATGCGACGGTGCTCATGGGTCCCTCAGTGGGCGGGTTGCACCTGCGACGACCGTAGAACGGGTCGCGAGAAGCCCGGCGAATCGCCGCTGCGTTCCCTACCCTTGACGGCGATGAGCGAAGCGCGCGAGATCGAGCTGATCTTCGAGCCCTCCGAGGAGGGCGGCTACCACGTCTACGCGCCCGACCTCCCCGGCCTCCACACCCAGGGCGATGACATCGAAGACGCGACTCGAAACGCCGAGGAGGCGCTGGCCCTGTACATGGAGGGCCTTCGCGACGACGGCGGATCGCTTGACACCGGCGTGATCCGCCGCAAGTTCCCGCTACCGGCGTGACGCCGAGACAACCGGTCGTCTCCGGCAAGGCGCTCGTCAGGGCACTTGAGCGAGACGGCTGGTCGGTCGTCCGACAGCGCGCAGCCATGTGCGGCTGAAGAAACCGGGACGCCGCCACGCCCTGGTCGTGCCGCTGCACAAGGAGCTCAGGCGAGGGACGCTGGCCGGGATCCTCCGTGACGCCGGGCTGACTCCCGACCGACTGCGCGACCTTCTTTAGCGCTCAGGCGGGGTGCTCCCCGCTCCCGCGATGCGATAGCGCGGTCGCTAGCGCTGGCGCACGCAGACGCCTTCAAGCCCGCATTGCCTCATGTGCTGGCACGCCGTCCGTGGAGGGCGCCCACTGCGGTTCAACAGCGGCCATTACGGACGAGGTCATCCCGAGCCGGTGCTGAGCCGCGCGACGGCTACAGCGAGTCGATGCCGGTGCAGCGGATCAGGACGGGCGAGGCGTCCGAGTTGAGCTCGCAGCTGAGCAGGAGGGCACGTGGCTCCGCAGGCCGCGAGACGGCGAACGCTGCCAGAAGACCGGCGGCGTCGGCGCACGCGCCCCCCGGCCCACTGCTCTCGCTGACGTCGCCGTGGCGAGGCGGATCGGCGCGGTTCCGGCATCGTTGCGTGCGCAGACGGTGAGGCTCGAGTCCGGCTCTCCGTCGGTGGTGATCGTGATTCCCTTCTTCGGCCAGCGGAGGATGACCTCCTGCGAGGTGGAGGTCGCGGCAGCGGCCCCCGACTTCACTCGCGCCGCCGACAGGTAAGACGCCGGCCCACGGCCCCCCAGCCGGGCCGCGTCCGCGGCGGACTCCGCGGTGTCGGCATGCGCCACCGAGAGGCCGGGTGCGAGCTTGGTGATCTGCTTCTTCGCCTGCTTCTTGGCGATCTTCTGCGGCTGAACGCATACCTGCCTGGTGGGATCAAGGGGTTCTTCGTCGAGGTCGAGGAGACCGTGGTCGGCGGCGGGCCCGATCCAGCCGAGATTGAAAGCTCAGCGCGCATTGCGACGTCTTCTTCCCCGAGAGCTGGCCGCGTCGACCGGCCGGTCCAACGGGACCTCGCCTCGACAGGGATGCTGGACCTCGCGCAAGGCAGGAGCGTCGCGCCTGAAGCGCTCGATGGGTCCCGGTTCCACTGGATCTGTGCGAAGCTGGTCCGGTCGAAACCCGTCGCGGAGCCGCTCATGGAGATGGTCGAGGTCGACGGACTCCAGATCGCCTATGAACGCGCGGGGAGCGGGCCGGCGCTGGTGCTCCTCCACAGCTACGTGGGAGACGGGCCAACGACATGGCGGAGGCAGCTCGACGGGCTCTCCGACGAGTTCACGGTCGTCGCGTGGGACGCCCCAGGGGCCGGTCGCTCAACAGACCCACCCGAACGGTTCGGCCTGGATGCATACGCCGACTGCCTCGCCGGATTCCTCGACAAGTTGGGTCTCGACAGTGCGCATGTGGCCGGGCTGTCGTTCGGGGGCATCCTCGCCCTGGCGCTCCAGCGGCGCCACTCGGACACGTCGAGCGCCCTGATCCTGGCGTCGGCATATGCGGGCTGGGCCGGTTCGCTGCCTCCCGACGTCGCCGAGCAGCGCCTTCGTCAGGCGCTCGCGTTGGCCGATGGCACGCCGGAGGCGTTCGTAGGTGCGTTGCTGCCGACGATGTTTTCCAAGACGATGCCGCGTGAGACGATGGACGACTTCCGCGCCAGCATGGAGGAGTTCCATCCGCGCGGGTTTCGGGCCATGGCGCAGGCGTCCGCCGAGGACGTGCGCGACTTACTGCCACGCATCGACGTCCCGACGTTGTTGGTGTACGGCGACCGGGATGTGCGGGCACCGCTGACGGTCGCCAAGGCCCTCCAGACAGCTATCTCCGGCTCGAGGCTCGTACTCCTGCCGGACGCCGGTCATGTCTGCAACGTCGAAGCTCCCAACGAGTTCAACGGCGCGGTCCGGGAGTTCCTCCACGACAGCCACAGCTAGACCGAGAGGCGCCGCTCTCGCCTCCGCCTGGCGGCGGACGGGGGCGTTCAACCCTGAGCCGCAATTCCGCTCTCGCGTGAGGGCGGAAGCCGCGCCGACGACCTACACCAACCGTCACACGAGCCGCCGCGCCGGGCCCTGGACACCCGGCGCGGCGGTCGCTCCCCGCGGTGACCCTCGCGGTCCCGCGGAACCGCCCGCTCTCCCCCCTCTCGCTCGGATCACGGTCGGGGCGGGCGAAATCCTCGCGTCACTTGAACGTGATCGGCGTTCACCGCCGACTTGATCTTCTCCACGATCACCTCGGCCAGCTCGGTCCCCTGCTTGCCGTTAGGTCACCGTACGCTAGGGGCGCGACCCAGATTTCGCGCCTCGGGACGGAAGGTTCCGGCCCACCAAGTGATCCGTCCACGCTTCACCTACTCGTACGGTCCGAGCCGCGCCTAAGCGCTCGACCGCGGAGGCGCGAGCTCAACCGCTCTCAGGTTGGGTCAGGTACTTCCGCAGCCACGTCGTCATCTCCCCCTGGTCGCTGACCTCGGCGGCGATCGCGAGGTAGTCGGCGAGGTCGAGGTAGCGGACGCTCACCCGCCGAGCCGCTCGAGCAGCTCGCGGTCCTCCTCGATGATGCGGCGCACGCGTGCCTTGAACTCGGGATCCTCACGCCGCTTCTCGACCGAGTCCCTGAGTGCCTGCTTCACGGTCTCGTTGAGGCTCTTGCCCTCCGCCCG
>JBOGZL010000184.1:0-4238 GCA_050697195.1 Solirubrobacterales bacterium
CCGCCTGGCCGGGCAGCATCCAGTTCAGAAGCACGCCATCGGCAACCGCGCCGCCGAGGCGGCACAGTCGTGGCCGCATCGCGGCCACGATGATGCGGGTCGCCTCGGGCAGAAGCGCGCGAAGCTCTGCCACCGCCCGCTGGACTGCGTCGAGCTGCCGAGACAGGGCACCGGACCCGATCCCGAGCCACAGCCTCGCGGGATCGATGCCGAGGTGGTCGACCTCAGCCGCGATCTGGGCCGGCTGATATCGGTGCAGCGGCAATACCCCCACACCGAGCTGGAGCTTCGCGGTGGTCGCGGCAAACTCCGCAAGCGTGTCCAGACCGCGAGCGTCCGGCTCGTCGTTTGACCACAGCGAGTGGTACCCGAGCTGCTCGCATTGAGCCGCCAGCTCCCGGGCGAGTCCCGCCTCCAGACCGGCGGTGACGCCCAGCCCACGATGCGTCGACGCGGACACCATCATGACTTCCATCATGAGGCGTCGACGGCGGCGTCGCATGCGGCTCGCGCAAAAAGCAGCGACGTTGCAGTCGCGGATGCGTTCCTCGCCTGCCGCTCCTCGCGCGAAGCGGAAGCGAGCGGCTCGCGTGCGAAAGGCACACTTCGCATGGGAAGCGGGTCTAATCAGCGCGCCCTCTCTACCGCACCGGCTGGTACGTGAGAATGGCCACCCCGGCTGGAATCACCGTGGTGTTGACGGGATCGAGGGCGATTCGCTCCACGCCGTCCTTGAAGAAGCTCCTCTCCTTCCCGAGCACGACTGGGTAGACCCAGAGTCGATACTCGTCAATGAGGTCGTGTTCCAACAAGCTGTGCATGAGGTCGTGGCAGCCATACATGATCAGGTCCTGACCAGGCTGTTGCTTGAGCTTGGCCACGGCCTCCGGGACATCGCCTTCGATCAGATGGGAGTTCTCCCACTCCAGGTCCGTGAGCGTGGTTGACGCTACGTACTTCGTCATGCTGTTGATCTGGTCGACGTAGGGGAACTCTCCTGATCGCGATGGGAAAAGGGCGGCGAAAAACTCGTACGTCTTGCGGCCGAAGAGCAGACCATCGCTGTGACTCAGAAGGTCGGTGTGATACTTGACCGACTCGTCGTCGTCGTACGGAAGCGCCCAATCCCGGACCTCGTCGGGGTTCAATTCCTGCCTCAGCCTGTCGCTCGCCGCGCGTCCTCCTGTTCAGCGCGACTTCGGGTGCCTGCCCATTGAGACACCCCCCAGGGCGAGAACGGAACGGCCGATCCGTTCCGGGAGGATGTGGTGTCCTTACAAATGATGAGTGCGTGAGCGGTAGCGACCTGGTCGACGGGTCGCTCTTGCTGTTGGTCCCGAGCAGGCGTCCCGTGGGTGCGGGGGGAGACATCTATGACGAAGCCCCGGGTCCGGCCGATCGAGGTGACGCGCTCGCGACGTCGGGCGGCTCGGCGAACGCGATCGCGTTCCGATCCGGATCGGGGACGTTCACATGGCGGACACCGTTCGAGTAGGTCTCGATCGGTTCGTGCTCGATGTGCTGGGCAGCGAGGCGCTCGAGGAGCGCGTCGAGCCCAGCGACGGCGAGGGTGATCCGGCCCGCGCCCGCTCGCGCCGCGTTCGGCTCGATGAAGAGCCACGCGTGCTCGTCGATCTCCCAGAGCATCTCTTCCCCGACGCGCATGTCTGGGGGTCGCCCGAAGAACCGCGTGTACCAATCGATGCTGGCGTCGAGATCGGATACCGGGACACCGGCGAGGAGGTCGGTGATCGCGCTCTGCATGTCTCTCCTTTAACTTGATTGCCGTCGCCCATAACAGACCGGCGCACGGTAGGGGAATCATCGGGGGCAGTTGGGTTGAGCCCTACCCGGACGTCCTGCTCGAAGGTCTCGCCGACAGCTCGCCGGGGCCCCGACGCGCGCTACGAGACCACCGAAGCCATCGGGCTGGCGTTCGTCGCCGCGCTGCAGCACCTCCCGCCCCGCCAACGCGCCGTGCTGGTCCTTCGCAGGGCCTGCTCTCGTCGTGGAGCGGGGCTCCGCTGGCGGCGACGTGATGGAACGACGCCGACTGCTCTCGGCTGAGAACGAACGTCTCGCGGCGCCGCCTCTCAACGGGTTCGCGGTCCTCCGAGGCAGTCGTCCGCTAGACCGGCCCGACGCTCGCTCGCGTCCCTCGGCGAAACCGGAAGGCATCTCGGCCGCCCAAGGTCCGGCCACCGATGAGTCCTGCAATCCCGGGTCGTCTTACCGAGGGCCGCACGGCCCGCAGTCACACCAACTCAAGGGAGGTCGCCGTATGTCAGCACGCAAGGGCTCGTCGAGAAGTACATCGACAGTTCAATCCCACCCCTGTCGATCTGAACGGGTCCCGTTCGTCGTAAGGTAAAACGGCGGAAAGCGCAGCCGGCGCTGGGAAAGGAAGAACGATGCAGAACGAAAACAGGAGCCAGAAGATTGCCGTCACGGGAGCCACCGGCCGGGTCGGCTCGCACCTTGTCAAGATCCTCGAGCAGCGCGGACACGATGTGGTCCCGATCGCGCGCTCCAAGGGAATCGACGTGGTCAGCGGCGAGGGTCTCGACGAGGCGCTCGCCGGGGCCGAGACCATCATCGATACGGCGACGGGGCCCTCGCCCGACCAGGAAGCGGCAACGGAGTTCTTCACCGCTTCGGCACGGAACATCCAGCGAGCCGGCGCAGAAGCCGGGGCGAGGCGGATTGTCGTCGTCTCGATCATCGGCATCGACAAGTTCGAGGGCGGCTACAACGCGGCGAAGGTGGCGCAGGAGCAGACGCTGCTCGAGGGCCCGGTCCCGGTCCGCATCGTTCGCGCGGCCCAGTTCCACGAGTTCGTCGATCAGCTGGTCGGGTGGACGATCCAAGATGGCGTCGCCTACCTGCCCGAGATGCGAACGCAGCTCGTGGCCGCCCGCGTCGTCGCCGAAACTCTCGCTGACGCGGCCGAGGAGCCGGAGATCCAGAACGGCAGGATCACCGAGGTCGCCGGCCCGCAGGAGGAGCGTCTCGCCAATGCGGCGGCCGTGCTCTTCGCCAGCCGAGGTGACTCGTTCGAGATCCGCGAGGGCCGCCAGCCCGGCGACCCGGACGCCACGGCCTATGCGGAGGGCGCCGCGCTGCCCAACCCGGGCGCGAAGCTCGGCGGCGCCAGCTTCGAAGAGTGGCTCGCGGCGACCTAGGTGTAGTTCCTCACCGCCTGCGTTGGTGGCGACTTCGACGGATCGAGGTCGCGATTCAGAACGCCCCCCCTTGGCTCATAACCCGGAGAGTGGGTTCAAATCCCACCCCCGGTATCGGAGAGAGAGAGAGCTGGGGTGCGAGGTCACGCCCCCTAATCGCGCCGAGGAGCAGCCGGCCCGCGAACCCTACGAGGGAGCACTCACCTCGGTGAGAACCCGGGCTTTCGGAGAGCCAGCGAGGGCCGGCGAGGCGTCCGCGGAGGCCCACACTGTCGTTTCCAGGAAGCGCTTGAAGGCATCCGCCTCGTTCACGCTGTCGAAGTCCAACGTGACGTAGATGTACTTGTCGTCGTCGACCGGCTGGTGTATGCGCTGCGCGCGGACCCCGGCTTTCTGTCGGGCCTCCTCGAATCTCGCGAAGGCGCGAAGCCAGGTCTCCAAGTCGCTGATCGGATGCTCGATGTGCAGAGTCGCGGTGTTCCCCATGGATCTCAGTCGATCGTATAGGGGCAGCCTACGTTGAGCTCAGTACTGCTCTCGCGTGGAAGCAGCAACGTCGAGACCGGCGCTTCACGGCGGTCATTTGATGACTGAAGGGTGTGGTGGCCCTGGGCGCACCAGATCCTTCACCGAGCTGTCGCCCCGGCGCGTCTGCTCCCGCCATCATTAGCGGCATGGAATACGCAGTCATCGCGATCTCGTTCGGGCTCGCGACCGCGATCATCGGGCGCGCGAAGGGGAGCTCGTTCTTCATAAGGGTCGACCTGAGGGCGCGGGCGGCGCCTGCGCTCGGAGCCGCCGCCCGCCCGCCCGCGCTCTTTGACGTGGTGGGCGACCGTCTTGTGGTCGCATTCGGCCAGCTCCGCCGCGCCTCGCTGCGTGCCGACCAGATCGAATGCCTCCAGGATCTCCGTCACTTCCTTCGCTCTCTTCACCGCTTCCTCCTCGCTGGCTTGCCGAACGCGGCGAGCCCTAGCGAGGGCGTCGGTCGGTGCCGGTCGAATCGGCCGGTGGTGGTCAGTCGGTGGGGAGATCCGATGGCCGCCCATGGGGAGG
>JBOGZL010000185.1:0-4353 GCA_050697195.1 Solirubrobacterales bacterium
GCTCGGGCTCGAGCTTCTCGGAGCGGTACAGGATCACCGCGATCAGGCCGAGCAGCGGCAGGACGAGGCCGATGATGAACCAGAGGAAGAACGAGCTCCCCTTCGCGCGCCCGATGATCGCGGTCGCGAGGCCGAACGAGATCGCGATCACTGCGTATTCCATATGGCTAATGATGGCGGGCGCAGTCCGCGTCAGGTGACAGCTCACTGAAGAACTTGGTGCGCCCTGGCCCTGGCCCACCAAACCCTTCAATCATCAAACGACCGCCGTGCGCGCCGGTCTCGATGCTGCTGCTTTCACGCGAAAGCGAAGCGGAGCGGGTCACGTGTGCCGACCGAGCCGGCCAAGCCCGCGCCCTTGGCGCGTGCTCGCAAATGCCTTAGCCGCGTCGCCGGGCCGTGATCAACCAGGAACGCGAATCGAGGACCACGCCGCGTTCGTCGCTGTAGTGTGCCGCGAGCGTCTCGCGCAGGCGCTCGACGGTATAAGCCGCCTCGCCGTCGCTCAGGCTCGCGAGAGCCGCGCTCGTGTCCTGAAACCCCCGGACGAACGCGAGCGCGCCGTCGAGGTCGTGTCCGTAGAGGACCGGCTCGTGGACGTCCTCGAAGCGCATCCCGTCGAAGCCGGCGCCCTCGAGGATGCCCGCGGTGGCTTCGGCATCGCCGAGCGAGAAAGGGTCCGCGCCCGGCTGCGGTGGCTGCGCCGCGTCGCCCAGCGCGGCGTCGATCGCCCGCGCCCATTCGTTGTGCTCGTGTCGCTGCCAGACGAGCAGCACCAGGCGCGCCTCGGGTCGAAGGGCGGCGGCGATGTTGGCGAACGCGGCGGCCGGATCGGAGAAGAACATCGTCCCGAAGCGGCTGATCGCCACGTCGAAGCCGGCGGGGTGGAAGCGATGCACCTGAGCGTCGCCTAGCTCGTACCGGACGTTGTCGAGCCGTTCGGCCACCGACAACTGACGGGCGCGCTCGAGCATGCGCTCGGACAAGTCGACGCCGACAACGCGGCCGGGCGCCGCGGCGCGCGCCGCCTCGCGAGTCGTCAGCCCGGTTCCGCAGCCGATGTCGACTACCTCGTCACCGGGGCTGATCCCGTAGGCGGCGCGAAGGTGCTTGTGGTGAGCGCGCAGCTCGGCGTCGTAGAAGTCCAGGCTGTTCGGCGAGGACACCGACACGATGCTATGGACTAGGGCAGCGCGCTGGCGATCACGTCTTCGAGCTCGGCGGCAACTCGAGCCGGGGCCCGGGTGGCGCTCGGCGCGGCTGAGCACGATCGCGCCCTCCACCGCCGCGACGACCAACGCCGGGAGTCGCTCCGCCCGCGCCTCGGAATGACGGCGCTCCATCGACCGCTTCCGCCTTCCGCGAATTGGTGGCGCGGTGTTAGGTGGCGACGGTCAGCACGAGCTTCCCGCGAACGTGGCCGCCCTCACTGAGCTCGTGCGCGCGCTTCACGTCGGCGAGAGGCATCGCCTCGGCGATCTCCGCGTGCACGTCTCCGCCTGCCACGAGCTCGGCGATCCGCGCGAGCTGCTCGGGCCTTGGGCTATTGATGAGTAGCTCGGCGCGCACGCCGCGCTCGCGCGCGGCCTCCTCAGGCGGAGCACCGGCAATCGTGACGAGCAATCCGCCCTCGCGCACGGCGGGGAGCAGCGCCGCGGTGGTGTCGCCGCCGACGGTGTCGAGCGCAACGTCTACGCCGCTCACCGCCTCGCCGACATCGTGCCGGGTGTGGTCCACGTACTCGTCGGCGCCCAGGCCGATCACGAAGTCGCGGTTGCGCGTTGAGCCGGTGCCGATCGCCCGCGCCCCCGCCACCTTCGCGAACTGAACGGCGAAATGCCCCACGCCCCCGGCGGCGCCCGCCACCAAAGCCGTCTGCCCGTCATCGAGCCCGCCTCGATCGAACAGCGCCTGCCAGGCGGTGACGCCGGCGACCGGAATCGTCGCCGCGCGCTCGTGGGTCACGCCCTCGGGCATCTTCGCGATCGCCGCCGCCGAAGCGGTTGAGAACTCGGCGTACGCGCCGCTCGCCGACATGCCGAACACCTCGTCTCCCTCGGCGAAGCCGTCGGCGCGCGAGCTTTCGACCGTGCCCGACACGTCGATGCCGAGCACGCGCGGGAGCGGCTTCTCCATGTAGCCCCGCCGGTCCTTCCAGTCGGCCGGGTTGACTGACGTCGCATGGACTCTGACCAGCACCTCGCCGTCGCCGGGCTCGGGGCGGTCGGTCTCCTCGTAGCGGAGGACCTCAGGGTCGCCGGTCTCGTGAATCGCCACGGCTTTCATTGGAGCCTCTTTCCGGGCAGGGAATTCGCTGAGGATGCGCAGCGTGCAGAAGATATCTGGGGTATTGACAATCAACCGTCCGGATTCTCGGGCTACGCCGGAGCAGCCCGTAGTCGGATTCTTGCCGGTGATGCTGCTGTTTCGCGCGATTTGCGGGAGCGATCGCGACGCCAGGCGAAACGCATGCCCGTCGTCCGGAGCAGGCACCTGGTGTGACGCGTGCCGAGTGCGCGCCCATGCGTCAAACTTGTTGGCTCCGCCATGGAGGGCGTTCGAATCGTGAACCTCGAAGCCGCTCTGGAGGCTCAGGTCGCCGCGGGGGCCCCAGGTGCGCTGGCGCGCATCGATGCGTCGCACGTCGGCCTGAGCTGGTCCGGCGCGACGGGACGCCTTTGCCCGCGCGAATGGCCGGCGGTTGCGTGCCGATGACCCCTTCCGCGCCGCGAGCGTGACCAAGAGCGTGACGGCGGCCGTGGCAGTCACGGTCGCCCGGGACGGCCTTCTGGCACTGGACGGACCGCTGGGCGACCAGCTTCCCCCTGCGCTACTTCACCGTTGGCGCGCGCTGAGGACGCTCCCGCCACGCCGCGCCAGCTGCTGGCACACACATCGGGCCTGCCCGACTACTTCCACGACGAGGCGTTCGCTGCTCGGCTGCGCGGGGAGCCCGGGCGCGCCTGGCAGCCCGTGGAGTTGGTCGACCACGCGGCCGCCCACGGGACGCCGCAGTTTCCTCCCGGCGAGGGGTTTGGCTACTCGGACACCGGCTATGTGGTCGCCGGGCTTCTCGTCGAGCAGGCGACCGGCCTGCCGCTTCACTCGGTCTACAGGCAGCTGGTCTTCGACCCGCTGGGGATGGACGCGACCTGGCTGGAGGGTCAAGAGCCGGCGCGGGCCACGGAGGTCGCCCACCACTACTCCGACGAGCTTGATCTGACGACCGTCACCCCGACGATCGACTGGGCCGGCGGCGGTCTCGTCACCACCGCGCCCGACCTGGTCCGGTTCGTGCGCGGGCTCTGGACGGGTGGGGTGGTGGATTACGGCGGGCTCGAGGAGCTGACGCGCTGGACGCCCGGCGCGTCGTTTCCACCCGGGCACGCGCTTCGATACGAGCGCTACGGGCTGGGGACCGGGCTCAATTCGATCGAGGGGGTGGAGCTGATCGGCCACACGGGCTTCATCGGGGCGTTCGCCTTCCACGCGCCCGAGCACGACGCCGTCCTGGTGGGAACGCACAACGCGTCGGCCGTCGACCGCTGGCCCCTCGTGGCGGCGCTGTGTCGGGAGCTTTCGCGGGGGAGCTCACGTACCGCGATTCGCTGACCGTCGGCTCGGTAGCGACAGTCAACCATCGTGCCTCGCGAAGGCCGGCTTGCGAGACTCCCCGGCCCGGACGGGACATGCCGGAGGCGGCTCGCTGTCTACGTTTGCACGACTCCATCCGCGACAAGTGAAGCGGAACCCCCTTGCCTTGGTGCTTCCGCAAAGCGCGAGGAGCGGCAGGCGAGGAACGCATCCGCGACTGCAACGTCGCTGCTTCTCGCGCGAGCCGCGCGAGCAACGTGCGACGACGCCGTCGACGCCTCATGATGGAAGTCATGATGGCGTCCGCGTCGACGCATCGTGGGCTGGGCGTCACCGCCGGTCTGGAGGCGGGACTCGCCCGGGAGCTGGCGGCTCAATGCGAGCAACTCGGATACCACTCGCTGTGGTCAAACGACGAGCCGGACGCTCGCGGTCTGGACACGCTCGCGGAGTTTGCCGCGACCACCGCGAAGCTCCAGCTCGGCGTGGGGGTACTGCCGCTGCACCGATATCAGCCGGCCCAGATCGCGGCGGAGGTCGACCGGCTCGGGATCGATCCCGCGAGGCTGTGGCTCGGGATTGGATCCGGTGCGCTCTCTGTGCAGATCGACCCTCTGCAGCGGGCGGTGGCCGAGCTTCGCGCGCTTCTGCCCGAGGCGACCCGCATCATCGTGGCCGCGATGCGGCCACGACTGTGCCGCCTCGGCGGCGCGGTTGCCGATGGCGTGCTTCTGAACTGGATGCTGCCCGGCCAGGCGG
>JBOGZL010000186.1:0-6644 GCA_050697195.1 Solirubrobacterales bacterium
TCGTGTGGATCAAGGCGCTCACCCTGCGCACCGGGCACGCGAACGTGATCGGGCATCTCGACCGGGTCCTGGCGATGCTCGCCTCCGGCGTCCTCGACCCGACCCCGCTCGTCACCCACCACATGGGCCTCGACGAGGCACCCGACGCCTACGCGGTGTACGACCGCCGCGAGGCCCTGAAGATCGTCATGACCCCCTGAACAGCTCCTCGCCTCAGCGGCCCTGGAGCGGCGCCAGCCACTCCGGCGGCAGGAAACGCGGGATCGGCCCGGGGTAGTCCGGAAGCGTGCGCATCGCGAGCTCGGCGCACGGCCGGCCCTCGATCGATCCCCTGAGGTCGTCATAGGCGAGGAGGACGCGGACCGCGGTCGCGATCTGGTAGTCGGCGGCGTTCGGCTCGCCGCCGATCGTCCCCGCCGCGATCAGCTCGTCGACGCGATCGAGGAGCGCGGGGACGCTCGCGGCGATCGCGCGCACGCTCGCGAAGTCGGCGCGGCTCTTTCGCGCGAAGTACCACGCCACCGGCTTGTTGGCGGCGGCCATCACGCTCGGAGCGGGCAAACCCATGATGTCCGCTGCCATCCAGCGGCGCATCGAGCCGCTGCCCGCGACGCCCCACCGGAACATCCGTCGCGGGGCGGGCTGGAGAACCTCCTCGCCCCATCGCTCCGCTTCGACGACCTCCTCCCGCCCGCCGGGATCGGCCGGAAACAGCGGCGGGTCGGGATGCAGCTCGTCGAGCGCGCGCGAGATCTGGCGCGAGCCCTGCACCCTCGCACCTTCGATCTTGAGGCCCGGCACGGTCCCGCCTCGAAACCCCGCGGCACGGAGCTGGACCGGGTGAAAGCCCGGGAGGAGCTCGACCACGTCGTGGTCGATCCCCTTGCGTTCGAGCATCAGCCGCGCGGCCTGGGAGGGATGGGAGAGCGAGAGCGAGTGGAGCTTCGCCCCGGCGGGCACGACGCCAGCGTACCGCCGTTCGCGCCCGGCGACTCAGGCGCCGTTGGCAGGCAGCTCGGCGTCGCCCGCGGGCGACTCCAGCTCGTGGAGCTGCTCGCGCAGAAGGCTCAGGGCGCGGTCCTGAAGCTCGCGAACCTCCTGTGGGCTGCGCCCAACCACTTCGGCCACCTGGCTCGAGGGGAGGTCGAGCATGTAGCGGAGCAGCAGGACCTGGCGCTGGGACGGGGCGAGCTGCTCGACCAGGACGAGAAGGTCGCGGTCGGTGACCCAGTGAAGCGCATGGAGCTCCTCGTCCTCGTGCGCGGCCCGCTCGAGCTCGGAGCCCGCGGGGAGGGGGTCCTCGACGGCGCCGTCCTCGGATCCGCGGAGCTCCCGCAACGCGGCCCGCCGGACCGCCGCGAACAGCCAGGCCCGGAACGGCTGCCGGCCACGCTCGTAGTCCGCCAGCCCGTCCAGCACCTCGACAAACGCCGCGTGGGTCGCCGCCTCCGCGGCACCGCTGTCGCCGACCAGCATCTGGAGATACGCGTACACGCGGTCGAAGTAGCGGATGTAGAGCTCGGTGAACGCCTCCTGGTCGCCGTCCTGGAACGCGGTCACGAGCCGGGCGGTGTCGATCTCCTCCGCGTGCTCGGAGGAGGGCTCGAGTCGCTCGACGAAGGTCAGCTCCTCCGCATTCCAGCCCGCGGCGGGCGGGAGCGGGGGAGCGTGATCGAGCTCCATCACGGTCGCGCGACGCTCGCCGACCCTGCGACCCGATGGGCTCCGGATCCTGCGCTGCTCGGCGGCGTCGCTCGGCTCGTCCTCGATCGTGCGCCGTTCGGGCGCGGCCCGGCGCTCGCGCGAGCGCCTATCGACCACGACCTCAATCCCGGGATCGCCGGCGAAGTGATCGCGAAGCGGGGCGTGCAGCTCGGGGGCGAGCTCGGACGGAATCAGGCAGTACAGAAACTGGCGCTGCGGAAACCGCAGGCCGGGGGAGGTCCCTCTCTCCCCGTCCGCCATACCACGCGAATCGTATTCGATCGAAGCCGTTGACACGAATGCCCCCGGTTCCGCGTTGTTCGGGTAGATGAGCCCGCGTGATGGACTGATCTCAGAGGCCAGGGTCCTGCTCGCGGCGCTGGCCGTGCTCGCATGCATCCTCGTCGCGATCGTCGCGGACATCGCGGCCGCCTGACGGTTCCGGTTTGATTCGCTCCCGGCCGGGGCCTAGACTCAATCGCGTGAGGCTGCGACCTGAGGGGGATCGCGAGCCTACCCAGGCGAAGAGCTCGGGGGAGGACCTCGTGGGACTCGAGGAACGGCTGCGCCGCCTCGACTGGCCGCGACCCGTCGAGGGGGTCAAGGAGCGTCTGTTCCAGGACCTGCTCTCGAGCCGTCGTCCGAGCGCTCCCGCCGAACCGCGTAGGCCAAGCCGCCCGCGCTCTGCCTAGGCGTCCGCCTCGGCGACGCGCTCGTCCGCACCCCCGCCTCCCAGCTCGACATGGGCGCGGCTGTCGCGACTGCGGATCAGCACCAGCGTCGCCACGAGGCCGAGCGCGGCGATCACCGCGCCGCCGAGGAACGCTGCCTGGAACCCCTCGGTGAGCGCGTTCGGCAGCGCCGCGGGATCGCCCCCGGCGCTCGCCACCAGATCGTCGGTGCGGGCGTTCGCGATCGTCGCCAGGACCGCGAGCCCGAGCGCTCCGCCCACCTGCTGCGATGTGTTGATGAGGCCGCTTGCGAGCCCGGCCTCGCGGTCCGCGACCCCGGCGACGGCGGCGATCGTCTGGGGGACGAACGCGAAGCCGAGCCCGGCGGCCGCCAGCAGCGAAGGTCCGAGGACGTCGGCCGTGAATCCGCCGCCGACCGATACCTGCGAGAACCACAACAGCCCCGCTGCGATCAGCGTCAGCCCGGCAGCCAACACGGGCTTGAAGCCGACGCGGGTGACGAGCTGCGAGGCCACCCCGGCGGTGAGGATGATCGTGAGCGCGAGCGGCAGGTACGAGAGCCCCGCCTTGATCGCGCTGTATCCCAGCACCTGCTGCATGTAGAGCGAGATGAAGAAGAACATCGAGAGCAGCGACGCCCCGGTGAGCACACCGATGACGTTGGCCCCGGTGAGCGTCCGAAGCCGGAAGATCCCGAACGGGACCAGCGGCGAGTCCGAGCGGCGCTCGACCGCCACGAACGCGGCGATCAGCGCGGCGGCGACGGCCAGCAGGCCGATCGTCTGCGCCGAGCCCCACCCCTCCTGCTCCGCGTCGACGAGCGCGTAGACGAGCACCGAGAGGCCGGCTGTGACGGTGACCGCGCCCGCGAGGTCGAATGACCGCGTCTCCGACTCCGCCCGGCTCTCGCGGATCAGCATCGGAGCGATCGCCGCCGCCACGATCCCGATCGGGACGTTCACCCACAGCACCCACTCCCAGCCGAGGTATTCGGTGAGCACCCCGCCGAGCAGCACGCCCGCGGCGCCGCCGCTCCCGGCCACCGCGCCCCACGCGCCGAGCGCCTTGTTGCGCTCCGCGCCGTCGCGGAAGGTCGTCGTGATGATCGAGAGCGCGGATGGCGAGAGGATCGCGGCGCCGAGTCCCTGGACGGCGCGGGCCGCGATCAGCACGCCCTCCGATTCGGCGAGGCCACCGGCGAGCGACGCGATCGCGAACAGGATCAGTCCGCCGATGAAGACGCGGCGTCGCCCCAGCAGGTCGGCGAGTCGCCCGCCGAGCAGCAGGAAGCCTCCGAACGTGAGCACGTACGCGTTGACGACCCACGAGAGGTTCTCCTGCGAGAACGACAGAGCGTCCCCGATCGTCGGCAGGGCGACGTTGACGATCGCCGCGTCGAGAATGACGACGAACTGCGCGCTGCACAGCAGCGCGAGTGCGATCCAGCGACGGCGTTCGAATACCTCGGTCTCGGCCAATTGCGACGCCTTCCTCGGTCGCGCCCCCGTGAACCCATGGTACGAACCGGCGTTCCGGGGCGACCGGCCGCCCGCGACCTTGACGGCTCTGTTATCGCTATGACCAACATGCCGACGTGCACTCATCTCGACCGGGTCCAGGTGGAGGCGCCCTCCGAGGTCGCCGGCTGCGAGGAGTGCCTGAAGACCGGCGATCGCTGGGTCCACCTCCGAGTCTGCAGGACCTGCGGCCACGTCGGTTGCTGCGACTCGTCGCGCAACAAGCACGCCAGCGCCCACGCGGCCGCCACCGACCACCCGATCGTCACCTCGCTCGAGCCGGGGGAGGACTGGTCGTGGTGCTACCTCGACCAGGTGGCGTTCGTGATCGAGTCGGGCCCGCCGGGCGAATCGGCCGCCTGATGGCGGGCTGGATCTTCGAGCCGGGCCACACGGCGATCGTGTTCCGCGCCCGCCACATGATGGTCACGTGGGTGCGCGGCGCGTTCAAGGACGTCCATGGGCGGCTCGAGTTCGACTGGGATCAGTGCCTGGAGGCGACCTTCGAGGGAGAGGTCGACACGACGAAGCTGTGGACGGGTGAGCCGAATCGCGACGCCCACCTGCGAAGCGCGGACTTCTTCGACGTCGAGAGCCATCCCAGGCTCACCTTCGCCGGGCGACTGGTCGAGCGCGTCGGCGACACCCACTTCAAGGCGGTCGCCGACGTGACGATTCGGGGCAGCACGCGGGCCGTGGACTTCGACGTTGCCTACCTCGGCGAGTGGGAGACGCCGTTCTGGGTCGGGGACGAGAACCGTGGAACGATGCGCAGGATCGGGTTCGAGGGCCGCACGAGGGTCAACCGCCACGACTTCGGAGTCTCATGGCAGGATGAGCTCCCGGGAGGAGGGCGGCTGGTCAGCGACGAGATCGATGTGATCCTCGATGTCGAGGCGATCCACGAGGGCGACCTGGAGAGGACAGGCGCCATCGAGCACTATCGAGACTGAGTCCCCAGTCACCCGCCGCCGGGCGATCCTTGCCGTCGCGGTCGCCGCGGTCGCGATGGACACGGCGCTGCTCGGCCTGATCGCGCCGCTTCTGCCGGAGATCGAGGATCGAACCGGCGCGAGCGAGGCGGCGCTCGGGATCTCGCTGACCGTGTACGCGGTGCCGGTGGTCTTGCTCTCGCTCCCGCTGGGGCGAGCGGCCGACGAGATCGGGCGGCGGCCGCTGCTGATCGGGGGGCTGCTGCTCACGGGGGCCGGGTCCGCGCTGATCGCGGTGTCCGATTCGCTCGCGGTCCTGATGGCGGCTCGCGCCGTCCAGGGGATCGGGGCGGCGGGAAGCTGGATCGCCGCCCTCTCCGTCGTCTCCGACCTCGCGCCACCGGGGAAGCGGGGCGAGGCGATCGGGCTCGCGCTCGCGGCGAACAGCGTCGGATCGATCGGCGGCCCGGCGCTGGGAGGGGTGACCGCCGACCTGCTCGGCTTCGGCGCCCCGTTCCTGATCGTGTGCGGCGCCTCGGCGGTGCTCGCGGCTGCGGTGGTGTTCGTCTTTCCGCGCGAGACGCGACGGGAGCCCGTGGTGACCCCCGCTTGGGGGACCATCATCCGGGCGACGAGATCGGGGATCGGCGCCGTCGCGATCGGGATCGCGATCGGGGGGGCTGCGGTGCTCGGCGTGGTGGAGCTGGTCGCTCCACTCGATCTCGATCTCCGCCTCGGCCTCTCCAGCTCGGCGATCGGGCTCCTGTTCGCGCTCTCGATCGCGGTCGACGCCCCGCTGGCGCCGATCGGCGGTCGGTGGGGGGATCGGCGTGGAAGACGGGCTCCCGCGATGGCGGGGCTTGCGACGCTGGCGCTCTCGGTCGCGCTTCTCGCCGTCCTCGAGAGCACGCTGGGGGCGGCGCTGGCGCTCGCCCTGTTCGGGGCCGGGTTCAGCCTCTCGTTCTCCGCCGCCGTCCCGTGGCTGGACGAGGCGTTCGGGGAGGTGCAGCGGGGCCTCGGCTACGGGCTACTCAACCTTCTGTACGCGGCCGGGTACGCGATCGGCCCGCTGATAGCCGGCGGATTGCTGGAGGTCGCGAGCGCGGACCTCGCCTACCTGCTGACCGCCGTGCTGCTCGGCGTCGGGGCGGCGGCGATGCTCGCCCTGCCGAGGGCGTCGACGACCACGGCGCCGTCCTCGTAGACGACGACGGGGTTCAGCTCGAGCAGGTCGAGCTCCGCCGAGAGCAGCAGCTCGCCCGCGGCCGCAGCGACGGCGGCCGCCGTGGCGACGTCGAGCTCGGGGCGCCCGCGCCCGCCGGTCAGAAGCGAAGCCCCCCTGAGTCGGCGAAGGGCGCGCTCGACGCGCTCCGGTCCCGCGGGCAGCGGGACGATCGCGGCGTCGTCGAGGGTCTCCGTCCACACCCCTCCGAGCCCGACGACGAGCGACGGGACCACGCCGTCGCGCTGGGCGGCGACGAGCAGCTCGACGCCGGGCGCGGCGAGTCGTTCCACGAGGACGTCGCCCTCGCCAAGCGCGATCAGACGCTCGTGCGCCGAGCGGAGCTCGTCCTCCGTGTGGAGGTCGAGCGCCAGCGCCCCGAGGTCGCTCTTGTGACGCACCCCCTCGCCGCTGAGCTTCGCCGCGACCGGGGGGCCGAGCTCGACGAGGATCGTGACGGCGTCGTCCGCGTCCGCGGCCACGCGTCCCGGGACGACCGGAATGCCCGCCTCTCGAAGGAGCGCCTTCGCATCGTGCTCGGAGAGCCAAGCACCAGGCGCGCGATCTGCAAGCAGAT
>JBOGZL010000187.1:0-2302 GCA_050697195.1 Solirubrobacterales bacterium
CCGACGTGGTCGAGCATGGGCGCAGCTTTCATTGCTCAGTCTGCTGGCACCTGATGAGCTTGCCGGTGGGTCCAAGGCAACGCCGTTGCCACCTTACGTTATAGTCCGGATCGGATCGTATACGCCAAGCGCCCTGATCCCGACCCCGCGAGGAGTTCCCTCATGTCCTTCATCGACGCATCGCCTGCTGTCGATCGGCTCCGTTCGAAACGCCAGGCGGCAACCCTGGCGTTGTTGGCCTTCGCGATGCTGATCGTTTCGCTCGATCAGTACATCGTCGTGGTGGCACTCCCCGAGATCGGGCGCGAGCTGGGGTATTCCGCCCAGACGCTGCAGTCGGTGATCAGTGCCTATGCCGTGGCATCGGCGGGCTTCCTGCTGCTCGGCGGTCGCGCCGCAGACTTGCTCGGAAGACGCCGGATCTTCGTCGCGGGGCTCGCGGTCTACACCGGCGCCTCGCTCGCCGGCGGACTCGCCGCGACGTCCGAGCTTCTGCTCGGCGCCCGCGCCGCGCAGGGCCTCGGCGGAGCGCTCCTCTTCCCGGCCACGCTGTCGCTGGTCAACACTATGTTCGCCGAGGGCCGCGATCGCAACCGCGCGCTGGCGGTCTGGGGCGGGGCCGGCGCGGCAGGGCTCGTGGTCGGCGTGCTGCTCGGCGGCGTCCTGACCCAGGCGCTGGGCTGGGAAGCGGTGTTCTTCGTAAACGTTCCGCTGGCCGGGCTGGCGATGCTGCTCGCGTTCACGCTGATCCCCGCCGACCGCGAGCGCGACAGCAGCCGCAGCTTCGACCTTCCGGGTGCGCTCGCCGCCACCCTGGGCGTCACCTTGCTTGTGTTCGCCCTCGTCCAGGGCCCGAAGCTCGGCTGGGACTCCCCCGCCATCGTCGCCAGCGCGGCAGCGAGCGCGCTCCTGGTCGCAGCTCTCCTGGTCATCGAGCGGCGCAGCCGCGACCCGCTTGCCCCCCCGGCGCTGATCGCCAACCGCAACCTCCGCACCGCGGTCGCGATCGCGTTCCTGTTCTGGGCGACCTTCGGCTCGGTGCTCTACTTCCTCACGCTCTACTTCCAGGACGTGCACGGCTACGACGCGCTGGAGACCGGCGTCGCCTTCCTGCTGCCGACCGCGTTTGTTGTCGCCGGCTCGGCGCTCGCTGGGCGGGTGGCGACGCGTTGTGGGCTGCGGATGACTCTGATCGGCGCTCTCGGCGTTGGGGCGCTTGGCGCACTGGCGCTCGGACTCGCGATGTCCCCCGACGGGTCCTACCCCGAGCTGATCCCGGGGCTGATCGCGCTCAGCATCGGCGACGGGGTCGTGTTCACCACGATATTCATCGCTGCGGGGACGGGAGTGTCCGACTCAGACCAGGGGGTCGCTTCAGGCATCGCCTCGACCAGCACATCGGTTGGCGCCGCCGTCGGCCTCGCGCTTCTCGTCCTGGTGGCCAACTCCGGCACCGATGGACTCGCCGGCGACGCGCTGCGGATAGCGACCGCCGATGGTCTCAGCGCAGCCGTACTCGTCGTCGCAGCTGGCATCGCGGCAACCGCCCTGCTTGCCCTGAACCTCGGCTCGGCCCCGAGGTCGCCGACAGAGCCCCCGTGCCCGCGTCGGTTGGCCCTTGGGCGCATCCGGCCTGGCCGAGGTTGATCGGGGCCGTCAAGCGTGCATGTGATGCAGCTTGGGATCTCCGGTCACCTGGCGGCTGTGCTCGAGCAGCCTCGGGTAGTCAGATGCGATGCCCCGCAGGAGCGCTTCGACCGCGCGCTCGATCTCAGCGTTGCTGGTTCGAGCGTGGCCGAACAGGGCGCGGTAGTGGACCAACGATCCGATCAGATCGAGGGCCATGTCGCGATCGACGTCCTCGCGGAGGTCTCCTCGCGCGTGCGCCCGGTCGAGGGTCTCCTTGACGGCCGCGCGCGGCGGGTCGAACAGCGTGGTCATGAATGCCGCCCGCAGCTCGCGATCCCCGGCGCTGTCGGCGAACAGCGGGCCGATCACGCCCGGCGAAATGCGCCGGAAGGCAGCCACGAACACCTTGAGGCACTCATCGAGATCGCACAGCGTGCAGCCGGTGTCCGGAGCCTTCGCTTCTCCGAGGCGCCGACCGAGCGCCGCGAGCACGACGTGCTGGCGATTGGGCCAGCGACGGCGGATCGCGGGCTTCGTCGTCGCGGCACGCCGCGCGATCTCCTCGAGCGTAAGGCCGCCGTAGCCCGACTCGTTGAGCACGGCGACCGTCGCATCGAGCACTGCGGCGTCGATCTGCGGATCGCGCGGGCGGCCGAGGCGCGCAGTCCGCGCC
>JBOGZL010000188.1:0-10159 GCA_050697195.1 Solirubrobacterales bacterium
TCACGCCCGGAGCCGGGCGAAGTAGGCGAGCTTGGGGCCGACGTGGCGCTCGAACACGAGCCCCGCGGACTCGGCGCGGCGCCGGAGCGCGTCGAGGGTGACCATGTGCGGGTCGCCGAACAGCTCCCCGACGATCAGCCGCCCGCCCGGCACGAGCACCCGCTCGAGCTCGCGCAGCGCGGCGTCCTGGTCGGGGATCTCGCCGAGGACGGTGACGAGGACCGCGGCGTCGAACGAGTCGTCGTCGTAGGGCAGCGCCTGCGCGTCGCCGAGGGTCGGCCGAAGGTTCGCAAGTCCGCGCTCCTCCGCGCGGGCCATCGTGTGGTCGAGCATCTCCTGCTGGAGGTCGAACACGTCAACCCGGCCCCGGGGCCCAACCCACTCGGCGAGGTCGAGGGTGTAGTAGCCGATCCCGGGACCGATCTCGAGCACCCGGTCCCCCGGCGCCGGGCCGAGGATCCCGCGGAGCCGATCGCGGGTGATGAACGGATGCGGCGCCTGGACCCAGAAGCGCTGGCCGTACGGGCAAGCCGACGGGTTCCGGCGCCACCAGTACGCGACCGCGAGTATCGCGAGCGCGGCGCCGACCACAAGCTTGCCGAACACGGCGCGCGTCAGAACCCGACCGTACGGGAGCTGCCCTCGACGCGCAGGAACACGACCTGGCGGAGGTCGAGGACGAGCTCGGCGTCCTGGGCGGCGAGGGCGTGCCACGCGGCGCCGTCGTCGAGCGCCTTGCGGAGCCCCGCGAGCGCGTCGTCGGCGAGCCGAACCGCCGCGACCTGGCCACCGCCAAAGCCGATCTCCACGCGTCGGGTCTCGGTCGCCATCGAGTCCTCCCCTACTCAGCCTTCCCCGGCCGGCTCGACGATCTCGGTCAGCACGCTGCCGGTCGCGTTCGGGTGCAGGAACGCGACGCGGCTCCCGCGGATTCCCGCCCGCGGCTCCTCGTCGATCAGCTCGACACCCGCATCCCGGAGCCGGTCCAGCGACGCGTCGATGTCCTCGACGGCATAGGCGACGTGATGGAGGCCCTCGCCGCGGCGCTCGATGAACCTTCCGACGACGGTCTCGGGACCGAGCGGCTGCAGGAGCTCGACGTGGCCGTCGCCGACGTCCAGCAGGGCCGCTTCGACCCCCTGCGACTCCACCCGCTCGCGGTGAGCGAGCGACATCCCGAAGGTCCCCTCGTAGAGGGTGGCGGCCGTATCGAGGTCCGCCACGGCGACGCCGACGTGATCGATGCGATCGAACATGGGGCGATGAGTCTACGACCCCGACACGGCCGGGCAGGGCCGAGCTGATTCAGGCCGACGCGGCGCTCTCCGCGCGCAGGATCTCGGCCAGCGCCGCCGAGCCGACCTCGAGCTGCTCGTCGGTCGGCTCCCGAGTCGCGACGAGGCGCTGGATCTCGGTCCCCGGGCGGCGGAAGGCGCGGGCGAGCGGCGAGTTGGGATTGCGCTCGCTCCACGCGAACAGCTCGGCGGCGATCGCGACCCCGGCGAAGCCGGCGATCCCGCGTGCGATCGGGCCGGGCCTCTCGAGGAGGCGCTCCAGGGTCACCTGGCCGGCGATCGAGAGCACGAGCAGCGGTGCCACCAGGTGCGAGCCGCACCGCTCGTGCTCCTTGGGAACCTCGCGCGGGTCCGACCGACCCTGCTCGTACGCGCCGATCGCCTTGTGCTCGACGCCGTGATAGGCGGCGAGATCGGAGTCGCTCAGCGCCACGAGCGCCGGGATCGCCCCCAGGGCCGCCGCGATGCTCTCGCGAGCGATGGTCGCCTCGCGCCCCCGCCGAAGCACCCCGCTCAGCAGCGTGACCAGGCCCGCGGCGGCGAGCACCCTCGTGTCCTCGAGCGGAAGCCGCGCGGCGGGAAGCTCGCGACGCGCGAGGGGAACCACCGCGAACCCCTCCAGCAGCTTCAGCGGGCCGCGCAGCAGGGGCACGGCCGCGAGCCGAGGGGAGAACGTCGGCTTGCGCCCCGACGCGACCGCGAGCTCGCCGTCGGGCGCTCGCGCGGCGATTGACCACGAGGTCGGGCCGTGGATCAGGAGGCCGTTGCGAAGCGCCATCCCGCCGAGCCGGAGCCGCGGCGAGGCGCCGTTCCCGGACACGGCCGGGTTGGCTAGCTCGGGCGTCGCGGCGTCGCTCACCCGAGCACCCGTGGCGGGAGGTCGAAGTAAAAGCGCGCCGAGAGCTCGACGTCGGCGACTGCGACGCGCTCGTCGGCACCGTGGATCAGGGGCAGCTCGCCGAGGGTCATCGCGCTTCGCGGCCAGAACCCGTAGGCGGTCGCCCCGAAGGCCTTCCGGAACCAGTGGCTGTCGCTGAAGCCCGCCATCGCGGTCGGCACAGGGACAGCCCCCGGGTCGGTCTCGGAGATCCAGTCCCCGATCGCCTCGGCCAACGGCCCCTCGAACGGTGAGCGATTCCCGACGACGCACTCGGGGATCTCGACCTCCCAGTCCCCATCGCCGAGCGTGTCCGCGAGCCTGCGACGGACGTGCTCCTCTCCCAGCCCCGGCGGGACCCTGCAATCGATCAGCGCCTCGCAGTGGGCCGGAATCACGTTCTCCTTGATCCCGCCCTCGATCATCACCGGCGCGAGCGTGACGCTGAGCAGCGGCTCGGCGAGATAGTCCGCCGCCGCCTGGTCCTCCTCGCGCAGGCGCTCGACGGCGTGGGCCAGCTCCTCGCTTCCGGCGTCGCTCAGGTCCTCGTCGAGCAGCGCCGACAGGAACCGCACCCCCTCCGGGGTGGGCTCGATCTGCGCCCGGCCCGCAATTCGCTCGAGCAGTGCCGCCATCCTCTGCACCGCGTTGTCGCCGATCCGCGGCATCGACGCGTGGCCGGCGCGGCCGTGAACGCGGAGGCGCAGCCTGCACACTCCCTTCTCCCCGAGCGCCACGGTGTAGAAGCGCCGTCCCCCGAGCTCGATCGCCACCCCGCCGCCCTCGTTGACGACGAGGTCGCTACGGACGAGCTCCGGGCGCTCCTCGCATAGCCACTGCGCTCCGAGCGCCGCGCCGCGCTCCTCGTCCGCGGTGACGACGACCAGGAGGTCGCCGGCGGCGGGCCGCCACCCTCCGCGGGCGAGCGACACGGCGGCCGCGACCTCCGCGGCCACCTGACCCTTCATGTCGAGCGCCCCTCGCCCCCAGATCTCGCCGTCGCGGCGCTCGCCCGACCACGGGTCCGCGGTCCAATCGGCCGGCTCGGCCGGGACCGTGTCGGCGTGGCCCAGCAGGCAAAGCACGGGACCCGGCGCGGCGCCGCGCAGCCGCGCGACAAGATTCGGCCGCGTGGGATCGAGCGCGGCGATCTCGCACCCGAAGCCGGCGCCGGCGAGCAGGTCGCGTAACAGCGCCTGGGCCTCGGCCTCGTTCCCGGGCGGGTTCGAGGTATCGATTCGGATCAGGCGTTGGAGGAGCTCGACTGCATCCGTCCCGAGTCCCGCGTCCGGCGCGAGCGCGACCTCCTCGCTCATCGGACCAGACTACCCCTCACCCCGCGATCGCCTGGACGAGCATCGCGAGGCCGGTGAGGGCGAGCACGGCCGCCATCGCCCGCAGCAGCGCCTCCTCGCCGAGGTGCCCCGTTAGCTTGGCACCGAGGTAGGTGCCCGGAACCGCCCCGGCGCACCCGACCGCGAACAGGTCCCAGGCGACTCCGCTCGGGATGTGTCCCACGAGCCCGCCGACCCCGACGACGACGCCGACCGCGGCGTTCGTGCCGACGGCCGCGTAGGGGCCGACACCCACCCACTTGACCATCGCCGGGAGCCGCAGCGAGCCGAGGATCAGCCCGACGAACCCACCGAGCACCCCGACCGCGAACCCGACCACCGCGGCGCTTACGAGACGTGTCCGCGATGCCCCGGGCGGCTCGACCTCGGTCGGGCGGCGATAGCGAAGCACCTCGACGGCTCCGTACAGGACCACGAGCCCGATCGCGGCGAGCAGCAGGCGGTCGGGGAGCAGCCCCGAGACGACCCCGCCGACGATCCCGCCCACGAGCGAGGGCGGCGCCATCCACGCGAACAGGCGCCAGTTGACCCGCGCGGCGCGCGCGTGGGTCCCGGCCGAGGCGACCGCGGCGGCCCCGCTGATCGCCACGTTGGCGCCCGCTCCGGCCGCGGGCGAGGAGGCGAGGAGCACGACGAGCGGCAGTCGCAGGTTCCCGAGCACGAGCCCGACGACGCCGCCGAGCACCCCGACCGCGAAGGCCCATACGACGAGCGCGATCAGCTCGAATGCTTCCACGGGCCGAGGTTCATACTCCATCGAGCATGGAGCGGCTCTTCGACACGGGCGAGGCGCCGCGCGGGCGCACCGGCGTCCCTCCCGAGGAGGCTCCGCTCGCCGTGCGGATGCGCCCGCGCGACCTAGACGAGCTGCTGGGCCAGGAGCACCTGCTCGCGCCCGGCTCCACCCTGCGGGCCGCGATCGAGGCCGGCGAGCCCCACAGCGCGATCTTCTACGGCCCGCCGGGCTCCGGTAAGACCACCCTGGCGAGGATCATCGCCGCCCGGGCACGCGGCGCGTTCGAGGAGGCCTCGGCCGTGAACGCGGGCCGGCCGGAGGTGCGGGCCGTGATCAAGCGCGCCGAGGAGCGGCGCGAGGCGGCCGGCAAGCCGACGATCTTCTTCCTCGACGAGATCCACCGCTTCAACAAGGCACAGCAGGACGCGCTCCTGCCCGCGGTCGAGGAGGGGCTGATCACGCTGATCGGAGCGACGACGGAGAACCCCTACTTCGAGGTGATCTCGGCCCTGCTCTCGCGTTCCCAGATCTACGAGTTCCGCGCCCTGGGACCGGATCAGACCGCGGAGCTCGTCCGCCGCGCGCTGGGCGACGAGCGCGGGATCCCCGACCCACTCGAGGTGGACCCAGACGCGATCGAGCTCCTCGCCGACCGAGCGGGCGGAGACGCAAGGATCGCGCTCGGCGGGCTCGAGCGTGCGGTCGAGGCGGCGCGCGAGGGCGGGGGGCGGGTCGACGTCGCGGGAGTTGAGGATGCGCTCCAGCGCAAGGCGCTCCTGTACGACCGCGAGGGCGACCGCCACTACGACTACATCTCGGCGTGGATCAAGGCCACCCGCGGGTCCGATCCCGACGCCTCGCTCTACTACCTCGCGGTGATGGTCGAGGGGGGCGAGGACCCGCGCTTCATCGCCCGCCGGATGGTGATCCTCGCCTCGGAGGACATCGGGAACGCCGACCCGATGGCGCTCGTGGTCGCGAACGCGGCGGCGGACGCGGTCGATCGTGTGGGGCTACCCGAGGCGACGCTCAACCTCGGGCAGGCCGCCGCGTACCTGGCGCTCGCGCCGAAGTCGAACGCGTCCTACCGGGGGATCTCGCGGGCGATCGGCCACGTCCGCGAGCACGGGGCGAAGCCCCCGCCGCCCTACCTCCAGGACGCGCACTACCCGGGCGCCCGGAAGCTCGGGCGCGGGGTCGGATACGAGTACTCCCACGACCAGCCCGGCGGGATCGGCACCCAGCCGCTGGCGCCGGAGGGGCTCGAGTCCGAGCGCTTCTACGAGCCCACCGACCGCGGGTTCGAGGGTGAGCTCGGCCGGCGGCTCGAGGAGGTCCGGCGCCGCCTGCGGTCGGATCGCGGCTGAGTCGCGCATACAATTGGCTGCCCAGCCAGGAAAGGACCGAGAGATGGAAGCAGCGACGGCGGCCCGCGACGAGACGAAGGCGACCGGCTCACTCGAGTCGCTCAACCCCGCCACCGGCGAGGTCGTCGGCTCGGTGGGGACGATCGCCCCGGACCAGGTCCAGGCGGTCGTCGACGAGGTCGCCGAGGTGCAGCCGTTCTGGGGCGAGCTGTCGCTCGAGGACCGGGCGCGCTACATGCGCGAGGCCGCCGAGGTCCTGCTCGCCGACCTCGACGAGATCGCCGAGCTGCTCACGCGCGAGCAGGGCAAGCCGCGCGTGGAGAGCTACACGATGGAGCTGCTGCCGACCGTGGACCTCCTTCACTGGTGCGCGGACAACGGGCCGAAGATCCTCGCGGACGAGCGGATCCCGTACCCGCAGCTCTTCCTCAAGTCGAAGAAGAGCTTCTTCAGCTACGAGCCGATCGGGGTCGTCGGCGTGATCGCCCCGTGGAACTACCCGTGGTCGATCCCCTTCGGCGAGGTCGCGATCGCGCTGATGGCGGGCAACGGCGTGGTGCTGAAGCCGGCGAGCCTGACCCCGCTGCTCGGCGAGCGGATCCGGGAGACGTTCGAGAAGGCGGGGGTGCCCGAGGGGCTCGTGAGAACGGTTCACGGCGGAGGCGCGGTCGGGGGCGCCCTGGCGGAGTCCTCGGCGGGAAAGATCCTCTTCACCGGCTCGGTCGAGGTCGGGCGCCGCGTCGGGGAGGTGTGCGCGAAGCTGCTCAAGGGCTCGGTGCTCGAGCTCGGGGGCAAGGACCCCCAGATCGTGTGCGCCGACGCCGATCTCGCGAACGCCGTCTCCGGCGCCGTGTGGGGCGGGTTCGCGAACGCCGGCCAGACGTGCTCGGGGATCGAGCGCACCTACGTGGTGCGAGAGGGCGCCGACCGCTTCATCGAGGGCGTGGTTCGGGAGACCGAGCGGCTCACGGTCGGTGACCCGATGCAGTGGGACACCGAGATCGGGCCGATGGTCTCCTCCGAGCAGGCGGATCTCGTCACGGAGCTCGTCGACGATGCGATCGCCAGCGGGGCGGAGCGGCTCACCGGCGGCCCACGCGAGGTTCCGGGGTTCACGGGCAGGTTCATCGCCCCGACCGTGCTCACCGGGGTCACGCACGAGATGCGGATCATGCGGGAGGAGATCTTCGGCCCCGTGCTTCCGATCGTCACCGTCGAGAGCGAGGCCGACGCGCTCGAGATGGCGAACGACTCTCAGTTCGGGCTCGGGTCCTCGATCTGGACCAAGGACCGCGCGAAGGGCGAGCGGATGGCGCGCCGGATCGAGTCCGGGATGGTGTGGATCAACGACCACTCCTACTCCCACGGCGCCTGCCAGTGCTCGTGGGGGGGAGTCAAGGAGTCGGGACTGGGCCGCTCGCACTCCAAGTTCGGGTTCTACGAGTGCGTGAACATCAAGCTCGTGGCGTGGGAGCCCGGGCTGACCCGCGACTTCTGGTGGCAGCCGTACGACCGCACGCTCGGCGACGCCGTGCGGGCGTCAGCGCGGCTCGTCTACGGGCGAAACGGCAATCGCCTGCGCGCGCTGCGCGAGGGCGCCGTGCCGCTCCTGCGGGCGACGGCGCGAACGCTGCGCAAGGGTCGCTGAGCGCTCAGCGCTCGAGCTTCAGGACCGGCGACCACTCGCTCGTCGCGCTGCCGGCCCTCGAGCGAGCCTGAAGCTTGACCTTCTTTCGCAGCTTCACCGGCTTCCCGTTGCGCCCGAAGGTGCCGGCCGGCTTCGAGGTCTTCTTGCGCCACGGCTTCCACTTCTTGCCGGCCTTGTAGCGGACGTCGTAGCTCGAGCCGGTCGTCGTCGTGGCGTCGGCCCACGCGACGCGGATTCCGTCGCCCGCCCTCGCGCTCGCGGTCACCGGCCGGACGCTCACCTCGCCGACCATCCCGACGTGGATCTCGCAGAAGTAGGGAAACGAGCCCGCCGACGCGGTGACGGTGAACCCGCCCGCGCGATTGAGCACCGGCTCCCCGGAGTCGAACAGCCCTTCGTCCTGGACGACGTTGTGCTCCTCGAAGGTCCCCGAGCCGCCCGGGCCCCACTCCCAGTCGAAGCTCCCGGCGCCGAGGTCCTGGGTCGCGCTCGGCGGCGCGTACTGGTTGTCGTCGCCGATCGTGATCGTGAGCGCCGACGCCGATGCCGGCATCGCGAGCGCGGCCGCGAGGAGAGCGGCAATCCCTATCGCTGCATGGCGCTTCCTGACCCTGCCCATTCCCTGCGCTCAGCTTACCCGGCAGGCCCGCCGGCGGTCATCCCGGCATCCGCACGTGAAGGTGGTTGTCGTGGTTGACGAGCGGGACGACGACACCGGGTGGGCCGCCGAGGCCCGTGCTCGGGCCGACGAAGACGGTCTCGGCCCCGGCGCCGACGAAGCGGTCGACGAGGTCCTGGGTGAGCTCGCGGTCGATCTGCCCCGCCCCGAGCGGGGCCCGCTCCCGGCGGTCGAGGCGCGGGTAGTAGAGGTCGGCGTCGAGCCCGCTCTGGTGTGAGGCGTGGCCGGGGAGGCCGTAGCGGGGGCCGAAGTCGCCGCCGCGCGGCCTGCTCAGGTCGCCGATCCCGATCCGCGGCGCGCGCGGATGGGCGGCGGCGAACTCGCGCACGACGCGCAGCGTCGTCCTCACGAGCCCGTCGGTGCCCCACCGGCGCCACCCCCGGTTCGGTGACTCCTTCTGGATCGGGTCCCAGGTGAAGTAGTTGGGCCCGCCGAAGGGCAGCTTCACTCCCCCCTCGAGGGTGCCGGCGTGGGGAAGACCGACCGCGCGCGACTCGCGCCACTCGATCCGCGGATCGGGGGGATCGCGCTCGTCGCGACGCGTGCGTGAGCGCTCGGCGTCGGCGAGCGCGGTCCTCGGAACGTCGGCTGCGCGCTCGGCGGCGGATCCGGGCTCATCCGCTCCGAGCATCGCGCCCGCGACGGCGGCGATCGCCCCCGCCACCACGACCACGGCGACGAGACACGCTCCTCGGCGACGTGCCCTGCGGCTCTCGCTCATGCATATGAAGCTAGACACCCTCCTTAATACGGCCTAAGGGGTAGATTCGGGTCCGAGTGGCCACGAGCACCCAGCGCGCCCCCGGCGTGGGCGAGGGGCGCGGATCCCAGGCGGAGCCCGGCCCCGCGATCCGGCTCGCGGGCCTGTGGCGCGAGTTCGGGGACCGCGTCGCGCTTCAGGACGTGAGCGTCGAGCTGGCCCTCGGCGAGAGCCTCGTCGTGATCGGCCCCAACGGCTCCGGCAAGACCACACTCCTCCGGGTGCTCGCGACCCTGCTGCGGCCGAGCGGCGGCGACGTCTTCGTGCTCGGGGCGCGCCTCCCTCGCGAGGCGTGGCGGGTGCGGGGTCGGATCGGGTACGTCGGCCACGAGCCACTTCTGTACCGCGACCTGACCGTGCGCGAGAACCTCACCTTCCACGCGACCCTCCACGGCCTCGAGGCGCCCGATGGCCGGATCGCGGAGCTTCTCGAGCGGGTGGGGATGAGCCGTCGAGCCGAGGAGCTGACGCGCAATCTCTCCGCGGGGATGGCGCAGCGGGTCGCCGTGTGCCGGGCGGTCCTGCACGATCCCGAGCTGCTGCTGCTCGACGAGCCCGGCGCCCACCTCGACCCCGAGGCGAGCGAGCTGATCGAGCCGTTGATCGGCGCGGGCGAGGGGCGCACCCGCGTCGCGGTGACGCACGACTTCCGCGCCGGCCTCGCCTCGGGCGGGGATGCGCTCGCGCTCGGCCACGGCGGGTCGGTGGCTTACTGTGGCCCGGCGGCGGGGCTCTCGGAGCCCGACGCCGAGGCGATCTATCGGGGGGCGCTGAGGTGAGGGCGCTCGGCGCGATCCTCGCCAAGGACCTCAGGGTCGAACTGCGCACGCTCGAGTCGGTGCCGGGGATGGTGCTGTTCGCGGTCACGACCTTCGTGCTGTTCCGGTTCGGCCTCGACCGCACCTCGCTCGACGGGAGCCTCGCGGCGGGGGTGCTGCTCGCGACCGTGCTGTTCGCGGCGATCCTCGCGGTCAACCGGATCTTCGTCGCCGAGCGCGACCAGGGCGGGCTCGACGCGATCCGGCTGGCGCCGGTGGACGCGAACGCGCTTCTCGCCGCGAAGGTCGCGGCGCTCGTCGTCTACCTCGTCGTGCTGGAGGCGATCACCGTCCCTGTCTTCGCGGTCTTCTTCCTCGCCGAGTGGGCCGCGCTGGCGCCGCTCGCCGCGGTGCTCGTGCTCGCGAACCTCGGCCTCGCGGCGACCGGGGCCCTGGTCTCCGCGCTCGCCACGGGCTCGCGCGCCCGAGACCTGCTGGTCCCGCTCGTCCTCCTCCCGCTGATCGTGCCGGTGATGATCGCCGCCGCCGGAGCGGCCGAGCCGCTGCTCGCCGCGGGAGGCCCGCAGTACGGCGACGTTGGAAGCTGGCTGGCCGTGCTCGGCCTCTACGATGTGGTGTTCCTGCTGGTCGGATACGGAGTGTTCGACTTCGTCCTCGAGGACT
>JBOGZL010000189.1:0-2285 GCA_050697195.1 Solirubrobacterales bacterium
GCCCAGCCACCTCGCGGTTCAAGTACCGTCCGGTCAAGGCGACTGTCGTCCGCAGCTCTCCCTGTTCGGTGGTCCGGCATGAGAGGCTTCGTGTGCCACGAGTCCACCACCCAAGGAGGAGCGCCCATGTCCCACCATCGCGAGATCGTCGACGCGAGCGGGGCACCGCCGGCGGTCGGTCCCTACTCGCATGCGGTGAAGGCCGGGGGGCTGCTGTTCTGCTCCGGTCAGATCCCGCTCGACCCCTCCGGCGGCGAGCTCGTCGGCGATGACGCGCCCGCGCAGGCGCGGCGCTGCCTCGAGAACCTGACCGCGGTCTGCGCGCAGGCGGGGGCCCGGCTCGCCGACGCGGTCCGGATCACGATCTACACGACCGAGATGGATGCCTTCGGAGCGATCAACGAGGTGTACGCGGAGCACTTCGAGGCGGACCCTCCCGCCCGCGCCGCGGTCGGGGTGGCGGCGCTGCCGAAGGGTGCGCGCGTCGAGATGGACGCGATCGTCGCGCTCCCCGAGTGATGCACGACCCCGCCACGATCGGCGCGGAGCAGATCGCTCGTGCCCGCGAGGCGGGCGCCGGGCACGTGCGAAACACACCCGTTCTCACCTCGCGGACGATCGGGGAGCGGTGCGGCGGCGAGGTGGTGCTGAAGGCCGAGAACCTCCAGCGCACCGGCTCGTTCAAGCTCCGGGGCGCGCTTGCCAAGCTCGCCGCGCTCGGCGACGCGTGCCGCGCGGGCGTCGTGACCGCCTCGGCGGGCAACCACGCGCAGTCGCTCGCCTACGCGGCGCGCGCCTACGGAGTGCCGTGCGAGGTCTTCATGCCCTCCGACGCCTCGACCGCGAAGACCGACTCCGCCGCCGCCCTGGGCGCGACGGTGAACCATGTCGAGGGTGGCTTCGACGAGTGCCTGGAGGCGGCCGAGGAGCGCGCGCGGGACGGAGGGCTCGCGTTCGTGCACGCGTTCGACGATTCCGACGTCGTCGCCGGACAGGCGACCCTCGGGCTCGAGCTCCTCGAGGGCATCCCGCGGCTCGCCAGGGTGGTCGTTCCGGTCGGGGGCGGCGGGCTCGCCAGCGGGGTGGCGATCGCGGTCAAGTCCGCCCGCCCCGACGTGGACGTCGTCGGGGTGCAGGTCGAGGGGTGCGCGCCCTTCCCCGCCTCGCTCGAGCGCGGGGAGCCCGTCCCGGCGAGCTCCGCGCTCACGATCGCGGACGGGATCGCCGTCAAGCGACCCGGCGGGCTGACGCTGCCCCTGATCCGCGAGTGGCTCGACGGGGTGGCGGTGGTGAGCGAGGACTCGGTCGCCGAGGCGATGATCGCGCTGATGGAGCGCGCGAAGCTGGTCGTGGAGGGGGCGGGCGCGGTCGGCGTCGCCGCGCTGCTCGACGGCCGCGTCGACCCCGCCGCCGACGGAGTCACCGCCGTGGTGCTCTCCGGCGGCAACGTGGACGCGGGGCTCCTGGCGACGGTGGCGCGGCGCCACGAGACGGAGTCGGGGCGTAGGTTCGTGATCCTGACGCGGATATCCGACCGGCCCGGCGGGCTCGCGGCTCTCCTCACCCGGGTCGCCGCTGCCGGGGCGAACCTGGTCGAGGTCTCCCATGTGCGGGAGGGGCTCGACCTCCACGTCCGCGAGACCGCGGTCGAGCTCGTGCTCGAGACGCGCGGACGTGACCACTCCGACGAGATCGTCCGGACGCTCGAGGAGGCCGGCTACTCGACAGGCGTCGTCCGCACGGAGCCGGGCAACCCGCGGCCCGCGTAAAGAGATAGGTTTCCGGCCCTGGTATGGCGAAAGTTCTCTGCGTTCTCTACGACGACCCGGTCGACGGCTACCCGCCAGCCTACCCGCGCGACGACGTCCCGAAGATCGAGGGATATCCGGATGGCCAGACCGCGCCCACCCCGGATGCGATCGACTTCGACCCCGGAGAGCTGCTCGGCTGCGTCTCCGGCGAGCTCGGGCTGAGGAGGTTCCTCGAGGACGCCGGGCACGAACTCGTCGTCACCGCCGACAAGGACGGTCCGGACTCGGAGTTCGAGCGCGAGCTCGCCGACGCCGAGGTCGTGATCTCGCAGCCGTTCTGGCCCGCGTACCTGACCGCGGAGCGGATCGCAAAGGCCCCGAACCTGAAGATGTCGATAACCGCCGGGATCGGCTCGGACCACGTCGACCTCCAGGCCGCGATGGACGCCGGGATGACCGTCGCGGAGGTGACCTACTCGAACAGCATCAGCGTCTCCGAGCACGTCGTGATGATGATCCTCGGCCTCGTCCGCA
>JBOGZL010000190.1:0-5379 GCA_050697195.1 Solirubrobacterales bacterium
GTCGAGCACCTGCCGCGGGAGCT
This sequence comes from Solirubrobacterales bacterium, assembly GCA_050697195.1. Taxonomy (GTDB): domain Bacteria; phylum Actinomycetota; class Thermoleophilia; order Solirubrobacterales; family 70-9; genus DASPWW01. The sequence goes on from JBOGZL010000190.1 coordinate 24, forward strand.
GCACGCCGCCGCCTTCGAGCGCCTTCATCGGTGGCTGAACCCGTCCGGGTACCTGCTGTTCACGATCGAGCCCGACGAGGAGCCCGGGATCGTCGGCGAGTGGCTCGGTGCGCCGATGTTCTTCAGCCAGTTCGGGGCGGAGCGGACGCTGTCGCTCGTCCGCGACGCCGGGTTCGAGATCCTCGAGGAGAGGATCGAGGCCCAGCTTGAGGGCGAGCGCGAGGTCTCCTACCTCTGGGTGCTCGCCCGCAGGATGTCCTAGAGCCCGATCCAGCGGAGCGGGTAGCGTTAGAGGGGATGGGAATGAGCGAGGTGGAGACCGAGCTGTGGGGGACCGAAACCGGCAAGGCGGTCGAGAACTTCCCCGTCTCCGGAGATCCGATCCCGGCGCCGGTGATCCACTGGCTGGGACGGATCAAGGCGGCGGCGGCGCGGGTGAACGGCGAGCTCGAGCTGCTCGACGAGGGGATCGCGGAGGCGATCGCGTCCGCGGCGGATGCCGTCGCCGACGGCGAGCACGACGACCAGTTTCCGATCGACGTCTTCCAGACCGGCTCCGGGACCTCGTCGAACATGAACGCGAACGAGGTGGTCGCCAACCTCGCCGGCGATCCCGCGCACCCGAACGACCACGTGAACATGGGTCAGTCGTCGAACGACGTCTTCCCGTCCGCCGTCCACCTCGCGGCGCTCGGCGAGGTCAGCGACGACCTCCTCCCGGCGCTCGACGGGCTCGCCGCGGCGCTCGAGCGAAAGGCGGACGAGTTCGCCGAGGTGGTGAAGGCCGGACGCACCCACCTGATGGACGCCGTCCCGGTGACCCTCGGCCAGGAGTTCGGAGGCTTCGCCGCCCAGGTGCGCCTCGGCGTGGAGCGGGTGCGGGCGACGCTCGGGCGCGTCGGCCAGATCCCCCTCGGCGGGACGGCGACCGGCACCGGGCTCAACACCCACCCCGACTTCGCGGAGCGCGTGCGGGAGAAGCTGAGCGAGGCGACGGGGCTCGAGATCTCGGCGCCGGCCGACCGGTTCGAGGCGCAGGGCAATCGCGATGCGCTTGTCGAGCTATCCGGCGCACTGAAGGTCCTCGCGGTGTCGCTGGTGAAGATCGCCAACGACCTCGCGCTGATGGGATCGGGGCCCCGGGCCGGGCTCGCGGAGATCCTCCTTCCCGAGCTCCAGAAGGGTTCCTCGATCATGCCCGGGAAGGTCAACCCGGTGATCCCCGAGGTCGTGATCCAGGTCGGCGACCAGGTGATGGGAAACGACGCCGCGATCACGGTCGCGGGGTCACAGGGCCAGTTCGAGCTCAACGTGCGCGTGCCGCTTCTCGCCCGCAACCTCCTCGACTCGATCAAGCTGCTGGCCTCCGCGGCCCGGCTGCTCGACCGCAAGGCGATCAAGGATGTCGAGGCAAACGTCGAGATGTGCGAGCGCCACGCCGAGGCGACGCTCGCGACCGCGACGGCGCTCAACCTGCACATCGGCTACGACAAGGCGACCGAGATCGTCAAGGAGGCCGCCGAGACGGGTCGCCACCTGCGCGAGGTCGCGCGGGAGATGGGCGTGGCCGAGGAGATCCTTGACCAGGCCCTCGACCACCGCAGGCTTGCGCGGCCCCACGACTAGGGTCGTTCTCGCGGCCGCGCTGCTCGCGCTCGCGGCAGCCGCCGGGGCTGCGGGCGCCTCGGGCGCGGGTGGGCCCGGGGGAGGCGACCGAAAGAAGGAGCTGCCGCGCGGCGGTACGTCGGTCTTTCCGGACTTCCGGGTGGTCGCGTTCGCCGGCGCGCCGCAGGCGCGCGGGCTCGGGATCCTCGGGATCGGGTCGCCGAAGCGCGCGGCGAAGCGGCTGCGCAGGCAGGCGAAGCCCTACGAATCCGGCGAGAAGCCGGTCCTGCCGGCGTTCGAGCTGATCGCGACGATCGCGCTCGCGAGCCCCGGCCCGGGGGGCAAGTACCGCCGCCGGCAGTCGAAGGGGACGGTTCGCCGCTACCTGCGCGCGGCGCGGCGCGCCCGTGACCTGCTGGTGCTCGACATCCAGCCCGGCCGCTCGACGTTCATCAAGGAGGTCCAGAAGCTGCGCGGGTTCCTCCGCAAGCCGGAGGTCGGGATCGCGCTCGACCCGGAGTGGAACATGGGGCCCGGCGGCGTGCCGGGAGAGCGGGTCGGGAGCGTGGGCGCCGGGATGGTCAACCGCGTCGCCCGGTTCATGAGCGGGATGGTCCGCAAGCACGACCTCCCCGAGAAGCTGCTCGTCGTCCACCAGTTCACCGAGGCGATGATCCGCAACGAGGGCGGGATCAAGACCCCTCCGGGTGTCGCCGTGACGCTGAACTCCGACGGCTTCGGGACCCCGGCGCAGAAGCGCGCTCGCTACAAGGACCTTGCCCCCACCGGAGGTGGCAAGCACCCCGGCTTCAAGCTGTTCTTCCAGGAGGACACGAACCTGATGAGCCCGGCGCAGGTCATGGGGCTGAATCCCAGGCCGGAATTCGTCGTCTACGAGTAGCGACCCCGGCCCCGGCCGCCGCGAGCCACGCCACCGCCGCCGCGACCAGCGAGACCCAGCCCACGGCGTCGCCGAGGCGCGCGTACGGGGTTGGCGACCCGGGCTCGAGCTCGGCGGCGACGACCGTGCGGCGCCGATCCCCGCCGGCGTCCGCGACCGGCTCGCCTTCGCGGTCGAAGATCGCCGATCCGTAGCGCCAGTCGGCGCGCACGACGGGCACGCCGGATGCCTCGGCGCCGAGCGCGGCGAGCGCCCTGTGCTGGGTGGCGAGCGAGCGCCAGTCGTGCGTGCTCGAGGCGGTCAGCTCCGCGTCGGCGGCCGCGAGCGATCCCGCGAGGCCGGGGTCCTGGACGTCGATCCCGAGCAGGGTGCCGACCCGAGTCCCCGCCGCCCGCAGCGGTCGCGGGCCAACCGCGGCGCCGTCCTCCTCTCCCAGGAACCACATCGCGCGCTGCTTGGGTCGCGGGCCGGTCACCGCGCCGCCCGGCGAGACCGCGAGCGCCGCCCCGTTGCGCGTCGCGTGGTCGAAGTACGGCGCGATGATCGTGACTCCGTTCGCGCGCGCGACGCGAAGCAGCGCCGCGCGCGCGCCCGCGCGCTCGTTCAGGTCGACGAACGCGACCGCCTCGGGCCACACCACCAGCTCCGCGCCGCTGCGGGCGGCGCGCCCGGTCAGCGCGCCGAGGTCGCGGAACAGATCGCGGGCGGAGAGGTTGAAGGTGCCCTCGTCCCAGTGCCGCAGCAGCTCGGGCTCGAGCTCGTCCTCGGCGGTGTCGTATCCGGGCTGGATCGCCGCCACCGTGAGCGCTGCCGAGTCGGGTTCGTCGCGGTCGAGCGCGGTCGCGAGCACGAGCGCCGCGACGATCGCGCCCGCCGGGACGAGCGCCGGGAGCGGGGCGCGCCGGACGACCGCGAGCGCGAGCCCGTAGTTGAACGCGACGATCGCGAGCGTGAGCAGCCAGGGGCCCCCCAGCGTGGCGAGCTCGGAGGCCGGAACGTCGACCTGGGTGAGATAGAGCGGCCCCCACGCCCCGCCCGGCTCGAGCTTCGCCCGGACGAGATCGAGTCCCGTCCAGGCGAGCGCGGGAACGAGCACGATCGCGATCGCGCGCAGCCGCGGCCCGAGCAGATCCGCGCCCCACGGTTCCCCGAACCGCAGCGCGTACAGGAGCACGCCGAGGAGCGGGATCGCCACGAGGGCCACCGGCAGGACCGGCGAGCCGCCGACGAGGACCGGGAGCGCGGCCTCGCCCCACTGGCCCTCGGCGAGTCCGAACGGGAGCGCGGGGACGAGCAGGAGCTCGAGATAGACGCAGTACGCGAGCGGGACCGCGACCCGGGCCGCGCGCGTGCCCGGCGCCGAGAGGACCACCCAGGCGACGGGGGCGATCGCGATCCACGCGAGCCACCCGGCGCCGACCGCCGGGCTCGCCGCCCAGAGGAGGAGCGCGCTCAGCACCGCCGCGCCAATCGTCGTGCGGGTCATGGCTACCATCATTGTGAGCGAGCGATCGAGGAATGGAGGCCGAATGACCGAGAAGGCGACGTTCGGAGCCGGATGCTTCTGGCAGCCGGAGGCTGAGCTCAAGGAGGTGCCCGGGGTGGTCGACACGCAGGTCGGCTACGAGGGCGGACACGTCGACAACCCGACCTACGAGCAGGTTTGCAGCGGGACGACCGGGCACGCCGAGGTGACCCAGATCGAGTTCGATCCCGACCAGATCTCCTACGAGGACCTGCTCGCGAGGTTCTGGGAGATGCACGACCCGACCCAGGTCAACCGCCAGGGCCCCGACGTCGGCGACCAGTATCGCTCCGTGATCTTCTTCCACACACCCGAGCAGGAGGCCGCCGCGAAGGCCTCAAAGGAGCGGGCCCAGGAGCATCACCGCAAGCCGATCGCGACCTCGATCGAGCCGGCCACCGGCTTCTGGCGCGCCGAGGAGTACCACCAGTGCTACCTCGAGAAGCGCGGACAGCAGGGCGGGCTCGCGGGGATGATGCGCTCGGTGCTCGGCTCGTAGGGCGCGCACCAACACAACAGGACCTCGTCCGCGTCGTCGAGGGCGCGGGGGTGGCGGACCACCGGGTACTGGAGGCGTTCCGGCGCGTCCCGCGGGCGGAGTTCGTGCCGACCGAGGTCGAGGGTCGCGCTTACGCGGACGAGCCGCTCCCGATCCCGCACCGCCAGGTCACGACCCAGCCCTCGCTGATCGCGAGGATGGTCGAGGCGCTCGGGCTCTCCGGCGACGAGAAGGTGTTGGAGGTGGGGGCGGGGCACGGGTTCCAGACCGCCCTGCTCGCGGAGCTGGCCGCACAGGTATGGAGCATCGAGCGGTGGCCCGACCTCGCGGCGACCGCGCGCTCGAACCTGGAGCGCCACGGGGCTCCCAACGCCGAGGTCGTGGTCGGGGACGGGACGTTGGGGCTGGCCGAGCACGCGCCCTACGACGCGGTGGTTGTGGCCGCGGCATACCCCGAGGTCCCGGATCCCCTCGCGGCCCAGCTGGCTCCCGAGGGCCGGATCGTGCACCCGGTCGGTCCCGGCGGCCGCGAGGACGTGGCGCTGTTCGAGAACGGTCCCCGCGGGCTGGTCCGCCGCCGCACGATCACCGGCGCCCACTTCGTGCGCCTCGTCGGCCGGCACGGCTTCGATCGCTAGATCCTGCCTTCGGTGTGTCTTCGAGCGCGTCGAGGCTGGCGTTCGGCGGACAGCTAGGCTCAACCGGTGACGCGTTTCGACAACCTGGGGCTCGACCACGTCGCGATCGCGGTCACCGACCTCGAGCGGTCGAGGCGCTTCTACGAGGACGTTCTCGGTCTCGAGCGTGTGCACGAAGAGTGGGACGT
>JBOGZL010000191.1:0-7718 GCA_050697195.1 Solirubrobacterales bacterium
CGTCACGGCCCAGGGCAAGGTTCGAGATCACGGTGGCCTCGCAGCCCGCCTGTCCCATCCACGCCGCGACCAGCAGCGTCACCCCGTAGAAGATCGTCGCTCCGCCGCCGGTGAAGTCGTTTCCGACAAGGGCGGCGATCACCGCCAGATTGATGGCGATCCCAAGCGGCCCGGTGAGGTGGATCGGTCCGTGCGCGTAGTGCTGCGCCACGAGCCCGGCCCCGATCGCCAGCGCCGGCAGCGCGATCAGGCCGATGACCGCGTCCTGCGGCTCGATGCCCCACGACGCGATGCTCGCGCCGCCAGCGAGGTACAGCAGCCCGAGCCCTGCCAGTACCCGCACAGTCGTGCCGACCGGGCCAATCTTGCGCTTTGTCGTAGTCATCGTGAGCTCCGTTCGCCTGATTCCTCGATGGACCGACGGTAGGTCGACGGCGACGGACGCGGTAGTGCCGGATGTCCGGACTTCGCGATGACATTCGTCAGCGTCAGGCGTATGCTCAACACCGGTGCCTGGCTGACGGTAGATATTCGTCACCGCCGATCGGAGGCAGGCCGCCTGGTTCCCACATTCCGAGGCGGTCGCTGGATGGTGGCTGCGGCCTGAGCCGCAGTCCTTGGGCGGTGGCGCGCGAGCCCCGCCTCGCGCCGATCACATCGGCCGGACCCTACGTCGCGCGCAGGGCCGCGCCGAGCTGCGCGGCGTTCGTGCGGCGGCCGATCTCGAAGCCCTGCTCGATTGAGAGGACAAACGTGCCTGGGCGCTCTGTCGTCCACTCCTCCGCGGCCTGCGATGAGGAGAAGTAGCGGATCAGGTTGCAGAAGCTCGCGATCGTGTCGTCGCCGAACCGGGAGCCCGGGAGCACGAAGGAGAGAACCGTGCCGGGAGGTGAGGTAACGGCCGCCGGTCCTTCAGGTCCGACCCGGAGCGCGATCGCGTTGCCGGTCGCGGGGCAGGTGGACTCGATCTCGGCCGGGCGGCCGATCAGCTCGGGCAGGAAGAGCGTGTCCCAAGCACACCACGCGTAGAGAGTCCGCCCCCCGACCCGCAGACGATGCGGCGCCTCCACGATCGACAGGCCCTGGAAGGCGACGATGTGCCCCGCGTCGTCGGTGTGGACTCCGTGCCAGCGACCGAGGCGTGCGAGCATGTCCAAGTCGTCCAGGCCGAGCGCGCCCGCGAGCACGGACGGCGCGACTGGCTCGCCCTGGGCGAGGTGACGAAACAAAGCGAGCTGCACCCGCTGGTCGGTCGCATCGAGGTCCTCGGAGCAACACACGAGCTGCTCGGCGATTTGAGCGGTGTCGGCGGGCGTCGCGGTCATGGGCTGCCGAAGGCCCGTGTTGCCCAGAACCGACCGAGGTCGAAGCCGTCGGTTATCGAGAGCTGAAACGTGCCTTCGCGCTCGGCGGTCCACGTGCGCGCTGCATCCTCAGAGGCGAAGAAGTGGACGAAGTGGCAGAAGCCCCGGATCACGTCGCCGCTGAAGCCCTCCTCGCCAGAGAGCAGAAACGACATCACCGCTCCCGAGGGATGGACATCGCTCACTCCTTCGGGCGAAACCGTGAGCGTGATCGGCTGTGCGGTCGTTGGGCACGTCGATTCGACGCCGACCTGCTCGCCGAGGGCGACGGGGAGGAAGAGGGTGTCCCACGCGCACCACGTGTAGAGGTTCCGGCCGTCGGCGCGCAGGCGATGCGGCATCTCGACAACGGACAGGCCCCAAAACCCGACCACCCGCTCGGCATCATCGCGAATCACAAGCGGCAGACCCGCGATCGCCTTTGCCGCATCAGGGGTCGAGCGGCCGAGTGCGGAGGCGAAGCGCTCGGGCTCGACCGGATCGCCCTGAGCCAGCAGCCGGACGAGGGTTCGCGCGCTGCGTCGGTCATCGTCATCCAGGGGCGGCAGCGCCGCGCCCAGCTCTTGCTTGAGCTGGTCGAGGGTCGTGGCTTGCGTCGTCATATCGACCTCCGTTCGTCGGATCGAGAAGTAATATGCGATAATACAGATATGGGCTTTGGTGAATGTGAGTCATGAAACCTGAGGTTGATCTAAGGATCACCGGGATGACATGCGGCGATTGCGCGCGGCGGATCGAGTCCGCGCTCCACGAGGCTGGCGCCGAGCGCGCCTCCGTCGACTGGCGGCGTGGCACCGCCCACGCCGCGGGCGCGCTCGACACCAATGCGCTGGAGCAGGAGCTTTCGGGCACTCGCTACCGGGTGACGGAGATCCAGGAGTCCGCCGCGGAGCGGGATGACGACGGGGCAGCCGCCGCCCGCGACTACGACTTGGTGGTGATCGGCTCCGGGGGCGGCGCGTTCGCGGGCGCGATCCGAGCTCGCGACCTCGGAGCGCGCGTGCTGATGGTCGATCACGGAACGATCGGCGGCACGTGCGTGAACGTCGGCTGCATCCCGTCCAAGGCGCTGCTCGTGAACTCCGAGCGCGCCCAGCTGGCGGGAGCGCCGAGCCTGGGCGAGGCGCTCGAGAGCAAGAGCGAGCTGATCGCACGGTTGAGGCAGGGCAAGTACGTCGACCTGCTTGACGAGTACGGGATCGAGTTTCGCCCGGGCGATGCGCGCCTGGTCGACTCCCACACGGTCGCCGTCGACGGCGAGCCCGTGACCGCCACGGCGATCCTCGTCGCAGCCGGCGCCCGACCGGCCGTTCCGCCGATCCCGGGCCTCGAGCAGACCGGGTATCTGACCTCGACGAGCGCGCTCGAGCTGGGTGAGGCGCCGCCGAGGCTTGCAGTCATCGGCGCGGGGCCCGTTGGCCTCGAGCTCGGGCAGATGCTCGCAAACTTCGGCTCCCAGGTGACGTTCATCGCGCGCCGGGGTGTGGCGCCCAGGGCCGAGCCCGAGGTCTCGGCGGCCCTGCGCCAGGTGCTGGAGGGAGACGGCCATCGGGTTCTCGCTCCCGCCGACACCTCCGAGGTCACGTCCGAGGACGGCGACAAGGTCCTGCGGGGCGCGGCGGACGGCGAGCCCTTCGAGCTGCGAGTGGACGAGGTTCTGGTGGCGACCGGGCGGACCCCCAACACCGAGCGGCTCGGGCTGGAGGAGATCGGTGTGGAGCAGGATCGATCTGGCGCGATCGTCGTCGACGCCAAGCAACGCACAGCGGTGCCCTCGATCTTCGCCGCCGGCGACGTCACCTCGCAACCGCGCTTCGTCTACGTCGCCGCGGCGGGCGGGGCGGCCGCGGTGGAGAACGCGCTCGGCTCGGGCGGCGAGGAGCTCCAGTTCTCGGCGCTCCCCCAGGTGATCTTCACCAGTCCCGCGCTGGCCCAGGCCGGCCTGACCGAGGCTGAGGCGGGCGAGCGCGGCTTTGAGGTCGAGACGACCGTTCTCCCACTGGACGCGATTCCCCGCGCGCTGGTGAGCGGCGACACGCGCGGCCTCTTCAAGCTCGTCGCCGAGACCGGTAGCCGGAGGCTGGTCGGCGCGAGCATCCTGGCCGCCGGCGCACCCGACGTCATCCAGAGCGCCGTGCTCGCGATCGATCGCGGCATGACCGTCGACGAGCTTTCAAAGACGTGGGCCCCATATCTGGCGATGGCCGAGGGGCTGAAGCTGGCGGCACAGACCTTCGAGCGCGACGTGGCGAAGCTCTCCTGCTGCGCCGCCTGACCCCAGGAGACGACACATGGCAGCAACCAAGGAGGCCCCGTTCCAGCTCCCGGAGCAGCCGGTCGAGGTCGACATCGTCGCAAAGTACTTTCGCGGCCTCGGCGACCCGACCCGCGTTCGCATCCTCGAGTCGCTCGCCGATGGCGAGCGCTCGGTTGGCGAGCTCGTCGACCTGATCGGCGCGCCGCAGCCCAAGGTCTCGAGCCACCTCGCCTGCCTGCGCTGGTGCGGTTTCGTCGACAGCCGCCGCGAGTACCGCACCGTCTACTACCGAGTCGCGGACGAGCGGGTCAGGGAGATGATCGCGCTCGCGCGCTCTCTGCTCGAGGACAACGCCGAGCACGTCGCGGCATGCCGGCGGATCGACAGGGAAGCCTAGCCCAGTGGCCGGGAGGGATTCCGGCGGCCCCAGGGCGAGGGAGGGCTTGGCGCTTGTCGGGATGGCTGTTATCGCCGTCGCCTGTTGCGCGGCCCTCCCGCTCCTCGCCGCCATTGGCGGCGGTATCGCGGTAGGTGCCGTGCTCGGAGTAGGCGCCGGGGCCCTCGCGGTAGTCGTTCTGGTCGCGCTCGTCGTGATGCGGCGGTCGCGTCCCTCACGTGGACGCCGGCGCTGACCGGTGTCGACTACTTCGCGGCGGCGATCGTCTCGCACTCGGGATCGAGCCCGGCGAGCAGGGCCTCGAGCCCGAACTCGAACTGCTGGTCGACGTCGCACATGCAGGTGTCGCGCGCGACGCGTACGAGTTCGGGCGGGGTGTTTGGCGGCAGGGCCTGCGTGAGCTCGACAAGGTCATCGCGTTGAGGGGCCCCGTCGCCCCGGGCGTAGCCGGCGGCGAAGCATGAGATCTCCATCGCGCCGTAGCCCGCCGCGTAGCCGACCACGGCGTTGAGCGTCTTCGCGGAGCGCTCGTCGCCGAAGCCGGCGTCGCGCAGCACGGCGAGGCCCCGGCCCAGCGCTCGCAGCATCGGCTCCGCGAAGGCGCTGGCGCTCATCAAGAGCGGGAAGGCGTGCGGATGGTCGATCGCGAGCGCTCGCAGGCATCGCGCCAGCGAGCGCAGCGAGTCCCTCCAGCTCCCGTCGTCGGTGAGCGTGCGCTCGACCTCTTCCCACAGCAGGCCGACGATCCCGGCCTCGAGGCCCGCTTTGCCGTCGACGTGGTTGTAGAGCGACATCGCCTCGACGCCCAGGCGCTTGCCGAGCCGGCGCATGGTGAGTGCGTCAAGCCCCTCGTCGTCGACCAGCAGAAGCGCCTCAGCGAGGACGCGCTCGCGCGTCAGGGGCGGCCGCTTGCGTGCTGGCCTCCTCTCCCGCGCCTTGGTCGCTGCAGTCGCCATCTTGGCTTCTCTTGAAAGCTTACACCGTTGGTCTGATAGCTTACGCGCCAGGTATACGTTGTAAGCGAGCCAGGAGGAGGGGAATGCCGATCGCAACCGAATCCCACCGCGCCACGCTGATCCCGCCGCAGCCGCCTCGTCAGGCCGCGGTCGAGGTCCGAGATCTCGTCAAGACGTACTCGCGGCCGGACGGCGGCAGTGTCAACGCGGTCGATGGCGCCTCGTTCGAGGTGGGCGACGGGGAGCTATTCGGGTTCCTGGGGCCGAACGGCGCCGGGAAGACGACGACGCTCGAGATCATCGAGGGGATCCGCGAGCCGACCGGGGGCATGGCCGCGGTGCTCGGCCTCGACTCGGTGGCCGATCGGGAGGAGCTCAAGCGCCGGATCGGGGTCCAGCTCCAGGCCGGGGCCTACTTCAACTTCCTCACCCTGACCGAGATCCTCGAGCTGTTTGGGTCGTTCTACCCTCGCCGCCGCCCGCCCGAGGAGCTGCTCGACCGCGTCGGTCTGCTCGACAGGCGCGGCTCCCAGGTCCGTCACCTCTCCGGCGGGCAAGCGCGGCGGTTCTCGGTCGTCGCCGCGCTCGTCAATGACCCCGACGTCGTCTTCCTCGACGAGCCCACCACGGGCCTCGATCCTGCCGCGCGCCACACGGTTTGGGAGCTCGTCCGCGAGATCAACCGCGACGAGGGCAAGACGGTCGTCCTCACCACCCACTACATGGAGGAGGCCGAGCTGCTCGCCGACCGCGTCGCGATCATCGACGGCGGGCGCATTCAGGCGATCGACACCCCCGAGACGCTGATCGCCCGACTCGACGGCGCGGGCAAGATCCGGTTCGCCGCCGAGCGTCGAGTCGACCCGAACGCGCTGCGGGGGCTGCGTGGCGTCGAGGACGCCTTGGAGACCAGGGTCTTCCAGGTCGACGGCGCGGGGGCTTATGCCTACGAGCTGCGCGGCGCCGACCCCGAGGGCTTGGTGTTCGAGCTCTTGGCTTGGTCGCGGCGGGACGGGATTCGCCTGCGCGCGCTCGAGGTCGCGCCGGGCAGTCTCGAGGACGTCTTCCTGGAGCTCACCGGTCGCGCGTTGAGGGACTGACGATGTCCGGGTTCAGGCAGCTCGCGCTGGCGAGCACCCGGATGCTGTTCCGCTCGCCCTCGACGCTCCGGGTGGCCTTCGTCACGCCGGTGGTCTTCGCCGCGCTGATCGCGCTGTATGAGCGGCTCAGCTTCGAGACCGAGTCGGCATCCGTGGACTTCTTCGACTACATCGCGGTCGGGATGGCCGCCTGGTACATCACCTACACGGCGCAGCACGGGATGACCGGCGCCGCCGCCGGCTACCGCGCCGAGGGCGTTCTGAAGCGGCTGGCGGTTACCCCGATCTCATCGCTCGGGTTCATCTCCGCGCAGGTGCTCGCCCGCATCGCGCTGGCGATCGCTCAGGTGATCGCGGTACTTGGTGCTGCAAGGCTGCTCGGGGCATCGATCCAGCTCGGAGCCAACCTCGCGTGGGTGCTCGTTCCGGTGACGATGGTCGTGCTGATGGGGCTCAGCATCGGCTTCATCTGGGCGGGCGTCACACGCACGCCCGAGGGCGCGAACACCCTCGACGTGATCATGGCGATCCCGCTCCTGTTCCTGGCCGGCGCGCTGTGGCCGCGCGCGGCCTACCCGGATGCGGTCGAGTCGGTGGTCGAGTACGCGATCCCGTTCGTGGCGCCGTTCGACATGTTGCGGGGCATCGCGCTCGACGGAGCGAGCATCGCCGGCTACGGATCGGAGCTAGTGGTGGGAGCGGCGTGGCTGGTGGGGCTCGTCACCTTGGCCACGCGTACTTACCGGCTGATGGAGGGATGACGATGGGCTCGATCCAGGATCTCCGGCCGCTGTTCGTGGCCAGCCTGAAGATGCTCTACCGCTCGGCCGACACCGTGCTCTTCTGGGTGGTCAGCCCGCTGCTCGTGTTCGGCATCTACGCCCTCGTTCAGGAGCTCAACTTCGGCATCGACGACCGGGCCTCGAGCGTCGACTTCTTTAGCTTCGTCGCGATCGGCAACGCCGCGTTCATCGGAGCGCACTTCGCACAGGACGGGATCGTGGGCGCGGCGTCGGGCTACCGGGCCTCCGGAATCCTGAAGCGGATCGCCGTCACTCCGATCTCCCCGAGTGTTTTCATCGCGGCGCAGATCCTCGCGCGGCTGGTGGTCGCCCTTGCCGCCACGGCGGTGATGCTCGGGCTCGCCGAGGCCCTCGGTGCCGACGTCGCTTACACGGCAAACCTCGTCTGGATCGCTCCGCTGGTGGCGATCGCGGTGCTGACCGGCGTCAGCTTCGGCTTCGCGATCGCCGGCGCGATGGGCGCGCCCGAGTCCGCGAACCAGCTCAACATCGCGCTGTTCACGCCGGTGTTCATGCTGGCGGGGATCATGTACCCGCTCGACGGACTCCCCGAGGCTGCCCGCGACGCCGCCATCTACCTGATTCCGTTCGCCGCGATCGTCGAGGCCATCCGCGGTGTCGTCGACGGCCTGCCGATCACCGATTTTCTGCGCCAGGGCGCAATTGCGCTCGTCTGGCTCGGGATCGCCTTCGGGCTTGCGACGCGCAAGTACCGCTTCGTGGAGCGGGAGGCATGACCTTGCCCCAGGCCCCGACCGCTCCGGCGGGACCTAGGTTCCCGCGGTAACGGGACGGTTTCGGGCACTTTCTCAGTCCGGAAACCCGGGTTCGAATCCCGGTA
>JBOGZL010000192.1:0-8379 GCA_050697195.1 Solirubrobacterales bacterium
GCTCGTACACTCAACCGATGGTCCAGGGAATCACCTTCGACGAGCGTGGGCTCGCCACGTGCGTGGTCCAGGACTGGCGCACGGGCGAGGTGTTGATGGTCGCTCACATGAACGAGGAGGCGCTGCGGCGCACCCGCGAGACCGGCGAGGTGCACCTGTACAGCCGCTCGCGGCGCGACATCTGGCACAAGGGTGAGACCTCCGGGAATGTGCAGCGCGTGCGCCAGCTTCGCTTCGACTGCGACGGGGACGCGATCGTCGCGCTGGTCGAGCCGGCGGGGCCCGCATGCCACACCGGGCAGCGGTCGTGCTTCTACCGCGACCTTGAGGGCACCGCGGATCCCGGCGTCGACGCCGCGCCGGCGCCGGGCGAGCCCGCGCCCGCGACCCACGAGGCCCTGCCCGAGCTCGAGCGCACGCTGGTCGGGCGCTCGCGGGAGCGCCCGGCGGGCTCCTACACGGTCGAGCTGCTCGAGGACCCGTCCCGGATCGGCGCGAAGGTCCGCGAGGAGGCCGAGGAGGCCGCGAAGGCGGCGCGCTCGGAGTCCGAGGAGCGGCTCGCCGAGGAGGGTGCCGACCTCGTCTACCACCTGAACCTGTTGCTGCTCTCGCGAGGGGTCTCGATCGCCGAGGTCCTGGAGCTGCTCAATGGCCGTCGTCGCTGATCCCGCGCGCGGGCTCGAGCCGGACCTCGGCCGGGCGCGCGAGCTCGCCCGCGAGAGCAACGTGATCCCGGTCACCTCTCGGTTCATCGAGGATCGCGAGACGCCCGTGTCGGCGTTTCTGAAGCTGCGCGCAGGCGGGCCCGCGTTCCTGCTCGAGTCCGCGGAGCAGGGCCGCCTCGGCCGCTACTCGTTCCTCGGCTTCCGCCCGCACGCGGTTCTACGGTGGTCGCGCGGGACGCTGATGGAGTGGAAGGGTGAGGACGCGGTCCGGGCTGCGGCGGACGGCCGGTGGAGCGACCCGAGCGCGAGCCGGGACGCGCCGGACCCCTACGGCGCGCTCCACGACTACCTCGGGCGCTTTCGGGTCGCGCCTGTCGAGGGCCTGCCGCCGTTCGCCGGCGGTGCGGTGGGGATCTTCGGCTACGACCTCGTGCGAACCGTCGAGCCGCTCTCGGAGCCGAACCCAGACCCGCTCGGCCTCCCCGACATGGCCGTGATCGTCACCGAGACTCTCCTCGCGTTCGACCACCTCCGCCACGAGCTGACCGTTCTCGCGCACGCCTTCGTCGGCGACGACGGCGACGTCGAGGCGCCCTACGCCCGCGCCGTCGAGGCGATCGCCCAGACGCGCGCGACCCTCCGAGAGCCCGTCCCACCGGAAGCCCCGCGGCGGCGGACGCGGGAGCGAGCGAGCGAGATTGCCGGTGATTCGAGTCGCGAGCGAGCGGAAGCGGAGCACGTCGCGGGAATTGATTCCTTCGAGTCGAACATGACCCGAGAGCAGTTCGAGGCCGTCGTCGCGCGGATCATCGAGTACGTCCACGCCGGCGACGCGTTCCAGGTCGTCCCCTCGCAGCGATTCTCGGCCCCGGCGCCCATCGAGGCGTTCTCGATCTACCGCGGGCTGCGGACGGTGAACCCGTCGCCGTACATGTACTTCCTCGACTTCGGCGACTTCGAGATCGCGGGCGCCTCGCCCGAGCCGCTGCTCAAGGTGAGCGGGCGGCGCGTGGAGACGCGGCCGATCGCAGGGACCTATCCGCGCGGTGGAACCGAGGAGGAGGACCGCCGCAGGGCAGAGGCGCTGCTCGAGGATCCGAAGGAGCGCGCCGAGCACGTGATGCTGGTCGATCTCGGGCGCAACGACCTCGGGCGGGTGTGCGAGTACGGGACCGTGACAGTGGACGAGCTGATGGCGGTGGAGACGTACTCGCACGTGCTCCACATCGTGAGCCAGGTGTCGGGCCGCCTTCGCGAGGGAGTGACGGCGATGGACGCACTGCGCGCGACGCTCCCGGCCGGCACGTTGTCGGGTGCGCCGAAGGTGCGCGCGATGCAGATCATCGACGAGCTCGAGCCGCACAAGCGGGGCTCGTACGGGGGCGCGATCGGATACCTGGGCTTCAACGGCGACCTCGACACCGCGATCCACATCCGGACCGTCGTCGTGAAGGACGGGCGCGTCCACGTCCAGGCCGGCGGTGGGACCGTGGCGGACGCGAAGCCCGACTACGAGTACCGCGAGTCCGTGCAGAAGGCGAAGGCGATCTTCAGCGCGATCGAGCTCGCGGCGCGCCAACCGGAGTGGCCATGAACGTCCTCGTGATCGACAACTACGACTCGTTCACATACAACCTCGTCCAGTACCTCGGCGAGCTCGGAGCGGAGGTCGATGTCGTGCGCAACGACAGGGCCGACGTCGGCGAGCTCCTCGACCGCCGCGTCGACCGGCTCGTGATCTCACCTGGGCCGTGCACCCCGGGCGAGGCAGGGATCTCGATCGACGCCTCGCGCTCGTTCGCAGAGGCGGAGATCCCGGTGCTCGGCGTGTGCCTCGGGCATCAGTCGATGGTCGAGGCGTTCGGCGGGCGCACGATCCGGGGCGAGCCGATCCACGGCAAGGACGCGACGATCGACCACGACGGCAAGGGGCTGTTCCGGGGGCTCCCGAACCCGCTCACGGCCGGGCGCTACCACTCGCTGATCGCCGACCCCGAGCTTCCCGGCGAGCTCGAGCAAACCGCCGGCTTCGAGGACGTGGTGATGGGGGTGCGCCACCGCTCGTTGCCGGCGGAGGGCGTTCAGTTCCACCCCGAGTCGGTGCTCACCCCCCACGGAAAGCAGCTGCTGCGCAACTTCCTCGACAATGGCCGCTGAGCGATGCCGAACGACGTCGTCACCCGAGCGATAGACGCGGTCTGCGACGGCACCCACCTGACCGCCGACCATGCCTCCGCGGTCCTCGACGAGATCATGGAGGGCAGGGTGGAGGACGTCCAGACCGGGGCCTTCCTGATCGCCCTGCGCGCGAAGGGCGAGACCGTGGCGGAGCTGGTCGGGCTGGCGCGCACGATGCGCCGCCTCGCCGCCCACGTCGAGTCCGACCGAGCCGACCTCCTCGACACCGCCGGAACTGGCGGCGGGCCCTCGACCTTCAACATCTCGACCGCGGCGGCGCTCGTCGCCGCGGCGGCCGGGTGCGCGGTGGCGAAGCACGGGAATCGCTCCAGCACGAGCCGCTCGGGGTCGGCGGACGTGCTCGAGGCGCTCGGGGTGAACATCGAGCTCGGCCCCGAGGACGTCGCACGGTGCATCGAGGAGATCGGGTTCGGGTTCATGTTCGCGCCCCGCCATCACGCGGCGATGAAGCACGTCGTCCCGGTCCGCAAGGAGCTCGCGGTTCGGACGATCTTCAACTTCCTCGGCCCGCTGACCAACCCCGCCGGCGCGAGCCGCCAGCTCCTCGGGGTGTCGGACCGCGGCTACCAGGAGACGATCGCCGAGGCGCTCGTCGGGTTGGGGTGCGAGCGTGCCCTGGTCGTGAGCGGCGCCGACGGGGTGGACGAGATCACGGTGTCCGACGAGACGCGGGTGATCGAGGTCGCCGACGGGGGCACCGAGGAATGGTTCGCGCGCCCCGAGGACTACGGGATCGCGCGCCGATCGCTCGAAGAGGTCGCCGGTGGAACTCCCGAGGAGAACGCGAACGTGGTTCGCGACGCCTTCGGCGGGCGTGCCGGTCCCGCGCAGGACGTGATCGCGCTGAACGCCGGGGCGGCGATCTTCGCGGGGGGCGGGGCGGAGGACCTCGGGGCGGGGGCCGACCGCGCCCGCGAGGCGATCGCCTCCGGGGCGGCGCGCGAGGTGCTCGAATCGCTGATCGAAACCACGGGGCGACTCGCGGGCGCCGCGGCATGATCGCGGCGCGATCGCCGGTAGGCTCCCTACGACCGTGACCAGGCTCGAGGAGCTCGTGGAGGGGGTTCGGGAGACGGTCGAGCGACGCCGTGCCGAGGTCCCGTCCGAGGAGCTGCGGGAGGCGGTCGGCACGCGGACGGGCTACAGGCCGTTCAGCGAGGCGCTCGTGCGCCCCGGCCTCTCCCTGATCGCCGAGTTCAAGCGGCGCTCGCCGAGCGCGGGCGAGATTCGCTCCGGCGCCGAGCTCGAGGAGGTCGTCACGGCCTACGAGCGGGGCGGGGCCGCGGCACTCTCGATCCTCACCGAGGAGCGCCAGTTCGGCGGCTCGCTAGCCGACCTCGAGGCGGCGCGGCGCAGCTGCGATCTCCCGATTCTGCGCAAGGACTTCACCGTGGACACCTACCAGCTTTACGAGGCCGCGGCGAGCGGCGCGGACGCCGTCCTTCTGGTCGTCGCGGCGCTCGACGACCCCGAGCTCGCGGGACTGTACGAGGAGGCGCGAATGCTCGACCTCGATTGCGTGGTCGAGGTTCACGACGACGACGATCTCGAGCGCGCGCTGGCGCTCGACGCCGAGGTGATCGGGATCAACAACCGGAACCTGCGCGACCTGACGCTCGACATCGGGGTCACCCACGAGCTGATGGCCGACGTCCCAGCCGGAAAGACGGTTGTCGCCGAGAGCGGGTACGAGACCGTCGACCAGCTCGAGGAGCTGGAGCGGATCGGCGCCGACGCGGTGCTGATCGGCGAGTCCCTGATGCGCGCCGAGGATCCCGAGGCGGCGATCCGCGAGCTGACCCTCGACGAGGAGACCACCCGCGAGCATCCCGCGTAGCGCCGCGTCACGCGCGCGCGGGATACTGCGCAGCGCGATGTCGCAGGAGAACGTCGACAAGGCTCGAGATTTCATCGCCGCCTACAACCGGCGTGACTTCGATGCCGCCGTCGAGGACTTCGATCCCGAGATCGAATGGGTGATGCCCGCGCGCCAGCGGTCGGACTCCGGCCGGGGGCCGGCTGCGGCCATACGCTTCTTCGAGGAGATCGACGAGACGATGGAGGAGCTGAGGCTGGAGCCGCAGGAGTTCGTCGACGCCGGAGACCGCGTGGCGACCCGGCTTCGCCACCACGGGCGCGGCAAGGCAAGCGGCTTGGAGATCGACGAGGAGCTGTACCACCAGGTCGCGACCTTCCGCGACGGAAGGATCGTGCGAATGGAGTACTTCGCCGATTGGGCCGAGGCCCTCGAGGCCGCGGGGCGGAGCGCGTGAAGACTTAGGCGCGGTTTAGCGCCGTTGAAGCGAGCGTTTAGCGACCGGTCCAATACTCGCCGGGATGACGCATCCGGCGCCGATCGACCGTTCCAAGCGGTTCCTCCGCGGCCCCTTCGGGTCCGCACTGCTCGGCGGGCTCGTCGTCGGCGTGCTCGGCTGGGTCGCGATCGCCGCCGGGTGGATCGAGGGCGACGACGACGGCGGAGCCCAGCTCTCCGCGGCGCCGCTGACGCAGCCGGCCTCGGACAACGACGAGGATCGCGACGCGCTCGTCGGCGAGATCTACGACCGCGTCGCCCCCGGAGTCGCCTTCATCCAGGCCGAGTCGGCCCCCCAGGGGCCCTCGGCGCTCAATCCCTTCCCTCAGCCCGAAGGCGGCACGGCAAGCGGGTCGGGGTTCGTCCTCGATGACGAGGGCCACATCCTCACCAACGCCCACGTGGTGGCTGACGCGCGCGAGATCCAGGTGACGCTCGGCGAGGACGAGGATCCCGTCGACGCGGAGCTCGTCGGCAAGGACACCTCCACGGACGTCGCGGTGCTGAAGGTCGATCCCGACGACGCGGAGCTGCACCCGCTCACCCTCGGCAGCTCGTCCGAGCTCGCGGTCGGCGATCCGGTCGTCGCGATCGGGAACCCCTTCGGCCTCGAGCGCACGGTCACGACGGGGATCGTCTCCGCGCTCCAGCGCCAGATCGAAGCGCCGAACGGCTTCGCGATCAGCGACGTGATCCAGACCGACGCGTCGATCAACCCCGGGAACTCGGGCGGCGCGTTGCTCGACCAGGACGGGCGGGTGATCGGGATCAACTCCCAGATCGCGACCGCCGGTGGCGGCGGGTCCGTGGGCGTCGGGTTCGCGGTCCCGATCGACACCGCCCGCGACGTCGCGAACCAGCTTCTCGACAGCGGCGAGGTCGAGCACGCCTTCCTCGGGATCAGCGCGGCCGACCTGACGCCGGAGATCGCCGATGCGCTCAACCTCTCGGTCGACGAGGGCGCCCTCGTGCAGAGGGTCGTGCCCGACGGGCCCGCGGAGGAGGCCGGGATCGAGGCCGGAGAGCAGGAGGTCGCGGTCGGAGACCAGCAGCTGCTGGCCGGCGGTGACGTGATCACGGAGGTCGACGGCGAGCCGGTGACGGGGATGGACGACGTGATCGCGGCCGTGAACACGAAGCAGGCCGGCGACGCGGTCACGCTCTCACTCCAGCGCGACGACGAGACCGAGAACGTCACCGTCGAGCTCGGCGAGCGCCCCGCGCAGGCGAGCGGATAGCGGCGGCCACACGAACCATCCCGCGAAACCAGGCAAGCGAAGGGCACCCCAGGGGTGCCCTACGCGCAGGCGCGTGGATTTGCACCCCCATGGTGTGGATGAATCCACGTCCGTCCCTGTCGCGCCGCGTATTCCGCTACTCAGGGGGATCTGGGGACGATGATCGTCGCGACGGTGCCCCGCTTCACGAGGGCGCCGGCCTTGAATGGCGTGTAGCGCCTTCCTGGCTTGCGCCTGAAGTGGTTGCTGTGTGAAACGGGTTCTCCGTTCCGTCGGACCAACGCGAGAAACGCCACCGGCCCGACGATCAAGTCCCGGCCGCGCTTGGGACGGGCGGCCTGGGTGCCCTCGGCGCAACCCGTGTGCGGAAAGGCTTCCGCGGTCGGTGCGCTCCGGCTCTCCGTTCCCTCACCGGCCAGAGCGATCGTCGTGACCGCGACCACCACGCTCCCTGCAATCACCCTGAAGCGCACTTCTCCCGAATCGTACGCCTCGTCTGCCACCCTTGTTGGCATGACGCGGGTGAAGATCTGCGGGATCACGGGCCTCGACGACGCCGAGGAGGCGGTCGGCCTCGGCGCGTGGGCGATCGGGCTCAACCACCACCCCGATAGCCCCCGGTTCGTGGCTCCCGACGTCGCGGCCGAGATCGGAGTCGCCCTGAAACGGCGCTGCGAGATCGCCGGTGTGTTCGTCAACTCGACGCTCGAGGAGGTCGCGCGGGCGGCGACCGAGGAGCAGCTCACGCTGCTGCAGCTTCACGGCGACGAGGGTCCAGCGTTCTGCGCCGAGGCGGCGCGGCGGACGGGGTGCAAGGTGATCAAGGCGATCCGGGTGCGCAGCGCGGCCGACCTCCAGGCTGCCGAGGCCTTCCGGACCGACTTTCACATGCTCGACGCGCACCGCGGGGGGAAGCCGGGGGGGACGGGCGAGAGCTTCGACTGGGAGCTGGCGGCAGGCCGGCGCTCGGACATCCCCCTGATCCTCGCCGGGGGGCTCACGCCCGACAACGTGACGGACGCGATCGCCGTCGTCCACCCGTACGCCGTCGACGTCGCGAGCGGCGTCGAGGCCGAGCCGGGACGCAAGGATCCCGCGCTCCTCGAGGAGTTCTTCGAGCGGGCGAGGCCCGCCGCCCGCCCCGCATCGGCATGAGCGAGCCGGGCTACGACCCCGCGGGGGCGGCGGGGGTCGAGGAGCGCTTCGGTCCCTACGGCGGCCGCTTCGTGCCGGAGTTGCTCGTCGCGGCGCTCGACGAGCTCACCGCGGCGTGGACGGAGGCCCGAGCCGACCCCGGGTTCGGCGCCGAGCTCGATGGCCTGCTGCGCGACTTCGTCGGGCGGCCGACACCGCTGTTCCCGGCGGAGCGGCTGTCCGAGGCCGCCGGGCGGCGGGTGTACCTGAAGCGCGAGGACCTCGCCCACACGGGCGCGCACAAGATCAACAACGCGATCGGCCAGGCGCTGCTCGCGCGCCGGATGGGCAAGCCGCGCGTGATCGCGGAGACCGGCGCCGGCCAGCACGGGGTCGCGGCCGCGACCGCGTGCGCCCTCCTCGACCTCGAGTGCGTCGTGTACATGGGCACCGAGGACATGCGGCGCCAGCGCCCGAACGTGGAGCGAATGCGTTTGCTCGGGGCGGAGGTGTCGCCTGTCGAGATCGGCGCGCGGACGCTCAAGGAGGCGGTCAGCGCGGCGATCCGGGACTGGGTAGCGAACGTGGACAGAACCCACTACGTGATCGGCTCGGTTGTCGGGCCCTCGCCCTACCCCGCGCTCGTACGCGACCTGCAGCGGGTGATCGGCAACGAGGCCCGAGAGCAGGCGCTCGCGATCGAGGGCGCTCTGCCGGCCCGCGTGATCGCGTGCGTGGGCGGGGGCTCGAACGCGATCGGGAGCTTCTACGCCTTCCTCGACGACGACGTCGAGCTGGTCGGGGTCGAGGCCGCCGGCGAGGGTTTGGA
>JBOGZL010000193.1:0-2268 GCA_050697195.1 Solirubrobacterales bacterium
GGGCGAAACCGCGCGCCGAGCCGGCGCGCCTGGTAGTCGGTCGTGTTCGAGCACGAGGTCAGCTCGCGGTAGCGCTCCTGGCTCGGGATCCAGGCCTCGCAGTCGAACTTGCGTGCCGCCGAGGCGCCGAGGTCGCCGACCGGGATGTCGACGACGCGGTAGGGGATCTCGAGCGAGGTGAGGATCCGCTCCTGGAGCGCGAGCAGGCGCCGGTGCTCGGCGAGTGAGCCCCCGGGCTCCACGAACGAGAACATCTCGACCTTGTCGAACTGGTGCACGCGGAAGATCCCGCGGGTGTCCTTGCCGGCCGCCCCGGCCTCGCGCCGAAAGCAGGTCGAGAACCCGACGTAGCTGCGCGGGACCTCGTCCGCGGAGAGGATCTCGTCCATGTGCAGGGCCGCGAGCGAGACCTCCGAGGTCCCGACCAGGAACAGGTCGTCGCGCTCGACCTCGTAGATCATCTCCCGCTCGCCGGGGAAGATCCCCGTCCCCTCGAGAGCGCGCTCGCGGACGAGCACCGGCGGGACGACCGGCATGAATCCCTCCTCGGAGAGGAGCCCGAGGGCGTAGCGGACCAGCGCCAGCTCGACCGCGACCAGGTCTCCCATCAGGTACGCGACCCGGGCCCCGGACGCGCGCGCGGCTCGCTCGATGTCGATCAGCCCCCACCGCTCCCCCAGCTCGACGTGGTCGCGGACCTCGAACTCGAACGCGGGCCGCTCACCGACCTCGCGGACCATGACCGCGTCGTCTGCGGTCTCGCCCTCGGGGACGTCTGGCTCGGGTAGGTTCGGGAGCGTGAGGGCAAGCTCGTCACGCTCGCGCTCGACCTCGGCGAGCTCGGCGTCGAGCCGCTTGATCTCCGTGGCGAGCTCGCGCATCTCGGCGATCGCCGGCTCGGCGTCGCGGCCCTCGCGCTTTGCCTCGGCGATCGCCTCCGATGCCTCGTTCTGGCGCGCCCTACCGCCCTCCACCCGGGGGAGGAGCTCACGGCGACGCTCGTCGAGCGCGAGCAGCTCGTCGAGCGCTTCCGCGGCGCCGCGCCGTGCGAGAGCCGCCCTCGCCTCGTCGGGTTGCTCGCGAATTCGCTTCAGGTCGAGCACGCCCGACCTCCCGGCGTCTAGCCGCCCTGGCCGGAGGTGGTCGGCTCCTCGACGTCGCCTCCCGACCACTGCTCGAGGAACTCCGCGACCGCCTCGGCGTCGTCCCCGACGACGATGTTCTGCGGCATGATCGCGCCGGAGAAGCCGCCGTTGCGGATCGCAAACAGCGCGTCGTCGTAGCTCACCTCGCGCTGGTCGAAGTTGGGCCCTTGGTTGCGGAGCGAGCGGCTGCCCGACCCCTGGGTCCCGGCGGCCTTCAGCGTGTGGCACCCGGAGCAGCGCTCGGCGAACAGCACCGCGCCGGTGTGGGTCGGGTCGTCCTCAGGGACGGAGACGCCCTCGGACCCGCATGCGGCGAGCGAGAGCGCCACGGCCACCGGGATCAGGACTACTGCGGTGCGCACGCGGCGATCATAAGGTTTCGTCCCGTGGCCGCGCGAGAGCCAGATCGCGGTGGTGAGAGCCCCGCCAAGGTGGGACCGGAGTCGTTCCGCCGCGCGATGTCCCGGCTTCCGACCGGGGTGACGGTGGTGACCGCGTTCGGGGCCGACGGTCACTCCGGGCTGACCGCGAACGCGGTCGTCTCGCTCTCGCTCGATCCGCCGCTGATGCTCGCGTGCCTCGATCGGGGCTCGCGGACGCTGCGGGCGGTCGAGCACGCGGGGCGGTTCGGGGTGACGGTGCTCGCGTCCGACCAGGCCAATGTCGCGCGCGCGTTCTCGACCAAGGCCGAGATGCACGAGAAGTGGGAGGGGATCGAGTGGCGCGAGCGCGACGGGATCCCAGCGCTCGACGGCGGGGTGGCGTGGGTGGCGTGCGAGCTTCGCGACGTGCTCGCCGGCGGCGACCACGTGATCGTGACCGGCGCCGTCCTCGACGTGGCCGCGGGCGGCGGCGACCCGCTCGTCTTCTTCGAGGGCGCCTACATGGGGCTCGGCGAGGCGCCGTAGACGGTTCGCTCGTCAGCCGAGCGGACCGGGGACTTCGGTACGCGACTCGACGGCCCCCTTGCGCTCCTGCCGCTGGCGAATCCAGCCCCCGAGCGCGGCGAAGACGATGCCAGGGACGGTGGTCACGACCAGCAGCACGATCGGTGGGTCGGGGAGCTCCCGCTCCGGCTCGGCGCCCGAGATCTCGTGTGCGATCAGGATCGCGCCGCCGAAGA
>JBOGZL010000194.1:0-9147 GCA_050697195.1 Solirubrobacterales bacterium
AGGGCGCTCTGCCGGCCCGCGTGATCGCGTGCGT
Organism: Solirubrobacterales bacterium; assembly: GCA_050697195.1. Classification (GTDB taxonomy): domain Bacteria; phylum Actinomycetota; class Thermoleophilia; order Solirubrobacterales; family 70-9; genus DASPWW01. Next base: position 35 of record JBOGZL010000194.1, read on the forward strand.
GGGCGGGGGCTCGAACGCGATCGGGAGCTTCTACGCCTTCCTCGACGACGACGTCGAGCTGGTCGGGGTCGAGGCCGCCGGCGAGGGTTTGGACGGCGATCGCCACGGCGCCTCGCTAGTACCCGGGACCACGGGGGTCCTCCACGGCGCGATGTCGTCGGTGCTCGCCGACTCCGAGGGCCAGATCCTCGAGGCGCACTCGATCTCCGCCGGGCTTGACTATCCCGGGGTCGGGCCGGAGCACGCGCAGCTCCGCGACTCGGGGCGCGCGCGTTACGCGGCGGTGACCGACGACGCCGCGCTGCGGGCGTTCCGCGAGCTGGCGCGGCTCGAGGGGATCGTGCCCGCGCTCGAGCCGGCGCACGCGATCGCGTGGCTGCTCGAGGAGCAAGACCGGCCGCCTCCTCCGCTTCGCGTCCGGGGGCGGCCGGGTTCCCGCCAGGACGACGGCTACGACATCCTGTGCCTCAGCGGGCGTGGCGACAAGGACATGGCCGAGGTGCTCGATCGCCTCGGGACCCTCGATGGCGACTGAGCGCGCCGGCGATCACCCCGACGCCCCCGGACGCGAAGCGGAGGAGGCGGCGGGCAGTGGTGTCGACCGGATCGCGGACGCGTTCGGCCGCGCAAGCGACGAGGGCCGCGCCGCCCTGATGCCCTACATGATGGGCGACTTCCCAGACCCGGCGACCGCGGCGGCGGTCGCGGAGGCGTATGTCGAGGCCGGCGCCGACCTGATCGAGGTCGGCGTCCCGTTCTCGGACCCGCTCGCCGACGGCCCCGTAATCCACGCCGCGGCGACCACGGCGCTCGCCGGCGGGGCGACGCTCGAGCGCGTGCTCGAGACCTGTGCGGCCGTGGCGGACCGCGTCCCGGTCGTGACGATGTGCTACGCGAACGTCGTGCTGGCCGAGGGCCCCGCCTCCTACGCGGCGCGCCTCGATGCCGCCGGGGTGGCGGGGACGATCGTCCCGGACCTCCCGCTCGAGGAGGCGGGGGGCCTGCAGCCGGAGCTCGCCGCCCGGGGGCTCGCGCTGGTCCCGCTGGTGGCGCCGACGACGCCCCCCGATCGCCGGCGATGGATCTGCGAGCGCGCCGAGGGGTTCGTGTACGTGGTCTCGGTGTCGGGCGTTACGGGCGAGCGCGACGAGCTTCCCCCCGAGCTCGGCGAGCTGGTCGCGGCGGTGCGCTCGGACGCGAGCGTCCCGGCCGCGGTCGGGTTCGGGGTCGGGACTCCCGAGCAGGCGGCCGCGGTGGGGCGGATCGCCGACGGAGTGATCGTCGGCAGTCGTCTCGTGCGGGCCGTCGGCGACGCGGCGGGCGCGCCCGAGGCCGCCGCGACCGTCGCCGAGTTCCTGCGCGAGACCCGCTCGGCGTAGTCGGGTAGATTGGCGCGGATGCAGCTCCTCGTCTTCACCGTGGTCGGGCTGAGCGCGATGATCGTCGCGTACGCGTTCGGCCTCGGCGGCGCGGTCGGCTCGCTGATCTTCCTCGCGATCCTCTTCACCGGCGTGATGCTGCGGGTGACCGAGCCGCTGCGCGAGCGGCTCCGTCCCTAGCCGAAGAGCGGCGCGAAGACCTCGTAGTCCTCGTGCGGCACGGTGCGCAGCCCCGCGACCGCGTCCTCGAGCGAAACCAGCTCGATCCGCGTCCCGCGCAGCGAGGGCATCATGCCCCACCGGCCTTCGTCCGCCGCCGTGATCGCGGCGAGCCCGTAGCGCGTCGCAAGCACGCGGTCGGAAGCGGTCGGGGTCCCCCCGCGCTGGACGTGGCCCAGGACCGTGGCGCGCGTCTCGAACCCCGTCCTCGACTCGATCTCGGTCTCGAGCCAGTGCCCGATCCCGCCCAGACGCGGATGGCCGAACTCGTCGAGCTCTCCGGCCGCCTCCACCGACTGGCCGTTCTTCGCCATCGCGCCCTCGGCGGCGACGACGATCGAGAAGCTGCGTCCGCGGGCCTTGCGGCGCCGCAGGAGCCCGCACACCTCCTCCACGTCGAAGGGGCGCTCGGGAATCAGGATCACGTCGGCCCCGCCGGCGACGCCCGAGTACAGCGCGATCCATCCGGCGTCCCGTCCCATCACCTCGACCACGAGGATCCGGTGGTGGCTCTCGGCGGTGGTATGGAGGCGGTCTATCGCCTCGGTCGCTACCTGGAGGGCGGTGTCGAAGCCGAAGGTGACGTCGGTGCCGTCGAGGTCGTTGTCGATCGTCTTCGGGACGCCGAGCACGGACACCCCGCCCTCGTGCAGCCGGCTCGCGGCTCCGAGCGTGTCCTCTCCGCCGATCGCGATCAGCCCGTCTAGCTTCAGGCTCCGGATCGTCTCCCGAACCATCGCCGGGCCCTCGTCGTCCTTGACCGGGTTCGTCCGCGAGGTCCCGAGGATCGTCCCGCCGCGATGAAGGATCCCCCGCGTGGACTCGATCGTGAGCTCGTCGTACTCGTTGTCGAGCACCCCGCGCCAGCCGTCGCGAAAGCCGATGATCGCGTGCCCGTATTCGTCGATGCCCTTGCGCACGATCGCGCGGATCACCGCGTTGAGCCCCGGGCAGTCGCCGCCCCCGGTCAGCACTCCGATCCTCACGGTCGCGAATATAGACGTGGAGCACGGGATAATGGCGCCGAAGCACGTGATCCTCTACGACCGCGACTGCGGCTTCTGCAAGTGGTCGCTCGACAAGATCCTGCGCTGGGACCGCCACGCCCGCCTGCGCGGGGTCGCGATCCAGAGCCCGGAGGGCGAGCGGCTGCTCGCGGGGATGAGCCCCGAGCGGAGGCTCGACTCGTGGCACCTCGCGGCTCCGGACGGGACCGTGACCTCGGCGGGCGCCGCGGCGGCGCCGCTCGCCCGCATGCTCCCCGGAGGGACGCCGCTCGGGTACCTGTTCGCGCGCTTTCCGAACGCCACCGAGCGCGCCTACCGCTGGATCGCCGACCATCGCGGCGCCCTCGCGCGCGCGCTGCGGATCGATCCCGGCCACGAGCCGCGCAGCCGGGACCGGCAGTGAGCGTCCTGCGGGGCGTCGGCGCGGCGTGCGCGGTCCTTGCCGCGACGGCGCTCGCGGGCTGCTCGGCCGGAGACGGAGGGGGAGCGGGGGAGGGCGACACGCTCATCGTCTACGTGAGCGCTCCGCTGCGGGGGCCGAGCGGCGTCCACGGCCGCGCGATCCGCGACGGCGCGAAGCTCGCGCTCGAGGACGCAGGCGGGCGGGCCGGGGAAGTGGAGATCGAGGCGGCGTTTCTCGACGACACCGAGGGCCGTGGCCCGGCGGCGGGATGGAGCCCCGGAGCGGTCGCCGACAACGCCCGCGGCGCGACCTCGGACAGCTCCGCGGTCGCCTACATCGGCGAGCTCGAATCGGGGGCCACCCGGATATCGCTTCCGATCACGAACGAGGCCCGGATGCTCCAGGTATCCCCGGCGAGCACCGCGGTCGACCTCGTGAGTCTGTTCCCGGGCTCTGACGAGGTGCCGGAGCTGGTGCAGCCGACGGGAGAGCGGAGCTTCGGGCGCGTGATCCCCGACGACCAGGCTCAGGCCGCGGCGGGGGCGGCTTGGGCGCGGAGGCTGGGCCTCCGCAATGCGGTCGCGGTATCCGACGGATCACGGTTCGGCAAGGAGGTCGCCGGGGAGTTCGTCGATGACGCCGAGGCCATCGGCGTTTCGGTGCTACGTCTCCGCACGGTGCGCCTGTCGCTCGGTGCACGGAGTCGCGATCTCGTCTACTACGGTGGCGCCGCCGCGGGCACCCGTTCGCTGCTTGGCCGGCTTGCCCGCCGCGCTCCGTCCGCGACCCTGATGGGCACCGACGCCCTGCTGCTCGATCCCAGCTTCGTGCGCGAGGCGCGCCCGATCGAGTCCCGCCTGCGGCTAACCGCGTCCGCCCAGGACCCCGAGCAGCTTCCACCCCCGGAGGGCCCCGCGTTCGTGGACCGCTACCGCGACGCCTACGGCCGCGAGCCCGATCCCTATGCCGCGTACGGCTACGAGGCGATGGCGGTGGTGCTCGACTCGATCGAGCGCGCGGAGGGCACCCTCGACCGCTCGGCGGTGATCGACGCGTTCCTCGACACCACCGATCGCGCCTCGGTGCTCGGCACGTACTCGATCGACGAGGTCGGCGACACCACGCTCGACCGTCTCGCCGGCTACGGCGTTCGCGACGGCCGGCCGGCGTTCGCCGCGGCCCTCCGGGCGCCCTAGGCGAGCGCGGCGCGCATCGCCGGCTCCAGCTCCGGGTAGCGAAACTCGAACCCGAGGTCGAGGGCGCGGCGGGGGACCGCCCGTTGCCCGCCGGCGACGGTGTCGGCGAGCTCGCCGCCGCGCATCACCGCGACCGCGAGCTTCGGGACCGGCATCACGGCGGGACGGGAGAGCACGCGGCCGAGTGTGCGCGCGAACTCGCGGTTGGTGACCGGCTCCGGGGCGCTGGCGTTGATCGTCCCCGACACCCGGTCGTCGTCGAGCGCCCAGAGCAGGAGCCGGATCTCGTCTTCGAGGTGGATCCAGGGCAGGTACTGGCCGCCGCCGGCGATCGGCCCGCCGAGCCCGAGCTTGAACGGGAGCAGGAGCTGCTTCAAAAGGCCGGTCCGTTTGTCGAGGATCGGGGCCGTGCGCGTTATCACCACGCGCAACCCCGCGTTCTCCGCCTCGCGGGCCTCGGCCTCCCAATCGACGCACACCCCGGCGTCGAAGCTCGACCCCGGCGGGGTCCCCTCGTCGACGATCGCGTCGCCGCGGTCGCCGTAGTAGCCGACTGCCGACTGGCTCACCAGCACTCGCGGGTGCGGGTCGGCGCCCGCGATCGCCTGGACGAGGTTGCGGGTCGCCTGGACCCGGCTGTCGCGGATCCGGCGCTTGGCCTCGTCGGTCCAGCGCTGGTTGATCTCCTCGCCGATCACGTTGATCACCCCGTCCACGCCGGCGACCGCGTCGCTCGGGGGGCGCTCCAGGCTCGGGTTCCAGGCGTGCCAGGTGACCGTCGGGTTCGTCGATCGCGCTCGCTCGGGGTCGCGGCTCAGCCCGACGACCTCGTCGCCGCGCCCGAGGAGCGCGTCGCAGACCGCGGACCCGACCATCCCGCTCGCGCCTGAGACGAGGACCCTCACGGCTCCGCCGTCGCGAAGCTGCCGGTCTCCTCGGAGGAGCGGGCGATCCCGGCGTCGCGCGCCTCCTGGACAACCGCCTTCGCGACCGCCGGGGCGACGGCGCGATCGAACACGCTCGGGATGATGTACGCCTCGTCGAGGTCCTCCTCGGTGACGACGTCGGCGATCCCGTTCGCCGCCGCGAGCTTCATCTCCTCGGTGATCCGCGGCGCGCCCGCGTCGAGCGCCCCCCTGAAGATCCCCGGGAAGCAGAGCACGTTGTTGATCTGGTTCGGGTAGTCGGAGCGGCCGGTCGCCATGATCCGGACGTGGGGCTCAGCCTCCTCGGGCATCACCTCGGGGTTGGGATTTGCCATCGCGAACACGATCGCGTCGTCGTTCATCTTCGCGAGCGCGTCCGGCTCCATCACCCGCGCCCCGGAGAGCCCGACGAAGAGGTCCGCTCCCTCGATCACCTCGGCGGGCCCTCCTTCGAGGTGCTCGGGGTTGGAGTTCTCCGCGAACCAGCGCTTGATCCCGGTCATCTCGCCCGCGGCGTAGTCCTCGCGCTCGGTCGAGAGCGCGCCGCGACGGTCACAGCCGATGATCTCGGTCACCCCGCAGGCGAGCATCATCTTCGTCACCGCGATCCCGGCTGCCCCGAGGCCGACCATCACGACCCGCAGCGACTCGATCGGCTTGCCGACGATCTTCAGGGCGTTGAAGAGCGCCGCCATCACGACGACGGCGGTCCCGTGCTGGTCGTCGTGAAAGACCGGGATGTCGATCTCGTCCCGGAGGCGGTCCTCGATCTCGAAGCAGCGCGGCGCCGAGATGTCCTCGAGGTTGATCCCCCCGAAGGTCGGGGCCATCAGCTTCACCGCGTCGACGATCGCGTCCGGGTCCTGGGTCGAGAGGCAGATCGGGAACGCGTCGACGTCGGCGAACTCCTTGAACAGCATCGCCTTGCCCTCCATCACGGGCATTGCCGCCTCGGGGCCGATGTCGCCGAGGCCGAGCACCGCGCTGCCGTCGGACACCACGGCGACGGTGTTGCGCTTGATCGTGTACTCGAACGCGTTGCGGCGGTCGGCGAAGATCTCCTGGCACACTCGCGCGACGCCCGGGGTGTAGGCCATCGAGAGGTCCTCACGCGTCTTCAGCGGGTACTTGTTCTCCATCTCGATCTTCCCGCCGCGGTGCATCTGCAGGGTCCGATCGGTGTACTCGAGCACCCGCGCCCCCCGGGTGCTCCCGATCGCGCGCATGATCTGCTCCCAGTGCTCCTGGTCGCGCGCGTCGACCGTGAACTCGCGCACCCGCTTGCCCTCCGTGCCCGCTCCGGGAACGAGGTCGACGCCCTGGAGCTGGCCCCCCGACTGCGCGATCTTCGACGTCAGCTCGCCCAGGGGCTCCTTGCGAGCATCGAGCTCGACGCGCACGGTGACGCTGAACTGGGGGCTGACCGACGGCACGGCGGCGAATCATAGAGTCGGCGAAAATCAGCTCGTGCCCGCGACGAAGCAGACGAAGGCCGCCGGGAAGGCGAAGAAGGCGCCACAGCGCGAGCTCTTCCTGATCGACGGGAACAGCCTCGCGTACCGGGCCTTCTTCGCGCTTCCGGAGGAGATGTCGACCTCGGACGGTCGGCCCACGAACGCGATCTACGGGTTCGCCTCGATGCTCGCGAAGCTCCTGGTCGAGCACCGGCCGGTCGCCGGGGTCGCCGTCTGGGACGCGGGGCTGTCGGGCCGGGAGAAGGAGTACGAGCCCTACAAGGCGCAGCGCAGGCCGCGCCCCGACCTGCTCTCCGAGCAGTGGCCGCACCTCGAGCCGCTCGCGGAGGCATTCGGGTTCCGCAACATCCGCATGAAGGGCTACGAGGCCGACGACGTGATCGCCGCCCTCGTCCGTGAGGCCCACGAGGCCGAGGTGCCCGTGATGGTGGTGTCCGGGGACCGCGACGTCTACCAGCTCGTCGGGGACGGCGTCCGGGTGATGACGACCTCGCGCGGGATCACCGACACTCGCGTGTACGACCGCGAGGGTGTGATCGAGCGTTACGGGGTGCCGCCGGAGCTGGTCCCGGACCTGATCGGGCTCAAGGGCGACACCTCGGACAACATCCCCGGAGTGCCCGGGATCGGCGACAAGACCGCCGCCCAGCTGCTGCAGCAGTTCGGCTCGCTCGAGAAGGTCCTCGAGAGCACGGACGAGATCTCGGGGGCGAAGCGCAAGCAGAACCTGACCGACCACGCCGAGGACGCCCGAGTCTCGAAGCGGCTCGCGACGCTCCAGGACGAGATCGAGACCGGGCTCGACATGGCGGACCTGATGGGGATGGAGCCCGACCGCAGCCGGCTGCGCGACGTCGCGCGCGAGTTCGAGCTGCGCCAGGTCGTTCAGCGGCTCGACGAGGAGCTGCCGGACGTCGTCCCCGAAGCGACGGTCGAGGAGCAGATCGAGGTTGAGGTGAGCGAGGGGGGGATCGCGGACCTCGCGCCGGGCCCGATCGCCCTCTCCGTGCACGAGGGGCGCTGGGCCGCGACCGACGGCGAGCGCCTGGTCGCGGGGCAGTCACCCGGCTGCGAGTCGCTCGTCGCGGAGATCCGCGAGCGAGCGCTGGTCGCGCACGACTTCAAGTCCGCCGGCGGCGGCCCCCGGACCGGATTGATGGCGGCGGCCGGTCCCGACGGCCTCGACCTCGCGCACGACACGATGGTCGCCGCCTACCTGGTCGACCCAGCCCGGCGCGTGTACGAGCTCCCCGACCTCGCGGCCGCGGAGGGGCTCGCGGCGGCCCGCCCGGCGGGAGACCAGCTCGCGCTTGAGGGCCCCGAGGGAGAGGCACCCGCCGACCCGGCCGCCGAGGCGCGGCTGGTCTGGGAGCTCGCCGAGCGCCAGCGCGAACGGGTGCGAGAGCTGGGACTCGAGCGGCTGCTGAACGAGGTCGAGATGCCGCTGATCGAGGTCCTGGCGGCGATGGAGCGCACCGGCGTGCGCGTCGACAAGAAGCGGATCGAGGAGATGTCGGACGCGATCGCCGGGCGAGCCGACCAGCTCCAGGACGAGATCTGGAAGCTCGCCGGGCACGAGTTCACGATCGGCTCGCCCCAGCAGCTCGCGCCGGTGCTGTTCGAGGAGCTGGGGCTGACCAAGAAGCGCCGCGGGAAGACCGGGTTCTCGACCGACGCGCGCGTGCTGGCGCAGATTCGCGACGAGCATCCGATCGTGGAGAAGATCGAGAGCTGGCGCGAGCTGACGAAGCTCAAGAACACCTACCTGGACTCCCTCCCGGGGCTGATCGACGCCGACACGGGTCGCATCCACACGACCTTCAACCAGGTCGCGACCACCACCGGGCGCCTCTCGAGCACGACCCCCAATCTCCAGAACATCCCGATCCGCTCGGACCTCGGCCGCCCGCTGCGGGCGGCGTTCGTCGCGGACCGCGGGTGGCGGCTGCTGTCCGCGGACTACAACCAGGTCGAGCTCAGGGTTCTCGCGCACGTCGCCGGCGAGGACGTGCTGCGGGAGATCTTCGCCCGCGGCGAGGACGTGCACGCGGCGACCGCGGCCGCGCTGCTCGGCGCGTCGGAGGACAAGGTCACCCACGCCGAGCGCTCGAAGGCGAAGATGGTCAACTTCGGGATCGCGTACGGGCTGTCCGCGTACGGGCTCGCCGACCGGCTCCAGATCGAGCAGGAGGAGGCGGCCGACTACATCGACCGCTACTTCGAGCGCTTCCCGGCGGTGAAGCGGTTCATCGAGGAGACGATCGCCGCGGCGGACCGCGACGGCTACGTCACCACGCTGATGGGGAGGAGACGGATGGTCCCCGAGCTGCGCGCCCGCCAGCGCCAGACGCGGCTGCTCGGCGAGCGGCTCGCCGTCAACACCGTGATCCAGGGGACCGCGGCCGACATCATCAAGGTGGCGATGGTCGCCTGCCACCGCAAGCTCGCCGAGGCGGGGGGCGAAGCCCGCCTCGTGCTCCAGATCCACGACGAGCTCCTGTTCGAGGG
>JBOGZL010000195.1:0-3928 GCA_050697195.1 Solirubrobacterales bacterium
CCGCGGCGGTGCCGGCGGGCGCCTACCTGCTCGCCTCGCAGCTGCGCGCTCCGCGATCGCGGGACGGCGGCACGAGGCCCCGGCTCGAGCGTGGCCGGCGCCCGGTCGAGATCGCGGTCACCGGGGCGGAGGCGCTCGGCGCGACCGGTCGCTCTCCCGAGGGAAGTCGCGTCGACGTCGTGGTCACCACCGAGCCCGGACCGGGTGGCAAGGGGCGCACCCACGTCGCCGCCGAAGGTGTCGTGCTGTTGGCGCTGCGCGAGGGCGGGGGCGGGCTCGGCGGCGGCGGCGACGCGGCGCTCGGGGCGGCGGGCGACTGGTCCGCGACGCTGGCGCTGAGCCGCGCCGAGTCCCTGAAGCTGATCCAGGCGGAGAACTTCGCCCGCCAGGTGCGGCTGCTCCCGCGGTGAGCAACCGCGTCCTCGACCACTTATACGTAGCCGTATAATACATTCACGTATAAAGGATTCTGCGCTCCCGCGGCCCCGCCGCTATACCTCAATGTATGTGCAGCGGATATACTCCGCTGCATTATGCAGGCCCGTATACAGAAGAAGCGCAATCCGTTCAGCTTCGGGGGCCTGGCCAGGGACGACGATTTCGCCGATCGCGAGCAGGAGCTCGAGGGCCTGACCGCCGACGCGATCAACGGCCAGGACGCCGTCGTCCTCGCCCCACGGCGAATCGGGAAGTCATCGCTGATCGGAGCGGTCATGACCCAGCTGGTCCGAAACGACGTCCTCGTCGCCGACATCGACCTCTGGAAGGTCCCCAACAAGGAGAAGCTGGCCGAGGCGCTGGCCGCGGCGATCTACGGCGGAATCGCCACGATGCTCGACCGCGCCATCGAAAGGGCCCTGACGCCGTTTCGGGGGCTGCGGATCACCCCGACGATCTCGATCGATCCCGGGACGGGAGCGGTCAGCTTCACGTTCAGCGCCGAATCGAGCCAGGCCGACGTCGATGCCACCCTGGAGCGGCTCCTGGAACTGCCGGCCGAGCTGGCGGCCGAGCGAGGCAAGTCGGCGGTCCTGGTCATCGACGAGTTCCAGGAGATCGTGAGGATCGACAGGAACCTGACCAAGGTCATGCGTTCCGTCTTCCAGCGCCAGCCCGAGGTCGGTCACATCTACCTGGGCAGCAAGCGACACCTCATGGAGCAGATCTTCAACGATCCGAACGAGCCCTTTTGGCGAAGCGCCAAGCAGATCGAACTCGGGCCGATTCCGACCGACATGTTCGCCGAGTTCATCGAGAAGCGGTTCGGCGACACCGGAAAGGCCATCGACGGCGAAGTGGTTCGCCGCGTTCTCGAGAAGACCGGCGGCCATCCGTACGCGACCCAGAGGTTCTGCTACGAGGTCTGGCAGGCGACGGATCCCGGTGAAACAGCCACTGAGGCCGAGCTGGATCTCGGGTTGGAGGCCGTCCTGATCGGGGAGGACGGCTACCTCGCGCTCACCTGGGAGGACTCGGCGAATGCTCAGCAGCTTCTTCTCGGGGCGCTGGCCAAGGAGCCCGGCCATCCGCTGCGCAAGGGCTACCGAGCTCGACACCAACTGCCCGCGGCCACCAACGTGCAGAGGGCGGTGGGGGGTCTGACTCAGCGCGAGCTGATCACCAAGGACGAGGATGGAACGATCCGGATCGCGGAGCCGTTCTTCGCGGAGTGGATCAACAGGAGGCTCCGACCCTAGGACCGGGACGCGACCGCCCGCTCGAAGGCCTCGCGCGCGTCGTCGCCGAAGACCGCGAACACCACGCGCTCGAGCGAGCCGCCCTCGCCGGCGTGGGTGCGGACCTCCTCGACCTCGATCCGCGCCGCCTCGTCGACCGGGAAGCCGCCGACGCCGGTCCCGAACGCGACGAGTCCGAGCGACCTCGCGCCGAGCTCCTCGGCCCTCCTCAGGGTGCTCGCGGTCGCGCGCCGGATGACCTCGGCCGACGTCGGTCCGCCGAGCTCCATCGTCGCCGCGTGGATCACCCACCGGGCCGGCATCTCGCCGGCGGACGTCTCGACCGCCTCGCCGAGCGCGATCGGCGCCCTCGCGTCGCTCTCCTCCTGGACGACCCGGCCCCCGGCCCGGACGATCGCCGCGGCCACCCCGCCGCCGTGCTTCAGGTCCGTGTTGGCCGCATTCGCGATCGCGTCGACCTCGAGCTTGGTGATGTCCGCCTGGCGAACCTCGATCTCCATCTCCCGGAGCCTACCCCGAGAACTGCGCCCGCAGACCGACCCACACGAGGTCCATCACCGCGTCGACCAGCTCCCCGCGCGGGACCCGGGGGTGGTCGGTCCACCACTCGGCGAGCCCGTGCATCCCCTGCTTCAGGAACTCGACGAACAGCTCGATCCAGCGCTCGCGATCGGTGACGTCGGGGAGGAGCTCCGGCTCGGCGGCGAACAGGGCGGCGATCCGGGCGCCGGCCTCCGCCTGCACCGCCCTCGCCGCCTCGTACAGGTCGGGCTCCCCCTTCGGGGCTGTGAACAGCACCCGCGCCGCGGCCGGATGCTCCTCGACGTAGGCGAAGAAGGCGTCGATCGCCGCCCGGATCCGGTCCTCGGGCGGTGCGTCGCGAGCCATCACCTCGGCCCCCCGCGAGGTCAGCTCGTCGCGGGCCGTCTCCATCAGCTCGACGAACAGCTCGCGCTTCGAGGGGAAGTGGTCGTAGACGACGGGCTTCGTGATCCCGGCGGCGTCGGCGATCTCGCCGATCGAGGTCGCGTGAAACCCGCGCGCCGCGAACCCCTCGGCCGCCGCGTCGAGGATCCGATCTCGCCGCTGGGGGCCGGTGATCCGGGTCGCGCCGCGGTTTGCGTTCATGCCCCTGGATGCTAACCTACCTACCGGTCGGTAGGTAATTGGAACCAGGAGGTCGACCATGAGAGTCTTCGTAGCCGGAGCCACGGGAGCGCTCGGAAGGCGGCTCGTCCCGATGCTGGTCGAGTCCGGGCATTCGGTCGTCGCCATGTCCCGCACGGCCCGCAAGCGCGCCGCGATCGAGGCCACCGGGGCGACGCCGGTCGTCGCCGACGCGCTCGATCGAGACTCGGTGAGCGAGGCGGTCCGCGATGCCAAGCCCGAGGCGATCGTGCACCAGCTCACCGCGCTCACGGGACTGACCGGCAACCCGCGCCGCTTCGACCGCGAGTTCGCGCCCACGAACAAGCTCCGGACTGAGGGCACCGATCACCTCCTGCGAGCGGCCGGGGAGAGCGGCGCCCGGCGGTTCGTGGTCCAGAGCTTCGCCGGGTGGCCCTTCGCGCGCGAGGGCGGGTCGGTGAAGACGGAGGACGATCCGCTCGACCCCGACCCGCCGGCCCCCCTGCGCGAGGCCCTGGCCGCGATCCGACACCTCGAGGGCGCGGCGACGAGCGCCGAGGGAGTGGACGGGTTCGCGCTTCGCTACGGAGGCTTCTACGGCCCCGGCACCTCGATCTCGCACGGCGAGGGCGACGGGTTCCAGGACACGATCCGCAAGCGGCGCTTCCCGGTTCTGGGCGCCGGGTCCGGCGTGTGGTCGTTCGTCCACATCGACGACGCGGCGTCGGCGACGCGCGCGGCGGTCGAGGGACGCGGCGAGCCCGGGATCTACAACGTCGTCGACGACGATCCCGCCCCGGTGTCCGAGTGGCTGCCGGCGCTCGCCGAGGCGCTCGGCGCGAGGCCGCCGCGGCGACTGCCGCTGTGGGTGGGCCGGGTCGTGGGCGGCGAGCTCGCTGTCAGCCTGATGACCCAGGTCCGCGGCGCCTCGAACGCGAAGGCGAAGCGCGAGCTCGGGTGGGCGCCGAGCTATCCGAGCTGGCGCGAGGGCTTTCGGACGGGGCTCGGATAGACACGCCGAGCCGTCGTGCGCACGTGGGGGAGAGACGGCGCCCCGGCCGTCTCATTCAAACGTGGGCCCGCGTGATCGCCACCTCAGGGCG
>JBOGZL010000196.1:0-2090 GCA_050697195.1 Solirubrobacterales bacterium
GGCGCGGACGAGGTGTGGTGCCTCGGCGACGTCGTCGGCTACGGCGCCCAGCCCGACGAGTGCGCGAGGCTGGTCTCCGAGCGCTGCGCGCTGTCGCTGGTCGGAAATCACGACCTCGCGGTGCTCGACGAGATCGAGGTGAGCGCGTTCTCGCCGTCGGCGGCGGACGCCGTCACGTGGACGAAGGCAAACGCGGCCCCGGAGACGCTCGAGTTCCTCCGCGGGCTGAAGCCCTCCGACGAGGGTCGCGAGGTCGCCCTGTACCACGCCTCTCCGCGCGACCCGGTGTGGGAGTACGTGCTGTGGCTCGACCAGGCCGCCGAGTGCATCGCCGCCCAGTCCTCCCGGGTGAGCCTGATCGGGCACTCGCACGTGGCGCTGTTCTTCGTCGAGCCGGAGGGCGACGGCGACGCCCGCGGCGCCCACGCCGAGGCGGGTACGAAGCTCGAGATCGGCGGGCAGCGGTGGCTGATCAACCCCGGCAGCGTCGGCCAGCCGCGCGACGGCGACCCCCGGGCCGCGTGGCTCGAGCTCGACACCGAGGAGTGGACCGCCGCCTTCCGCAGGACCCCGTACGAGATCGAGCGCGCCGCCGAGTCGATCGCCGACGCGGGGCTGCCCGAGCAGCTCGGAGCACGCCTTTATGTGGGCCAGTAGGCGTGCCCGAGCGGGCGAGAGGCCGTCGCTAGACTCGCCGCGAATGCGGTCCCCTCGACCTCTGTTTCTGTCGCTGTCGCTGCTCGTTGCCTGCGCGCTGGCCCTCGCCGCGTGCGGGGGCGACGAGGAGGGGACGATCCCGCCGGAGTCCGCCGCGGCGCTGCTCCAGTCGCTCGACGACGCCCGCGGCGAGCGCGACCAGGAGGATTGCCAGGGGATCGAGGACGCGGCCGGAAACCTGAGAGCGCAGGTGGAGCAGCTTCCCGACACCGTCGACGCCGAGGTCCGCACCGCGCTGGAGGAGGGAACGGACAACCTCGTCGGGCTCGCCGACGATCCCGAGAAGTGCGAGTCGGCCGGAACGACGGGACCGAGCGATCAGCAGACCGAGACCACGGACACGACCACCGAGTTCACAGAGCCGACCACCCCGGAGACGACGACGGAGGAAGAGAAGGAGCCGCCCCCCGAGCAGCCCGAGAACGAGGGCGGCGGGGAGAACTTCGGCCAGGGTGATCAGGGCGGCCAGCCTGGCGGGCCGAACGGAGGCGGGCCGCCCGAGAGCCCGCCCGGCCAGGGGGAGCCGCCGACCGGCGGGACCGAGGGCGACGACTGATGGCTCGCGGCGCGATGCAGGGGCACGTGATCTCGAACCGCTACGAGCTCGACGGCAAGCTCGGGTCCGGCGGGATGTCGAGCGTCTATCGCGCCACCGACCAGGTCCTGGAGCGGACCGTGGCCGTCAAGGTGCTCGCCGAGCACCTCTCCGACGACGACAAGTTCGTCGCCCGCTTCCGCCGCGAGGCGCTCGCTGTCGCGAAGCTGATCCATCCGAACATCGTCCAGGTGTTCGACACCGGCGTGGACAACGGCCAGCACTACATCGTGATGGAGTACGTGCAGGGCCGCTCCGGCGCCCAGATCCTTCAGACCGAACGCCACCTCGACCCCGCGGAGGCGGTCGAGATCGGCGCCCAGGCGTGCGCGGGGCTCGAGTTCGCGCACCGCCAGGGGATCATCCACCGCGACGTCAAGCCCGGGAACCTGATGGTGATCGGGGGCCCGGCCTCCGACGGCGGCGCCGACGAGGAGATGAAGGTGAAGCTGACCGACTTCGGGATCGCCCGCGCCGAGGCGCAGACCCGCCTCACCCAGGTCGGCTCGGTCGTCGGGACCGCCGCCTACCTCGCCCCCGAGCAGGCGCGCGGCGAGGAGGCGACCCCGGCCTCCGACGTGTACGCGCTCGGGGTCGTGATCTACCAGCTCCTCACCGGCAGGCTCCCGTACGAGGGCTCGAGCCTCGCCGAGCTCGCGATCCGGCGCGAGAACGAGCGCCCCCTCTCCCCCACCTCCTACAACGGAGACGTCCCCGAGACGCTCTCGGCCGCGGTGCTCACGGCGCTCCACAACGACCCGGCGGCGCGCTACACGAG
>JBOGZL010000197.1:0-1617 GCA_050697195.1 Solirubrobacterales bacterium
GCCCGAGCCCGGCCAACGGCCGGGCTCGGGCGCTAGATGTGGTACATCGCCGAGCCGGCGTCCTCGGCCTCGCGCCGGGCGATGTCGGCGATCGTCGTGCGCGTGAAGACCTCGCGCAGCGCGTCCACTCCCTCGCCCCAGATCCCGCCGGCCTCCTTGCCCTCCTCCCCCACCCTGCCGTCGAGGGCCTGGACGACCTCGAGGACGGTGATCTCGTCGGAGGGGCGGGCGAGCGTGTACCCGCCCCGCATGCCCCGGTGGCTGTCGAGAAGCCCCGAGCGGCGCAGGGTCGAGAAGAGCTGCTCTAGGAACTGGACCGGCATTCCCCGGCGCTCCGCGACGGTCGCGATCGGGACCGGACGACCGTCGGCCGAACGGGCGAGCTCGGCCATCGCGACCACGGCGTAGCGCGACTTCGAGGTGACTGAGATCATCGCGCGTCGTGTTCTACCGCACGACCACGCGAGCCCTCAAGCCGATAGCGGCGGCCGCAAGGCGCGCGCCGGCGCCGCTTGCGCTGATGGCGCTGATCTTCGCGCTGTCCGCCCAGCAGGACCTCGACTCGGGTCTCGGCGCCGTCGACACGGTCCTTCGCAAGGTCGCCCACGTGACCGTTTTCGGCGCCCTGGCGCTGTTGTGGTTCTGGGCACTGCGCCCGCTCTCCCGGCGCGCGCTGCCGGTCTCGGCGGCGATCGCCCTCGCGTACGCAATCCTCGACGAGTACCACCAGAGCTTCGTCGAGGGGCGCTCCGGGAGGGCGCTCGACGTCGGCGTGGACTCGATCGGAATCGTCCTCGCGTGTCTCCTCCTGCGGTACGATCGGCGCGTTCGGTCGGTGCTCGAGCGATTCGGAGGGACTCCTGAGCGAGGCGTCGCGATGCCTGGTGATAGATCGCCAGCCGATGGTGCGAGTCGGCGTCCGCCAGGTGCTCGCGGACCGCTACGAGGTGGAGGAGACCGATAACGGTGCGGACGCGCTCCAGCTCCTGACGGACGTCGGCGACTTCGACATCGCGATCGTGGACATGCGTCCGCCGCAGGACAGCGCGGCGGGCTCGCTGTGGGGCGCGGGGACGATCCGCGCGCTGCTGAAGGCGCAGCCCGGGCTGGGGATCGTCGCGCACGGCGACCGCCCGGAGCGCCACCTCGTGAACGAGGCGATCGACGCCGGGGCCAGCGCGTTCGTGGCGAAGAGCTCCGCTCCCGAGGAGCTGGGCCGCGCGGTCGAGGCGGCAGCGGACGCCGAGACCTTCATCGACCCGGCCGCCGGGAGCCGGCGAAGGCGCGCGGGGCAGAGCCTCACCCGCCGCCAGCGTGAGATCCTCCAGATGTTCGCCGACGGGAACTCCACCACCCAGGTCGCGCGCAAGCTCGGCCTCGGGACCGAGACCGTGAAGACCCACACCAAGCAGCTCCTGTCCCGGCTGCGCGCCCACGACCGCGCCCACGCGGTCGCGATCGGCATCCGCAACAGCCTGATCGACTAGAGCTAGCGAGCGAGCCTCATACCGCCGAGCGCAGGGACGGAACCACCTACAGGGTCCGGGTATGAGCCTCGCTCGGGGCTGAAGTTCGCGCAGCGAGCGCGATCCTCGAAGGCCGAGGGAGGCCGCGGGG
>JBOGZL010000198.1:0-11569 GCA_050697195.1 Solirubrobacterales bacterium
CACCCGCACCAAGGTCCTCACCTCGCGCTGGCGCTAACGCCCGATGTGGATGCCGATCCGCTCGGGGACGCCGGCGACCGCGAGCGTGAGCGGGTCGGCGCGCCGGCCCTCCTCCTCGAGGTGCTCCTTGCGCAGCAGCGCCCGGCGCACGATCGCCCCGCCGACGTAGCGCAGCGGCTCGGGGGGCACGCGCACCGGCTGCGGCTCCACCAGCGGCAGCTCCGACCAGCGGTCGCGGCGCCCGAGCGCGAGCGAACCGAGCACGCGTCCGACGAGATGCGATGGTCCCACGCCGTTGCCTGTGTACCCGAACGCGTAGTGGATCCGCCCTCCCGCGAGGCTGCCGACGATCGGAAGGTGGGTGGGTGAGACATCGATCGGGCCGCCCCACGCGTGCTCGATCCTTCGCCCTTCGAGCTGAGGGAAGAACCGGACCAGGGCGCGCTCGATCTCGGCGACCACGGCCGGATCGAGCTCCGCGCGTCCCCGGACGCGGCCACCGGCCACCAGCGCGCCCCCTCCCCACCCGAACGCGATTCGAGCGTCCGGCGTGGTGCGGAAGTAATGGATCATCGCGCGCGAGTCGGTGATGCACTCGCCGCCGGTCCATCCGACCTCCTCAAGGACGTCCGGGACCGGCTCGGTAATCACCATGTGGCTCGAGGCCACCGTCAGGTGACGGCGGAGGGGGGGAAAGCCGGCGGCCTCGCCCCCGACGGCGAGGACCGCGGAGGCGGCGACCACGTGCCCCCGGTCCGTCTCGACCCGCACGTGGGTGGGTGTGGAGTGGATCGCGCGCACGCGCGAGCGCTCGTGGATCACGACCCCGCGCCCGGCGAGCCGCTCGCGGAGCCCGAGCGCGAGCCGCGCGGGCTGCACGGTCGCCGCATCGGGGTAGAGCGCACCGGCGCGAAACAGGGGCGAGTCGCAGCGCGCGCGAGCCTCCTCGGGAGATAGCGCGATGCAGCGGTCCGGCTCGCCGCGCTCGGCGGCGGCGCGGACGTAGCGCTGCCAGGCCTCGTCGTGCGCCGGGGTGGTCGAGACCTGGAGGTATCCGGCGGCACGAAAGGAGGCGTCGACCTCCTGCTCCTCGCACCAGCGCCCGATCCCGTGCACCGCCTCCCGGGCGGCCCGCGCGAGCTCGACCGCGGCGGCGTCGCCGAACCGTGCGCTCATCGCGGGCAGGTTGAACCACATCGAGTTCACGAACCCCCCGTTGCGCCCGCTCGGCCCGGTCCCGCATACGGCCGCGTCGAGGAGGACCACCCGGGCTTCGGGGTTTGCCTCGGCGATCCACCACGCCGTCCACAGCCCCGAGTACCCGCCGCCGATCACAACCACGTCGGCGCCGGTCGAACCGTCCAGCGGCTCGAGCGGATCCGGCACTCCCGCCTCGTCGAGCCAGTACCCGTGGGCGGTGTGGCGATCCGCCATCTAGAAGGTCGCCGACCGCACGCCGGTCGCGATCAGGATCAGGATCCCCACCCCGACCAGTATCCGGTACACGCCGAAGGCGTCGTAGCTGTGGCGGCGCACCAGCGCCAGCAGTCCCGCGATCGCGAAATACCCCGAGACTGCCGCCGCGATCGTCCCCACGATCATCGGCCCCACGACGCCGTCCGGGAGCCCCTCGTTGATCGCCTGGTACGCCTTGAACGCGCCGGCGCCCGCGGTGACCGGGGCGAGCAGCAGGAAGGAGACCCTTGCCGCGGTGTCACGATCCAGGTGCAGGTAGCGCCCCGCCGATATGGTCACCCCCGAGCGCGACACGCCGGGGGCGAGCGCCAGAGCCTGAGCGATGCCGATGTAGAGGCCGTCGCGAAGCCGAACCTTCCCGATGGGCCTGTCCTGCGGTCGCTGGTCCGCGTGCCACAGAACGAGCCCGAAGACGATCAGCAGGATCGCGATCATCCACGGCTCGCCGAGGTTGTCGTCGATCCAGTCCTCCCCGAGGCCGCCGGCGATCACCGCGGGGACCGTGCCGATCACGATCACCCAAGCGAGTCGCTCGTCCGCGGACTCGATCGCGCGCGTGCGCAGCGAGCGCACCAGTCCCGCCGTCATCGCGACGAGCTCGCGGCGGAAGTAGGAGAGCACGGCGACCAGCGTTCCGATGTGCAGGGCGACGTCGAAGGTCTTGTTGAAGTCCGGGTGATCCTGCAGGAAGGTGTACTCCTGCAACCACGGAACGATGATCAGGTGGCCGGAGGACGAGATCGGCAGGAACTCGGTCAGCCCCTGAACGATCCCGAGCAGCAGCGCCTCGAGCTCGGACATGAGCGGGGACAGTACAGTTCAGGTCGTGAGTCGCTCCCGGATCACGAGGCTCGCGCTGGGCGTCGGGCTGGTCGCTCTGGTGGCGCTCGTCGCCGCGCCCGTCGCGCTCGCGGCGGACGGAGTGGGGCTCTACGGGCGCACCGACGACAAGGTGGTCACCTACTTCGCATTCGCTGTGATCGGCTTCTTCGCCGTCCTGGTCATCGTGCTCTCGTTGATCCAGATCCGGCTCGAGGGCCGCAAGGAGCGGATGCGCGAAGACCTCCAGCGCCTGCGGCGATAGCGCCGCAATAGCATCCGCCCCGAGATGGGATCGAAGGTCCGATACGAGCGTCGTGGCGCCGCCGCGGTGCTGACGATCGATCGCCGCGAGCGGCGAAACGCGGTCGACGCCGAGACCGCCGAGCTGCTGCTCAAGGGCTTCCGCGACTTCGAGGCCGACGACGAGGTCCGTGCGCTCGTGCTGACCGGGGCGGGCCCCGAGGCGTTTTGCGCCGGGGCCGACCTGAAGGCGATCGCGGAGGTCGGCGGCGAGACGCCTCCCGAGCGCATCGACGCCGTCTCCGAGCGGCCCGAGGGGCCGATGGGATTCACGCGGCTCGCGGCGTCGAAGCCGACGATCGCCGCGATCTCGGGCTGGTGCCTGGCCGGCGGGCTGGAGCTGGCGCTGTGGTGCGACCTGCGGATCGCGACCGAGACGGCGCGGCTCGGCTACCCGGAGCGGCGCTGGGGCGTTCCGCTGATCGACGGCGGGACCCAGCGCCTCCCGAAGATCGTCGGCCAGGGACGGGCGCTCGAGTTGATCCTCACCGGCCGGATCGTCGAGGCCGCCGAGGCGCGCGACTGGGGGCTCGTGAACGAGGTCGTGGGCCCGGAGCGCCACCTCGAGCGCGCCCTCGAGCTGGCCGAGGGCCTGGCGGCGTTCCCGCAGGAGACGATGCTCTCGGACCGCCGCGCCGCGCTCGAGGGGTCGGGGCTGCCGCTGGAGCGCGCGCTGGAGCTCGAGTCCGAGCTCGGGCGCGCCTCGATCGAGGTCGGGATCCGCGGCGCGATGCGTTTCGCGGCCGGGAAGGGCCGCGGCGGCGAAGGGGCCGGAGCCTAGGTCGATATCCGCCCGGACACCGGCTTCGGGGGCGCGCCGCCCGCCTGTCGACTTACTTGCGCTATGCGCAAGGTTCTCGCCAGACCGGCCGGGGTTGTCGCCGGGATCGCGGCCCGCCAGCACGGCGTCGTATCCGCCGCCCAGCTCTCGTGGGCCGGCCTCTCCCCGGCTGCGATAACGAGGTGGGCGCAGGCGGGACGGCTCCACCGCCTCCACCGAGGCGTGTATGCCGTCGGGCACTCCCACGTCACGGTCGAGGGCCGGTGGATCGGCGCCGTGTTCGCGTGCGGCGAGGGAGCCGTCCTCAGCCACCAAAGCGCCGCGGCGCTGGGGAGGATCTCCCCTCGAAGCCCGCCCCTGGTCCACGTCACCGTGCCGACCTACGGCGGCCGGGCGCGGCGGGAGGGCATCCGGATCCACCGCTCCACCACCCTCACGTCCGCGGACACGGCCCGGCGCCGCAACATCCCCGTCACCGCCTATGCCCGAACGCTTCGCGACCTCGGCTACGGCCCCGAGCCGACGCGAAGCGACCTCGAGCGCCTCTTCCTGCGGCTGTGTCGCCGCCATGGGATCCCGAAGCCCGAGGTGAACACAAGGCTCGGCGCCCACACGGTCGATTTCCTGTGGCGGGAGGCGGGGCTGGTGGTGGAGGTGGACGGCTACCGCTACCACTCCGACCGCGAGGCGTTCGAGTCCGACCGCGCCCGCGACCGCGACCTCAAGAGCCGAATCGACGTGTTGCGGTTTGCCGATCGCGAGCTCGCGACGGACGGTCGCGCAGTGGCCCGCTCGCTACGTGCCCACCTCGGCCGGCGCTTGCGCGGCAGTGTCTGAGGTCCGAGCCACGCGTACGCAATGGCCTAGGCGTCGGGTAGCCGGAACGACGTCAGCAGCCGCTTCTCGGTCTCGCCCTCGACCTCGGCGATCACCTCGACGTGCGGCTCCAGGGGGGTGCCGCGGATCTTCGTCGCGAGCAGGTCGTCGACCTGGAAGATCCCGGCCGAGTTGTTGAGCTTGATCTCGAGCCGGATCGGACGCTCGGTGCCGGCGGCGATCTCGACCTCCTCGACCGCGGCGGCCGAGAGCGAGTGGATCCCCATCCGCCCCGCCTCGAACGGGATACGCGAGCGGCCCTGGGCCATGTCGAGCGCGTCCGCGACCCTGACCACCCCGCCCTCGAGCGTGTACGGTGCCCCCTGGCGGCGGTGGCCGATGATCGTGTGCAGCGCCTCGGACACGACCACCGTCCGCTCCGGCTCGTCGTACACCTCCTCGAGCATCTCGGCGAGCTTGCGCTCGGCGAGGAACAGGCTGTAGGTCTCGTGGTCGGCGCGGTTGATCGACAGGCCCGTGTCGTGAAGCAGCGCCCCGGCGGCGACAACGACCTCGGCGTCGCGATCGCGCATCCCGTGGTCGGCGACCATCGCCGGCTGGACGCCGGCCTTCACCAGCAGGCGAAGCAGCCGCAGGGCGACGTTGAGCACGATCTGGACGTGGACCCAGGAGTGGTCGGACATCTCGAGCCGCTCGGACGTGACCTGCGCCATGTACCACCACGCCCGGACCTGCGGGTCCGCGTTGACCGCCTCGAGCAGGCTCTCGAGGCTGCGGTTGCCGCGCGTCGGCGCCCGGACCCGCGCGTCGGCGACCGACTCCGCGGGAGGCTTGCGCTTCGGGGCCGCCGCGCCGGGTGGGCTCGTTCCGTCCTCGCTCATCGCGGTGAGTTTCGCATGCGGGGTCGCGATTCCGGCCGGGGCCACGCCTAAGCTCGCGATTTGACTGTGTCCGCAGCGAAATCGCCACGGGCGATCTGCACGCGCACCGGTCTCACGGTCCCGGAGTGCTCCTGCGGCGATTGCCTGGAGGAGCAGATCCGCCACCACATGCCGGCGCTGCTCCAGCGCAAGCAAGAGCGCGCCGGCGGCGCGTACCGGAAGCCGGCGTCCCGGACGCGCCGCTGGCGCAGAGCCGCCTAGTGCCGCAGCCGGCCTAGCCGCACACTGGCCACGGGCTGGAGCCCGACTGCGAGTACAGCAGCGCGGCGCGGTAGTCCTGCTCGGCCTCCGGCGCCGCGGCCGGATCGCCCGAGCCGCCGACCGATGCCCACGTCCCGGTGTCGAACTGGTACTTGCCCCGGTAGGTCCCGTCCGAGGACACCGCGGTCGGGTCGCCGCCCGACTCGCACGAGGCGATTCCCTCGAGCGTGTCGCGCGGGACGCCTGCGACCGCGTCGGCGCTCGCCTCCGCGGACCACTCCGGCTCGCGGCGCTCTTGGCGCTCTTGGCGGCGCTCGCGGCGCGCCTGGCGCTCGCGGTGGCCGTCGATCGCCCGCTCGAGCGGCCTCTCGGACCGGTCGAGCAGCTCGGACCTCTCCCCCGCCGCCCCCGTGAGCTCGTCGCCGGCCGCCCAGGCGACGCTCGCGCCTAGACTCAGGAAGACGACTCCCACAGCAGCGATCAGGTTCCGTCTTGCGAGCAAGGAAGAACCACCTCCGTTGGTGTCGAGTGCCGGCGCCCGGTCGTCGAGCCCCCTCGGGGCGCCGTGTGGATCGCGCCAGGCTGTCAGGCAAACCGGGAAATATGTGTGATGGTGGTCACACTGCAAACGAAATCTTCATCGAATGGGCGCGGCGCCGGCTGAGGTCGCGGAGCTGCGGCTCGTGCGTGAGTCGTTCCCGGACCGCCCCGCGTTCGGCGCTGCCGTGTCGCGGGCGATCCTCCAGCGCGTCGCCGCCGGCGAGCTCCCGGCGACGTTGCGCCTCCACCGCACCCCGCGGATCCTCGCGTTCGGCCGCCAGGACGCGGCGAGCGACCGGTTCGGCGACGCGGCGAACGCGGCCCGGGGCGCCGGATTCGAGCCGATCGTGCGGCTGGCGGGTGGGCGAGCGGCCGTCTATCACCCCGGGACGATCGCGCTCTCGGAGGCGGTCCCCGACCCGCGCCCCGCGGGGCACACCCACGCCCGGTTCGAGCGCGTCGCCGAGACGTGCGCCACCGCCCTGCGCGGCCTCGGGGTGGACGCGCGTGTCGGCGAGGTGCCGGGCGAGTACTGCCCCGGCGCGTACAGCGTCAACGCCCGCGGGCGCTCGAAGCTGGTCGGGATCGGGCAGCGGATCATCTCCGGGGGCGCTCACCTCGGCGTCGTGATCGTCGTCCGCGACAGCGCCGCAGTCCGCGACGCGCTCGTCCCGGTGTACGCGGCGCTCGGGCTCGAGTGGGACCCGGCGACCGCGGGAAGCGTCGAGGACGAGGTGGGAGGAGCGGACCTGGAGACCGTCGAGGCCGCGATCCTCGCCGAGCTCGAGCGCGCCGGCCACGCGCCGGTCGAAACGAGCCTCGACGCGCGGACGCTGGACCTCGCGGCCCGGCTCGAGCACGAGCATCTCGCCTGATGGCGACGCGCGAGCCCGAGCAGAGGGTCACGCCGCTGGAGCTCTTCTTCGACCTCGTGTTCGTGTTCGCGTTCACCCAGGTCACCGCGCTGATGTCCGACCACCCGACCTGGGAGGGGGTGGGACAGGGGATGCTGGTGCTCGCCGCCGTGTGGTGGGCGTGGGGCGCGTACTCGTGGCTGACCAACGAGATCGACCCCGACGAGGACCGGGCGCGGGTCGCGGTCTTCGCGGCGATGGCGTCGATGCTCGTCGCGGCGCTCGCCGTCCCGGGGGCGTTCACCGACGACGGGGTGCTGTTCGGGGTCGCCTACTTCGTGGTCCGCGCCCTCCACATCGTCGTCTTCGCGTACGCGACGCCGAACGTGAGCGTGGTCCTCGCCGTCCGCCGCCTCGCCCGTACCGCGATTCCGGCCCCCGCGCTGCTGATTCTCGCCGGTGCGCTCGACGGCGCCGCCCAGGCTCTGATCTGGTGCCTCGCGCTGGCGATCGACTACGGCGGTCCGTCCGTGTTCGGCGTCTCGGGGTACCAGGTCTCGCCGGGGCACTTCGCGGAGCGCTACGGGCTGGTTCTGATCATCGCGCTGGGCGAGTCGATCGTCGCGATCGGGGTCGGCGCTGCCGGGATCCCGCTCGATGCCGCGGTGGTCGCCGCCGCGTTGGCCGGGATCGTGATTGCCGGTTCGCTGTGGTGGGCGTATTTCGACGTCGCCGCGGTGCTCGCCGAACGCAGGCTGCGCGCGGCCGCCGGCGATGCCCGGGCCCGGCTCGCCCGCGACTCGTACAGCTACCTGCACCTGCCGATGATCGCCGGGATCGTGCTCCTCGCGCTAGGCGTGAAGAAGACGCTCGGAGACGTCGACGCCGCGCTGGAGGCGGTGCCCGCGGTCGCCCTGTGCGGCGGCGTGGCGCTCTACCTGCTCGCGCACATCGCCTTCAAGCTGCGCGTCACCGGGTCGGTGACGCCACCACGGGCCGCGGCCGCGGCAGCGTGCGTCGCGTTCATCCCCCTCGCGCTCGAGGTCGACGCACTCGCCGCGGTCGCGTCGATCGCCGCGATCTGCGCGCTGCTGGTCGCCTTCGAGACGATCCGCTACAGGGAGTCGCGCGCCCGCGTCCGCGCCGCGGGAGCTTAGGCGGCTAGCTCACTGGCCGAGGCGGAACGGCGGGTACCTGTCGGTGACGAGCAGGTACGCGTACGCGCTGACCCGGTTGTTCCACCTGAACACGCCCTCGACGAAGCCGAACAGCCCACGCGGGTAGCGACCCGTGAACAGGATCGCGAACCACGCGAACAGGACCGCGAAGAACGCCCCGATGTGGAGGAAGAACAGGACGATGTAGTGCGGAATCGCGAGCAGCCACTTGACGAGCGGCATCCCGCGGCCGAGCTCGGTCTCGGCGTTCGGGTACGGATAGTCGAGGCGCACCGACTGGTGCTCGTCCGTGGAGGGGTAGCGATCGTCCATCAACACCCAGTAGATCCCGATCCGGTTCACGAACCGGAGCAGCTCGAGATTCCAGTCGAACCACCACCGCGGGTACTTCTTGCGGAACAGGATCATCAGCAGCGGGGCGATGAAGAGGAAGCTCGCGCCGCCGAGGCTGTAGTAGGTGGTCTGTTCGTCATAGCCCCATCCCCCCCAGCTGGAGTTCATCAGCGCGGCGAGCACGATCAGGATCGGGATCAGCATGAAGATCCGGAAGAAGGTCGTCAGCCGGCTGAGCGGCCTGTCCGGGTACTCGACGGAGAACTGGACCGGGTACTGCTCGTTCATCTCTGGCTCCCTGTTTCGGTTTCGGCGCGACTGAGCCGGCGCCCAACCGCACTTATTCTGCGTGGGGGTTGAAACTCCTCGCGTTCAGCGACCTTCACCGCGACCTCGACGGCGCCGCCCGCCTCGTCGAGATGGCGCCCGAGGCGGACGTCGTGGTCGCCGCGGGTGACCTCGCGTCGGTCCACGATGGGCTCGCCGAGACGGTCGACGCGCTGGCGGAGATCGAGGTCCCGACGGTCCTCGTGCCCGGGAACAACGAGACCGACGCCGCCCTGCGCGAGGCGTGCGCGGGCTGGGCCGCGGCGACGGTCCTCCACGGCGACACCGCCGAGATCGACGGCGTGAGCTTCTTCGGGCTCGGCGCCGGCGTCCCGGTGACGCCGTGGGAGTGGAGCTTCGACCTCGACGAGGGCGCCGCGGAGCGGATGCTCGCCGGGTGCCCCGCCGGCGCGGTGCTCGTCTCCCACTCGCCGCCGAAGGGACACGTGGACACGAGCGCCGGCGCCCACCTCGGTAGCGAGGCCGTGCTGCGCTCGATCGAGGCGAAGCGGCCGCCGCTCGCGCTCTGCGGCCACATCCACGAGAGCTGGCGCGAGGAGGATGAGATCGGCCCCACCCGCGTGATCAACCTCGGCCCCGCGGGCCTGATGATCGATATCGACCGCTAGTTGCGGTTGGAATGAGGGGGCGCGTCCGGAGGGGGTACCGGACGCGCACCCCGGGGATGGGGCGCGCAGCCTTAGGGGGGAAAGGGTGCACACCCGTGTGACGCAAGGCCGGGGAGGTCATCTCCGCCGGTCTAGCCCCCAGGTACGTTGCTTTATCTCAAAGCAGAACCCTCATTCCCCGCCCGCTCCGGATGCCGATGGCGCCCAGCCACGGGCAGGTACGTGTACGACCGTACCCATGGATTATCGGCATGAGGCCGGAAATCCTTTAGCCCGATTCTCCGGATTCCGACCGAGGCTATCCCGTTCTCGCTCTCGCGGCCTCGGTGATCGTGGCCCGCGAGCGGGTGCTGCGGGTGCGCACGTGCTCGGCGAGGAAGTAGCTCCCGATCACGAACGCGAGCGCGCCCGCCTGCGCCGCGAGCGTCTCGACCGTCGGGAAGATCCCCAGCCATGTCCCCATCCACAGCGGGAGCTCCACGTCGAGGGGTGTGATCGGCATCCAGCCGACGCCCTGAAGCGTGCGGGTTGTGTTTCCGACCAGGACGACGAGCACGAGCGCGATCAGGACCCCGGTCACGACCAGCATCCGCTTGTAGGGAAGCCGCCGCTCGAGCACGAACGTCAGCGCCCCGACCGCGGCGGTCATCGCCAGGCCCAGGGCGACTCCGGACAGCACCACGCCGGTGCCGGCGTTGAGCTCCAGCGCCTGGAGGAAGAGCACGGTCTCGAACCCCTCCCGGAACACGCTCGAGAACCCGAGCATGTAGAGGCCGGCGATCGTCGCGCCGGCCGCCCCGGCCGCCCCCGCGGCGGCGCCCGCGAGCGCCTTGCCGCGCTTGCGATGGCCGGCGATCCACTCCGTCCAGTACACGCGATGGAAGAACCAGTTCAGGACCAGCAGCAGGACCGCGATCGCGACCAATCCGACCACCGCCTCGAGCTTCTCCCCGTATCGCGAGAGCGAGTCGAGCAGGGTCTGCGCGAGTACCCAGAGGAGCATGCTCGCGGGGATCGCGAGCAGGGCGCCGCGGTAGATCGGGCGGCGCAGGCTCCGGTTGGCGCCGATCATGCTGGCGGTGATCGCGGCGATTATCAGGATCGCCTCGAGGCCTTCCCTGAACACGATCAGCGCCGCGTTGGTGATCATCGTCGCGTCGCTTGCCCCCTCGCCGACCACTCCCTTGGATTGCTCCAGCGCCTCGTCGAGCGCGAGCCTCGTCTCCCGCACCTCGTCGCTCGTCGCACCGCTCGCGATCAGCTGCGCGAGCCCCTCCTCACCGCGCGCTCCGTACCACACCAGCCCCTCGACCTCCGACACGAGCTGCGGGTCGAGCGCCCGGAGCTGGAGCTCGGGGCCGAACTCGAAGAAGGCGTAGGCGGTCAGCCGCGCCTGCTCGGCCTGGTCCTTCTCCCCCGCGCTGACCGCCGCCTGCATCTGGTCGAGTGAGATCTCGACGAGGTCGAAATCGGCCTCGGTGTCGGTCTCCTTCCACTCCTCGGGGAACATCGCGTCGAGCGCATCGCCGGCCCGGGCGTGCGCGGCGTCGACCTGGTCGACCGGCACCACCTCCCCGCTCTCGTGCGCGTCGCGTGCGTACCGCTCGAGCTCCGCGAACGCCTCCTCCACGGTCGCCACCCCGTCCCGGTCTCGCTCCTGGAGCGTGGACTCGAGGTCGTTGAAGGCGGACTGCGCGCCCTCCATGAACGCGACCGCCTCCTGGAGCTCGAACGGGATCGTCACGCGGTCCTCCTCCGTCCCGTCGTCGTACTCGATCGGGACCAGGTCGAGGAACCGGATCAGCTGGTTCGCGCGCCGCGCCTGCTCCTCCGGGGTGAACGGCGCGGCGGTGAAGCCGTCCAGCGCCCGCAGCGCGCGTGCGCGGTCGCGGCGGAACGCGCGAGCCTCACCGGTGGCGGCGCTCGCCGCGAGCGCGGCGAAGACGCGGTCGGCGCGCCGCCGCTGCGCCGCATCGCGCTGGCGCTCGTACTCGGTGGCGAGGATCGGCCAGTAGCCGGCGGCGAGCGTCGCGTTCTCCGCGAGCGCGGCGTCGAATCCGCGCTTCGCGGCCTGCTCCGCATCGTCGAGATGGTCCAGCAGGCGGGCCTGGTAGGCGTCGAGGAGGTCCTTCTTCACCGCGGTGACGGCGTCGGCGGCGGTCGCCTCGCCATCCGCGAGCGCGTCGAGGCCCGCGGTGGCGTCGACCCCGGGGCGGGTGAAGCGAGTTGCCTTGCGAAAGTCGCGGATCAGCACCCAGCGGCGCGCCTCGCGAACGTCGCGGCGCCGCGCGGCCGCGATCGTGATCGCGTACGCGCCGGCGCGCAGTTCGGCGACGGCGGCGCCTCGCGC
>JBOGZL010000199.1:0-3175 GCA_050697195.1 Solirubrobacterales bacterium
TGGGCGCTCCTCCTTGGGTGGTGGACTCGTGGCACACGAAGCCTCTCATGCCGGACCACCGAACAGGGAGAGCTGCGGACGACAGTCGCCTTGACCGGACGGTACTTGAACCGCGAGGTGGCTGGGCGGATCGCCGCACTGCACGCCGGCCTGGGTAGCCGGTAGCGCGTTAGCCCGTAGCGAGGTCCGGTACCGGCGCGACCTCGCGCTCGGGCTCCTCGTCCGGGACTTGCCGCTCGATGCCGATCAGGAGCTCCTCGTCGAGCACGGCGAGGATGCGCTTGAGCACCGGGATCGTAGGAATGTGCTCGCCGCCCTCCACCTTCGAGACGAAGGAATGCGAGGTGCCGGCTCGCTCCGCGACCTCCTGCTGGGTCAGGTCGAGCTCGTAGCGTCGCTCGCGGATGTGGCCGGCGATCCAATTCCTCTCGCGCAGCTCGCGGATCGCGGCGTACTCGTCGCGCGCCTCCCGGTACTCCTCGCTGCGGCGAGTGCGGCCCTTCGCCGCCTCGGTCGCCGGCGTCCCCTTGGGGCTAACGCGGTTGCTGGTGTTGAGGCTCATGGCTGGTTCACCTATTTCGATAAGGAAGTCTATCTCCTTCTTCGGCTCCTGGGCGGCGCATCTTTACCCGCCGCGCGCGGCGGCGCCCGGCGCTCCGCGTCCATGCGGCGCTTGAAGTCGTCCATCCGTCGTTTCGCCAGCTCGACGTCGGAGCGAGGCACCGCCCCGGTGCCCTTTCGATCGCGTGCAGCAGCACGATCAGGTTCTCGGAGCGCTGGTAGAGGATGCGATAGCGGGTGTTCGCGAAGCGCACTCGCAGCTCGCGCAGCTCACCCTCGATCTGCGACGTGACCGGGAACTGGGGCGGCGGGGAGTCGGGCGGCTTGCCGTTCAGATACTCCTCGACGTAGTCGTCGATCTTCGCGGCCCGCTTGGCCGGCAGCGCCTCGTTGAACTCGTCCACCGGCTCGGAGCCGCGCTGGTCGCGGTAGTAGACGGCCTGGGTCTGGGCCACACGTCGAGCATGCCACGCGGACCGGGCGCTCCAGCGGACCGTCGCTATCCATCCGAGACGAGGTCACGGAACATCGTCATACCGCGCGCGCCGAGCAGGTGGACGAGCGCCTCGGCACGTCCCCGCGTCTCGGCGTCATCGTTCGCCAACGCGATGCCCAGGGTCTCACGAACCTCGTCGGTTGAGCCGTGCAGCGACCAACCCTCGGCGTCAGTTGGGACCATGCGTCGCAGCACCTCGACCGCCTCGCGCGGATGCTCGCACGCCAGCCGCGGAAGCGCCCCGAAGACGACGAAATCCGGCTCGAGATGGACGTCTCGCTCGAGCACCGCGTGGGCTTGTCCCGGGAGCCAGCCGCCGTCGAGCGCCGCCGTCCCGAGCCATGCGCCGAACCCGGCGAGCGGAGTTGTCTCGTCGCCGCTCGCCTGGTCGAGAATCCACTCCCACGTGGCGATGAGGCGATCCCGAACGGCGGGCTCGAGCTCCGCGGTCTTCTCGAGCGACCAGCCAACATGGGTCAGGACCTGCCCCCGCAGATCCGAAGCAGCTTTCCGCCAGAAGGTTTCGAACAGATCTTCAGTCCCGCTTGTCACGCCCAGGATTCGGTACGTGAGCAAGTGATCGCCGAGGCGCTCGCGTGGATCGCCGGCGAATGGAGTGCGGCCGCTTCCCTCCTCGAGCCGCTCAATGGCAATGGCGTAGGCATCCCGCAGCACGTCGAACACGTCCGTTAACGCTCGGTTGAAGACGATGTAGGCGCTCCAGGCCGCATCAAAGTACGCCCCGAGC
Source organism: Solirubrobacterales bacterium (assembly GCA_050697195.1). Classification (GTDB taxonomy): domain Bacteria; phylum Actinomycetota; class Thermoleophilia; order Solirubrobacterales; family 70-9; genus DASPWW01. The sequence continues at coordinate 1,806 of JBOGZL010000199.1, forward strand.
TGTGACTCCTTCGGGAAGACCCGGGGAACGAGGCGGCGCGCCCATTCCTTGTCGATCCGCACGAACTGCGGCAACCACTGACCGTAGATCGAGCGAATCGCGAGCGAAGGGGTCGATCGTCGAGTCGAGGTGACGCTCGAGGAGGCTCTCTACCTCGGGTACCGAAGCGCACGGTCCGCTACGCCGGCGTGGAGTACGAAGGTCGCCACGAGCGGTTGATCGACCGCGCCACCTTCGCCCGCGTGCAGGATGTGCTCTCGGCCCACAACCACGCCGCCGAGAAGGACCGCAAGCACCACCACTACCTGAAGGGCTCGCTCTACTGCGGGCGCTGCGGCTCGCGGATGAGCCTGATCCACGCCAAGGGCAACGGCGGCACCTACCCCTACTTCTTCTGCATCGCCGCATGCGGGGCACCGGCTGCGAGCAGCCCTACGTGCCGGTCGAGCTCGTCGAGCGCGCGGTCGAGTGCGCCTATCGCCAGGTCCAGCTACCCGAGGAGCAGGCTGACCTTGTGCGCGAGAAGCTCGACCAGGCCCTCGCCGGTATGTGCCAGCAGGCCGAGCAGGAGGCCGCCCGCCAGCGCCGCCGGCTCGCCAAGCTCACCGGCGAGCGCAAGAAGCTCCTCCACGCCTACTACGCCGGCGCCGTGCCCGTCGATCTGCTCCGCCAGGAGCAGGAGCGGCTCGCCGATGAAATCCCCCAGGCCGAGCGACACCTCGAGATCGCCGAGCAGTCCTTCGGCGAGATCCAGGCCACGCTCGGCAAGGCGCTCGAACTGCTTGCCAACTGCGAGCGCGCCTACCGTAGGGCGCCCGGGCACCTCCGGCGCCAGTGGAACCAGGCGCTGTTCGAGCGGCTCCTGATCTACGACGACCGCATCGATCGGGCGGAAGTCGCCGAGCCGTTCGCCACCCTCGCCGACCCCAAGCTGCCCCGCCAACGCGAGGGCGGCGCCGTACGCGAAACCGCCGCTTCCTCTGGCGGCGGTTCAATGAGGCCGTGATAGTCGGGGCGCCCGGATTTGAACCGGGGACCTCTCCGACCCGAACGGTGCGCGCTACCAGGCTGCGCCACGCCCCGAGACACCAAGTATCCCAAAGGCTAGCCCGCCCGAGCGCTCACTCCACCTCGGCGACCGCCGCCTCGATCTCCTCGAGCGGGGGCGCGTCCTCGAGCTGGCGCGTGCCTCCGGGGCCGTCGACGATCACCGCCGGCTGTGCGGGCAGGCGCAGGTCGGCGGCGAGCTCCGCGTCGGCGGTGACGCGGTCGGAGACCTCGGGCGACTCGAGGTCCTCCGCCCACTGGCCCTCGTCGAACTCGGGGCCCGGCACCGCGGCCGCGACGCGGTCGAGGAACTCGTCCTCGAC
>JBOGZL010000200.1:0-3170 GCA_050697195.1 Solirubrobacterales bacterium
AGACTAACCTGATCGCGCCGGCGATGGAGGGAGCTTTCCATTGATGAGAACGCGTTGGAATGCGACCCTCGCCAGCTGATGAGATTGAATTGTATCGTCCGCGACGATGCTGCGTCCTGCGTGAATAGCCTGACCTCGTTTATAGTAGAGGCCCTGAATGAGCTGATATGCACGGTCGCGATCTGCTCTGTCTGCCGCCACGTGGGCGGATAACGCCTTAGAGATTGCCGTGTTCTTCTCGCGCTCCCTGCCGACGCCGAACAGTATCTCGATCGCCGTTCAGAATAGCATCGTGCTCATCTCTGCCGTCGGGCTCCATAGCGCTTGGTCATAGATCGAGAAACCGCGGAAGAAGCGTTCGTCATGGTACAGCCGTGTGGCCACAGGCAATTTCTCGCTCAGCCAGGCCAAGTGTAGCTCGGTAGCCTCGATGCGTTGCGCTGTGAACACTCCCATCTGCTGCGGAGCGCTCTCAAATGCTACGGCCTCGACTCCAACGTTCGCTCATCTGATCGAAGGGCATGTTACCAATCACCGCGAGCCGGATCGGGGATTTCACATGAAGCCGAAGTAGTGCGGCGATGAGCCAAGCCACGACTGAAGGTAAAAGGCCATCGCATGCCTTCTTGTCGGAAATCGCGATCTCGACGCGGCTTTCGAAGGTAGAGCCTCCTCGAACCGCAGCCCACGGTTCTTGGTACGATCCGGGCGTCGGTGGCCTGAAGGCCATCATGGCACCCCAAACGTATCGACATAGACACGCCGGAGTACGATGCCGGGCAGGACATCTATCCTGCTCTCCGGAAGCTCAAGGCCGCTCAAGCAGCCGTACAACGGAAGCGACGCGGGGGTTCCAACTTTCCATGAACTTGGATATCGACACTGCTTGTGTTTGTCAGCCGTAACGATGTCGTACGTCCAAAGCTTCCCGCCGATCGAGAGCGCAACGTCGCGCGTGCTCATCCTCGGCACGATGCCCGGAAAGGTGTCGCTGCGCGAGCGCCAGTACTACGCTCATCCTCAGAACACGTTCTGGCGGATCATTGGGGCGATCGTCGGCTTCGATCCGGCAAGCTCCTATCAGGCCCGTGTCGGCTTCGTCCGATCGGCAGAGATCGCGATCTGGGACGTCCTGAAATCATGTATCCGCGGCAGCAGCCTCGACTCGGCCATCGACCATTCTTCTGTGGTGCCGAACGACTTCAGGGGCTTTTTTGTCGAGCATCCGCACATCCAGCGGGTCTGCTTCAACGGGGCCAAGGCCGAGGCTCTCTTCTCGAGGCATGTGCGGCCTCGCCTAGTAAGCTGCCCGGAGATCCAATACGCGCGTCTGCCGTCGACCAGCCCGGCACACGCTTCCTTGCCGCTGTCGAAGAAGATGCAAGCGTGGCAGGCAATTCTCCTGTAACGTCTGATCAAGTCACGAAGGCGGTGCCCCGAAGAGATTTCCGGCTCATGCGACGTCCGACCTATCTGGCTCTTTCGCTGTTCCTGATCGGTCTGGTGTTGCCGCGGGATCTTTTCGCGAGCGAGAATGCCGCCTGCCATCCTGCATTGGAGCCAAGTGAGCCACACTACGTGGTCGGCTATGGCAGCCTGATGGAGGCGGCATCGAAGGAGCGCAGCTGGCGACACGCAGGGGTCAGCCTTCCCGTGAGGGTGCGCGGTTTCGAGCGTAGTTGGAACGCCCGTGGCAGGGACATAGGCTTCAGCACCACCTTTCTCGGCGTTGAGCCGAAGGCCGCCGCGCAAATGGTCGCCGCCCTGTACCGCGTCTATGACCACGGAGATTTCGCCGCCGGCGACGCGCGCGAGGATGGATATTGCCGGATGCTGGTTGCTCCTTCGCAAGTCACCATGCTCGATGGCTCGGACGTGCCTGACCGCGGCAAGATCTGGATCTATGTGCTGAACGCGGAACGCAGCCATCTTCCCGACGCACGCTTTCCCATCGTTCAGTCTTATGTCGATATCTTCCTCAGCGGCTGCATCGAGCTCGCTCGCCTGGTCGTCGCCGACGATGTCGACCTCCTTGCTGCTTGCATCACCACGACGAGAGGCTGGCCGGGCTATTGGGTCAACGATCGGATCTATCCGCGCCGTCCCTTTCAGCAACCGAACGCCACACGCATCGACGAGATGCTGCACCGGATGTTGCCGGTGCAGTTCGAGGCCATTCGGATCGAATGACCATCATGGCCAGGGGGTGTGGCGCGGGATGGGGAACGCCGGGGGCTTCAGTCCGGCGGCGGGTTGAGCCGCGCGAGGCCTTCCCGACGGCGATAGGAAAAATAGGGGTAAAAAAACCGTGATGGCGCTCGCGGCGTCGCGCTTCGCGATCTGCTCCGGCGTCAGCGACCGGCCGACGGTGCAATTTTGGGAGGTTTCGATGTCGCAGGAGCGCGTCGCGATCATCACCGCGGGTGGCAGCGGCATGGGCGCCGCGGCTGCGCGCAAGCTCGCAGAGGATGGCTTTCGCGTCGCCATTCTGTCGTCGTCGGGCAAAGGCGAGGCCCTCGCCAGGGAGCTGGGAGGCCTCGGCGTGACCGGCTCGAACCAGTCGACCGAGGATCTGGCGAAGCTGGTCGAGCAGACGGTCGAGCGCTGGGGTCGCATCGATGCGCTGGTCAACAGCGCCGGGCATGGCCCGAGAGCGCCCTTGCTGGACCTCAGTGACGACGACTGGCACCGCGGCATGGAGGTCTACTTCCTCAACGTCGTTCGCCCGACCCGTCTGGTGACGCCCGTGATGCAACGCCAGAAATCCGGCGCGATCGTCAACATCTCCACCTTCGCCGCGTTCGAGCCCGATCCGACGTTCCCGACGTCGGGCGTGTTCCGGGCGGGTCTTGCCGCCTACGCCAAGCTGTTCGCGGACAAGTACGCGGTCTCCAACATTCGCATGAACAATGTCCTGCCGGGCTTCATCGACAGCCTGCCCGAGAAGCAGGAGTTTCGCGAGCGCATCCCGATGGGCCGTTACGGCAAGGTCGAGGAGGTCGCGGCGCTGATCGCTCTGCTCGCCTCGGATCGCGCCGCCTACATCACGGGCCAGAACATCCGGATCGACGGCGGCATCACGCGCTCGGTCTGAGGAAGGCGCCGCGCTTGCCGGGCGCCGATCGTTCGGCCTAGGATCAGGGCTCACCACGGCCGGACCGATCCCCATG
>JBOGZL010000201.1:0-20426 GCA_050697195.1 Solirubrobacterales bacterium
CCTCGCGGGGGCATCCCCGCCTGGTAGGGCTACTCCGCCTGCACCTCTTGCCATGCGCGGTCGTACGCCTCCGAGTCGTCCGGCTGGGTCTCGGGGATCGCCGTCTTGAGGTTCAGCGGGTCGGCCGACTGCTTGTACTTCGCCGGCACGAGCGGCAGCGCTTCGGGGTTCATCGCGACGAACCCGAGCTCGGCCGAGATCGCCTGCGCCTCCGGGGAGGCGTAGTAGTCGATCAGCTTGTACGCAGCGGGGATGTTCTGGGCATCCGAGGTGATCGCAAGCCCGCACACCCACGACAGCGCACCCTCCTTCGGCGCCACCCACTCGACCGGTACCCCGTCGTCGACCATCGCCTGGGTGGTGCCGCGGCCGCCGTCGGCCAGCACGACCTCACCCGACTTGAACAGGTTGACCATCGACGAGTCGGACTCGGCGAACGCACGGAACTGGTCGCGGTTGTCGAGCAGGTACTGCTTCACCTCGTCGACCTTCTCCGCGGACAGGTTCATCGGGTCCTCGAAGCCCTGAGCGAGCGCGGTGACCCCGATCGCCGTCAGCGGCGTCGCCTCGAGGGCGACGTTGTCCGCGTACCGGGGATCGAACAGCGCCTGGTACGAGTCGGCGCCCTCGGGGATCTCGTCGGTGTTGACGATCAGCCCGTGCGGTCCCGCGGAGGCGGGGACGAACAAGACTTCGCCCGCCTCGTCCCGTATGTCCGGCGAGTCGGAGAACGCGAGCTTGTCGAAGTCCTTCACCGCCGACGCGTCGAGAGGCCGGAGCAGTCCCCGAGCGACCAGCGGCTCCATCTCGTCGGTGCACACCTCGACCACGTCGGCCTCGAAGCCGCCCGCGAGCTTCGCCGCCGCCGCCTTGTTCGAGTCGAAGGTCGCGACCTTGAGCTCGACGTCCGGGTTCGCCTCCCGAAACGGGTCGAGCATCTCGTCCGGAACGGTGTCGCCGTAGGCGAACACCCGCAGCGTTCCCGACGCCGGCGCGTCGGGGTCCTTCGGCGCCGGCGCAACCGAGGTGTCACCGCCGTCGCCGCCGAACCCGCACGCTCCGAGCGTGAGCGTCGCGATCGCGAGCCCTGCCACAAGCGCTGTCTGCTTTCGCATCATCCTCTCCTCCTTGATTAGTCCGCCTCAAACTCGTTGAACGCCCTCACCCACTCGTCGTAGCGGGGCGGCTCGGTCTCCGGGATCGCGTTCTCGATGCTCGCCGGGTCGGCCGTGCGCCTCGATGCCGGCGCCGCGAGCTCGATCGCTGCGGGGTTCGTGACCACGTAGCCGCTGTCCGCCCGGATCGCCTGCGCCTCGGGGGACGCCTGCCAGTTGATCAGCGCGTAGGCAGCGGGGATGTTCGCGGAGTCGCTCGTGATCGCCAATCCGCAGACCCACGACAGGGGCCGCTCGACCGGCGCGACCCACTCGGCGTTCACGCCGGTGTCGCGCACCCTCTGCGTCAGGCCCGGTCCGCCGTCCGCCAGCACGATCTCGCCGGAGCGAAAGAGGTTGACGACGTCGGCGTCCGAGCGCCACAGGGAGCGGAACTGGTCGCGGTGGTCGATCAGGTGCTGCTTCACCTGCTCGAGCTCCTCCGGCGTCAGGTTCATCGGGTCCTCGATCCCGAGCGCGAGCGCGGTCTCGGCGATAGCCGGCAGCGGGTAGTCGGCCTCGAGTGCCACTCGGTCGGCGAACGCCGGGTCGAACAGATCGCCGAACGATTCGACCTCGGCGGCCTTCACCTCGTCGGTGTCGTAGATCAGGCCCTGCGGCCCTGCGGACAGCGGCACGACGAGCGCGTCGTCGCCGTCGCGCACGCCCTCGGCGTCGCGAAACACGAGCTCGTCCCAGTCCGGGATTCCGGCGGGGTCCACGGGGCGAAGCAGCCCGCGCGCCGTCAGCGGGCGCATCTCGTCGAGGCAGACCTCCACGACGTCGGCCTCGAACCCGCCGGCGAGCTTCGCCGCCGCCTCCTGGTTGGAGCCGAAGGTCGCGGTCTTCACCTCGAGCTCCGGGTTCTGACGCCGGAACGGGTCCATGAGCTCGTCGGTGACGGTGTCCTGGTACGCGAACACGCGCAACGTTCCCGAGACCGCAGCGTCCAGATCCTCGGGGGGCGGCGCGGCGGAGGTGTCGCCGCCGTCGCCGCCGCACGCCGTCAGCCCGAGCACGGCGATGATCGCGAGGGCCGCAGCCGGTGTCCGTGCACGCCTCACGAGCCTCCCTCCGAAGCTGGTGGTGGCTCCTCGACGACGAGGCTGTGTCGTTCCTCCCAGCTCAGCAACACCTCGGCGCCGGGCTCGAGCGCCGCCGCGTCGTCGTCACTCAGCTCGTGCACGGTCAGCCGCTCCCCGCCGACCACCTCTACGACGGTCTGGGACAGCGAGCCGAGGTAGATCTGCTCCACGACCCGCCCCGAGATCCGCGAGCCGCCGTTCGAGGCGGTCGACCCGATCCGGATCTTCTCGGGGCGGACCGAGATCCGCAGCGGCCCGAGGCGGCCGCTGGGGTCCCGCGCGACCAGCCGCATCCCCCCGCCCAGCTCCATCACCGCGAGGTCTCCCTCGCGGCGGCTGATCTCGAGCTCGATCAGGTTCGAGGTCCCGATGAAGTCGGCGACGAAGGGCGTCGCGGGCCCCTCGTACAGGGCGCGCGGCGCGTCGACCTGCTGCACGACCCCTCCCTCCATCACCGCGATCCGGTCGGACATCGTCAACGCCTCCTCCTGGTCGTGAGTGACGTAGACGAAGGTCGTTCCGGTGCGCTGCTGGATTCGCTTCAGCTCCAACTGCATCTCGCGGCGCAGCTTCAGGTCGAGCGCGCCGAGCGGCTCGTCGAGCAGGAGGGCCGCCGGGCGGTTGACGAGGGCTCGCGCCAGCGCGACCCGCTGGCGCTGGCCGCCCGAGAGCTCCGCCGGGCTGCGCTGCTCGAACCCCTCGAGGCGCACCACTCCGAGCATCTCGTCGACGCGACCGCGGATCTCCTGCGCGCCGACGCGCTTCAGCTTCAGGCCGAAGGCGACGTTCTCGGCCACGCTCATGTGCGGGAACAGCGCGTAGTCCTGGAACACCATGTTGACCTTGCGCTTTCGAGGGGAGACGAACGTCACGTCCTCGCCGGCCAGCAGGACCTGGCCCTCGTCCGGCTCCTCGAAGCCCGCGATCACCCGCAGCGTGGTCGTCTTCCCGCACCCGCTCGGGCCCAGCAGCGAGAAGAACTCGCCCTCGGCGATGTGCAGGGTGACGTCGTCGACCGCCCGCACCGGGCCGAAGCTGCGCGTCACGCGGTCGAGGACGATCATGGGCCGGGGCGCCGCCATCTCCTCAAGCCTCCGCGGACCCGACGGCGAGCACGAAAAGGTCGTTGACGTTGGTTCCCGTCGGCCCGGTGAGGACCAGGTCGTCGAGGCACTCGAGCGCCTCGCGCGAGCGGTGGCCGGTGAGGCTGTTCCGAATGTCGACACCGGCGTCTCGCGCGCGCGAAAGCGTGTCGCCGTCGACGATCGCCCCGGCTGCGTCGGTGCCGCCGTCGGAGCCGTCCGTGTCGACGAACGCCGCCGCCACCCTGGCCCCGTCGCCGAGCGCAAGTGCCGCCGCGAGCGCGGCCTCCTGGTTGGGGCCGCCGGCGCCGAACGAGCCGTCGTCTCCCAGCGACACCGTCGCCTCCCCACCGCAACCGACGAGCAGGCATGGTGGAGCGAAGGGAGTGCCCCGCATCGAGCTCTCGCCGGCTACGTTGGTGAGCACCCGGCCGACCTCCCGCGCCTCGCCCTCCAGGGTGGTCGAGACGATGTGGGCCCGGAGCCCGGCGGCCTTCGCCTCGAGCACCATCGCGTCGCACGCGCCCGCCCCGGTGGCCAGCAGAACGGTCTCGATCAGCGCCCCGTCGAGGTCGGGCGAGCGCGCCTCCGGAGTGCTCAGGTGCACCCGGACGCTCTCCGGCACCTCGTCCCACAGGCCCCGATCGCGCAGGACCGTGATCGCGTCGTCCGCGGTGGAGGTGTCGACGACGGTCGGGTCGGTGATCGCGTCGAGAACGTCCCCGGCGACATCGGAGGCGGTCAGGTTGACGATCCGGGCGGGGGCGATGCGGGCCGCGAGCCGTCCGCCCTTGAACGCGGAGACGTGCTTTCGGACCGCGTTGACGTGCGCAATGGGCGCGCCCGATGCAAGCAGCAGCTGGTGCAGGCCGCGCTTCTCGGCGATCGAGACCCCGGCGGGGGGAAGGCACGCGAGGGCGGAGCTTCCGCCGGTGAAGGAGGCCAGGACCAGGTCGGCCGGGCCGAGGCCATCGGCGGACTCCACCAGCCGCTGCGCCGCGGCGATACTTCGCTTGCTGGGCAGCGGGTGGTCGGCGACGAGCACCTCGACGCGGCGAAGCGGCGGGCCCTCCTCGCCCGCCCGAACCGCGACGATGCCACCGTCGAGCCGGTCGCCGAGACGTCGCTCGAGCGCCGCGGCGATCGACAGGGTCGCCTTCCCGGAGCCGAGCACGACCACCCGGGCGTCCGGGCCAACGGGATACTCGCGTCCGCCGATCGATACTCCGCGGTCCGAGGTCGAGACCGTCTCCTCGGTGGCGCGCCCCACGTCGCAGCCGGCGAGCCCCGCGGAGGCGGCGCGCAGCGCGGCGCTGCGCAGCGCCTTGCTTCCGTGCGAGGCGAGCTCGTTCGCGTTGACGATCTTCGGCCCCTGGGGAGACGCCGCCTCGATCGCGTCGGCGGTCGATCCCCGCTCCACGATCCCGCTTCCCTCGGCCGCTCCGCTCACGCCGTGACGGCCACCTTGAATACGTCGCCGGGGTACACGGCGGTGCGGCCGAGCTCCTCGGCGATCTTGATCAGCCGGTTGTACTTCGCGGTCCGCTCGCCGCGGACGGGGGCGCCGGTCTTAATCTGGCCGGCGTCCAGCGCGACGCAGAGGTCGGCGATGATCGGGTCCTCGGTCTCGCCTGAGCGCTCGGAGACGACCACCGAGTAGCCGCTTCGCAGCGCGAGCTCGGCGGCGTCCAGCGCCTCGGAGAGGGTGCCGATCTGGTTCACCTTCCACAGCAGCGAGTTGGCGGCGCCGCGCGCGATCCCCTCCCGCAGTCGCTCGGGGTTGGTCGTGAACAGGTCGTCGCCGACGATCTGGATCCCGCTCTCCTCGGTGAGTCGGGCGAAGCCCTCGAAGTCCTCCTCGTCCAGCGGATCCTCGATCGTGACGAGGTCGAAGTCCCGGATCAGCTCGAGGTAGAGGTCGATCATCCCCTCGGTGTCGCGCCTCTCGGCGCCGAGCGCGTAGTCGCCGGCCTCGCGGTCGTAGTAGTGGGTGGCCGCGCAGTCCAGCCCGTACCGGAAGCGGCCGCTGTGGCCGGCGCGATCCACGGCCTGGTGGAGGAGCCCCAGCGCCTCGACCGGATCGGCGATCGGCGGCGCGTACCCGCCCTCGTCCCCGGTGTTGAGCGCCACCTTGCCGTACCTGTCGAGGAGGATCTCCCCGAGCGCGAGGTTCACCTCGGTCGAGATCTGCAGCGCCTCGAGGATCGAGCCGGCACCGACCGGGATCACGATGAACTCCTGGAACGCGAGATCGTTCGACGCGTGGCGCCCTCCGTTGATCAGGTTCACGAGCGGCACCGGCAGGACGTGGGCGTTGGAGCTCAGGTGCGAATGGAGGGGCTTCCCGGCCGCTGCGGCCGCGGCGCGCGCCGCCGCGAGCGAGACGCCGAGCAGGGCGTTCGCTCCCAGCCTCGACTTGTCCGGGGTCCCGTCGAGCTCCGCGAGAGTCGCGTCGAGCGCGCGCTGCGACTCGAAGCGCCGGCCGACCAGCGCCTCGGAGAGCTCGCCGTTCACGTGCCCGACCGCGCCCCGCACTCCGTAGCCGCCGAACCGAGCGCCGCCGTCGCGAAGCTCGACCGCCTCGTGCGACCCCGTCGAGCGGCCCGAAGGAACGTCGGCGCTTCCGACCACCGAGCCGCCGAGCTCCACGTCGACCTGCACGGTCGGCAGGCCGCGGCAGTCGAGCACCTCGCGCGCCGCGAGCGCGGTGACGACGGGGACGCTCAAAGGACGACCTTCTCGGGAGACCGTCCCTCGCGTGCCTCCGCCGAGTCGCTCAGCCTCTGGGCGGCGTCGCTGAGGTGGGTGCGGAAGAGCCGCGCGGCGCGCCGCTGGTCCTTCGCGACGATCACCTCGAGCAGCTCCTCATGCTCGGCCGCGACCTGCGACGGGCGGTCGTAGAGAGGCCGTTGGTGCACCATGCACATCGCGATCTCCGCCTGGACGCCGGCGTAGGTGCGGGCTATGCGCTCGCTTCCCGTGGCGTCGATGATTGCCTGGTGAAAGCGCATGTCCGGCTCAACGACCTCACGCCACGGGGCGTCGTCCCCGAGGCTCGTCAGCTCCTCGACCGCTTCCCGCGCCGCGTCGGGGACGAGCCGCGCCGCGATCACGATCCGGACGGCCTCCAACTCGAGCGCGGCACGGAGCCGGAAGGTGTCCACGATGTCCTCGCGCGTCATCACCGGCACCTGGACGCCCCTGTGCGGCTCGCGGCGCAACATCCCATCGCCGATCAGGATCTGGGTCGCCGCCCGGAACGAGTGGCGGGCGATCCCGAGTCGCTCCGCGAACTCGGCCTCCCGCAAGCGCGTGCCGGGCTCGAGCTGCCCGTCGAGGATCAGCTCGCGAAGCGCGTTGGCGGCCGCCTGGACGGTCGACACGGTGTTGAGCTGAACGGCCGAGCTCGCTGCTGCTCTGGAGGCCACGTGTCACATTCTTCCACAATTCGACAAGATATGGAAACCCAGAGAATCCGCCGACCGCGGTCGGCGACCTTCAGGAAGGAGACCCGATGGCCAAGACGAGCACCCAGGTGACGATCTCGCGGGAGCGGGTCGCGGCGCTGCTGGAACGCGAACGGGATCGGTTCGAGCGCACGCATCCGCGCTCGCGCGACCTCCGGAAGCGGGGTGAGGACGTCCTCCTGTCGGGGGTGCCGATGAACTGGATGACCCGGTGGCCCGGGCCCTTCCCGGTCTTTTTCGCCGAGGCCAAGGGTGCCCGCGTCGTCGACGTGGACGGTAATGAGTACGTCGACCTTTGCCTCGGCGACACCGGAGCGATGACCGGTCACTCGCCGCCCGCGACCGTCGCGGCGGCGAGCGAGCAGCTCGGACGCGGGATCACGACGATGCTGCCGAGCGCTGAGGCGTTCGAGGTCGGCGCCGAGCTGGAACGGCGCTTCGGACTGCGCCACTGGCAGCTCTCGCTTTCCGCCACCGATGCAAACCGGTTCGTGGTCCGGCTCGCGCGCCAGCTCACCGGCCGACCGAAGATCCTCGTCTTCAACCACTGCTACCACGGCAGCGTCGACGAGACCGTGGTCACGCTGCGGGATGGTGAGGTCGTCCCCCGCCACGGCAACATCGGCCCGCCGGTTGATCCGGAGCTGACGACGCGGGTCGTCGAGTTCAACGACCCGGACTCGCTCGAGCGCGAGCTCGCGGCCGGGGACGTCGCCTGCGTGCTCGCGGAGCCGGCCCTGACCAACATCGGGATCGTGCTTGCCGAGCCGGGCTATCACGACCGGCTCCGCGAGGCGACCCGCGACGCCGGCACCCTGCTCGTGATCGACGAGACGCACACGTTCTGCTGTGGCCCAGGCGGGTACACGGCGGCCGAGGGCCTCGACCCGGACCTGGTGACGATCGGGAAGCCGATCGCCGGCGGGATCCCGACCGGCGCCTACGGAATGAAGGACGAGGTCGCCGCGCGCGTCCTCGAGGGGACGATCTGGGACGCCGCCGACGTCGGCGGCGTCGGCGGCACGCTGGCCGGAAACGCGCTCTCGGTCGCCGCCGTCCGGGCAACGCTCGGCGAGGTGCTGACCGACGCCGCGTTCGCGCACATGATCGAGCTCGCCGAGCGCTTCGAGCGCGGGGTCGCCGGCGCGATCGCCGCCCACGGCCTGCCGTGGCAGGTGACGCGGCTCGGTTGCCGGGCGGAGTACATGTTCGCGCCGCGGCGCCCCCGAACCGGGGCCGAGGCCGCGGCGGAGTTCGATCCCGACCTCGACGCGCTGATGCACCTCTACATGCTCAATCGCGGAGTGCTGATGACGCCGTTTCACATGATGGCGTTGATGTCGCCGGCGACGACAGCGGACGACGTCGACGCCCACTCAGCCGCCTTCGACGACGCGGCGGGCGAGCTGGTCCCCGAGTAGATATTCCGGAGCCGTCGTGGCCTTACCCCCCGGTCGGTCGAGCCCGCCACCCGCCATCCGCGAGCAACGAACGTCCACTTACCCACGCTATAGGTGGGTGAATCGACGTTCGTCGTGAAGCTGGCTACCCGCTTCGGCGGCGTGTACCGCCCAGCTCGGCCTGCGTCGTCCCCGCGCACATCGCTAACCCGCATCAACCCTCTGGCTGACGCGACTCGCCACGAAGTGGTACGGTCCCGGCCACTTCGAGGAATTGTTCAACAATTCAGGGATTGAGGTAGGCATGACCAGCAGGTGGAGTGATCGTGTGCCAGGGAGGCCCCTGCGCTGGGCGGCCCCGTTCGCGCTGCTCGCCGCGGCGGCGACAGCGACCGGCGTCGCGCTGGGCGGGAACCCGGCCGAGACCAACGCCCAGGGCTCGACCGGGAACAGCGTCGTCGTCCTGGTCGGCGACGGGCTCGGGCCGGCGCACCGGACCGCGAGCCAGCTCGCGAAGTACGGCTACGACGAGATCCAGCCGATGGACGCGCTGCCCGAGGGAGGGAACCTGCTCACCCACACCGGGACGAGGGCGATTGGGGAGTCGGGCGCTGGCGCGACGGCGATGGCGACCGGGGTGAAAACCCGCAACAACCACGCCGGTGTCGATGCGGAGGGCAACAGGCTCGAGACCCTTCAGGAGCTGGCGCGCGACCGCGGCAAGTCGACGGGTCTGATCTCGGACAACGACGCGACGAACGCGACGCTCGCCGGCTTCGCCGCCCACACCGACAACCGCGACCACAAGCGCCAGATCGCGAGGCAGTACCTGACCGACACGAAGCCGGACCTGATCTTCGGCGGCGGGGAGAAGATCTGGTATCCGAAGGGAGAGGGCAAGATCCCCGACCAGCTCGACGACGATCCCAGCAACAACAAGGTCAACCTCGTCGAGCAGGCGAAGGGCCTCGGGTATCAGTACGCGTACGACCGCGAGACGTTCGCGAGCCTGACCGGCCCGAAGGCGCTCGCTCTGGTCCAGGAGCAGGCGTACCTGCGCGGGCACGAGCTGCGCGGATACAGGCGCAGCAAGGATCCGCACTTCGTCAACGTGCCGACGATGTTCCAGAAGGCTCTGGACATCCTCGGCCAGGACCCTGACGGGTTCTTCCTCGTCGCCGAGATCGACGGGCTCGACGACTCGGGCCACGAGCACGACGGCAAGACGACGATCTCGGGGGCCCAGCTCATCAACCGCATGGTCTCCCGGGTGACGACGTTCCAGGAGACGAATCCGAACACGCTGCTGGTCGTGACCGCGGACCACGAGACCGGCGGGATGACGATCGAGGGGCCGAGGATGCCGTCGCAGAACAGTCCCGGCGACGATCCGGTGCCCGAGTACGGCAAGCCGGAGAACATGCCGCTGCCGAGCGCGGAGACCCCGAAGCGCTGGGGCCCGTTCAAGGTCAAGGGCAGCGACGACAAGTTCAACGTCGACTGGACGACCCCCGAGCACACGGGGACGATGGTCCCGGTGACCGCCTCGGGCCCCGGCGCGGAGCGGTTCTCGGGCGTGCACCAGAACACCTGGGTGCACACGGTCGCGAAGGACGTTCTGAACGGCGGGTAGCACCGTCGGCGATCGGAAGGCGGGGCGCCCGAGCCGGCGCGCCTCGCCCTTCCGGCGCTCGTTTAGGTCGCGATCGGATCGGGTAGGCGGGCCTCGTCTTGACGTACGGGGGTTGTACGGGGGCACGAGGGGCCGAACAGGAGGAGTGAATGGCGAAGTCGCGCAGCCACACGTCGCTGGTCGTACTCGGAATCTCGGTCGGGGCGCTGATGATCGGCGCCTTGATGGTCGGACAGGCCCAGGCTCAGGGTGGGGGATCCGGAGGATGCCTCCCCGGGGCGGCCGGGATCGGGGACGAGTACTACCCGACGTACGGCAACGGCGGCTACGACGTTCGCCACTACGACCTCGACGTCGCCTACGACCCGGCGACCGACCTGATCGACGGCGAGGCGGGGATCGACGCGAAGGCGATCCAGCGCCTGTGCAGCTTCAACCTCGACCTCGTGGGCCTCGACGTGCGCAGGGTCAAGGTCGACGACAGGCGCGCGACCTGGACCCGCGACGGCCAGGAGCTCGTGATAACGCCGAAGCGCTCCCTCGACAAGGGCCCCTTCGACGTCGAGGTGCGCTACGACGGCCTCCCGTCGGAGTTCACGATCCCGGGCACCACGATCCGCACCGGCTTCATGGCGACGCCGGAGGGCGCCACGGTCGCCGGGCAGCCCGAGGTCGCGGCGGGCTGGTTCCCGGTCAACGACCACCCGTCGGACAAGGCGTCGTACGCCTTCGACGTCAGGGTGCCGGACGAGTTCGAGGTTGTCGCGAACGGCTTCCTGCGCGACCGCGATCGCCACAAGGGCAAGGGCGAGACGACGTGGGAGTGGAAGGCGCGTGAGCCGATGGCCTCGTACCTCGCGACGATCGACATCGCCGACTGGGACGTCGACCGCAGCCGCACCGACTACGGCCTGCAGTACGACGCCGTCGACACGAACATCACCGGCGGCCTGCGGGCCGAGATCGACTCCTCGCTCGCGCGGCAGGGGGAGATCCTGGACCTGCTGAGCGAGAGTTTCGGGCCGTATCCGTTCAATACCCTCGGCGCGATCGTCCCCAACCAGGACGACCTCCGGTTCGCGCTCGAGACCCAGACGCGGTCCGTGTACTCGAAGCTGTTCTGGCTCGACAGCCAGGGCAACCCCGAGAACGGCGACTTCGTCGTCGTCCACGAGCTCGCCCACCAGTGGTTCGGCGACGACGTCGCGCTCGCCCGGTGGCAGGACATCTGGCTCAACGAGGGCTTCGCGAGCTACGCGGAGTGGATGTGGGAGGAGTACGAGGGCCGCGGCACCCCGCAGGAGCTCTTCCAGGCCACCTACGACGCGATCCCGGCGGACGACCCGTTCTGGTCGATCCCGATCGGCGATCCCGGCGTCGAGGACCTGTTCTCCGATCCGGTCTACGTTCGCGGCGCGATGACCGTCCAGGCGCTTCGCAACGAGGTCGGCGACCAGCAGTTCTTCAGGATCCTGCGCCGGTGGACGGCGGACCACAGCGGCGGCCACGGCACGACGCCGCAGTTCATCGCGCTCGCGGAGCGCGTCGCCGGGCGCCAGCTCGACGACCTCTTCGACACGTGGCTGTTCACGGGCGAGAAGCCTCCGCCCGAGGCCGTGGAGGCCGGCGTCAGCCGCTCCAAGCAGTCGCTGTCCGCCGGCGAGCGCTCACGCGCCACGGGCTGGCTCGACGACGCGCGGGCACGGCTCGGCGACGGGAGCTACTGACAGCCACGACAACCGCGGCGAGGGGACCCTCCTGTTCACGGGAGGGTCCCCTCCTGACCTTCCTCGAGCAGGGATAGTCTCGTACGAGATTGTCTGTCGACCGACCTAGTTGCTGGTAGCATTGGCTACATGGGTCGATCGACCGAGCCAGCACCCCCTCCCGAGGCGCCGGAGACGCTAGCGGGAAACCTGTGCTGGCTTCTGGCTCAGGCGAGCCACAGCCTGATGACGGAGGTGACGGCGGCGTTCGAGGATCTGGGCGTCTCTCCACGCGGGCATTCGGTGCTGGTGGCCGCGATGGACGGCGAGCACACGCAGACCGAACTGACGAAGATCGTCGGTCTCGACAAGACGACGATGGTCGTGACGCTCGACGAGCTCGAGGATGCGGGTCTGGCCGAGCGCCGCCCCACGAGGGAGGATCGTCGCGCCCGAGTCGTGACGGTGACGAAGGCGGGGGAGCGCAAGGTTCGAGAGGCCGAGAAGGTCGCCGACCGGATCCACGCCGAGGTCCTCGACGCACTGCCGCCCCGCGACCGGCAGGCGTTGCTCGACTCACTGAAGCGACTGGTGTGCGGGCCGCTCTCGGAGCCCGCGAAGTGCTCTCAGCCGGTGCGGCGACGCGCCCCGCGTGTGAGTCCCGTCACATAGTCCCGTAGCAGATCATCCGTAACAAGATGATCTGCTACAGTCCGATCCATGCACGAGGTGGAGACGGGCACGGAACGGAACCGATGGGTCGCGCTGGTGGTGCTGTGCGCGGGGTTCTTGATGATCATCCTCGACCAGACGATCGTGAACGTCGCCCTCCCTTCGATCCAGAGCGACCTCGGGTTCTCGCAATCGAGCCTCGCGTGGGTGGTGAACGCGTACCTGATCGCCTTCGGGGGCCTGCTGCTTCTCGCCGGCCGCCTCGGTGACCTCCTCGGGCGCCGGCGCATCTTCCTGATCGGACTCGCGGTGTTCACCGCGGCGTCGCTCCTGTGCGGCGTGGCCCAGAGCCAGGAGGTGCTGATCGGGGCGCGGTTCCTGCAGGGCCTCGGCGGCGCGCTGACGGCCGCGGTGATCCTCGGGATGATCGTGACGATGTTCCCCGAGCCGCGCGATCGGGCGAAGGCGATCGGCGTGTACAGCTTCGTCGCCGCCGCGGGCGCGTCGATCGGGCTGCTCGCCGGCGGCGTCCTGACCGAGGCGATCAACTGGCACTGGATCTTCTTCGTCAACCTCCCGATCGGGGTCGCGACCGCGGTCCTCGCGCTGCGACTGATCGACGGTGACGAGGGGATCGGCTTCGGCCGTGGAGCGGACATCCTCGGCGCGGTCCTCGTCACCGGTGCGCTGATGCTCACCGTGTACACGATCGTGAAGGCGAGCGACTACGGGTGGGGCGCGACCCACACGCTCGGGTTCGGTGCCGCGTCGGTCGCACTGCTCGCCGCATTCCTTGCACGCGAGTCCCGCGCCGCCAACCCACTGATCCCGCTCGGGATCTTTCGCGGTCGCAACGTATCGGGCGCGAACCTCGTCCAGGCGCTGATGGTCGCCGGGTTGTTCGGGATGTTCTTCCTCGGAAGCCTGTACCTGCAGCGCGTGCTCGGATACGGGCCCGTCGAGATCGGGCTCGCATTCCTCCCCGTCGCACTGGCGATCGGGGCGTTCTCGCTCGGACTCTCGGCGCGGCTCAACACGCGGTTCGGCGCCAAGGCAACCCTGATCCCCGGGCTCGCGCTCGTCGTCGCCGGCCTCGCGTGGTTCGCGCGTGCTCCGGTGAACGGTGAGTATCTGACGGATCTCTTCCCCGCGATGGTCCTGCTCGGCATCGGGGCCGGGATGGCGTTCCCGTCGCTGATGACCCTCGCGATGTCGTCCGCGACCGAGAGCGACTCGGGGCTCGCCTCGGGCCTGGTGAACACGACGCAGCAGGTGGGCGGGGCATTGGGCCTCGCGGTCCTCGCCACCCTCTCGACGACACGGACGGACAGCCTGCTCGCCGCCGGGGACGCGGCGCCCAGCGCCCTGACGAGCGGCTACCAGCTCGCGTTCGTCATCGCCACCGGCCTCGTGCTGGCCGCGATCGGCATCGCGGTGACGGTGCTGCGCCCCGATTCCACCCCCGCCGAGGAGGAGGAGCCGGCCGAGGTCGGGTTCCCGGGGGGCGAGCCCGCGTACTACGAGGAAGCGGCGTAGGTCACCCGGCTCCTCGCTCGGTCCTCAGGAGCTCGAGCAGGACGTCGACCAGCAGGTCGACGTCGTGCTCGGTCGTCTGCCAGTTGACGATCGCGGGGCGGAAGGCGACCTTGCCGCCATACAGCGTCGTCCCCGCGAACACGCGGCCGTCACGCAGCAGCGCGTCGCCCAGCCGGCGGTTCAGCTCGTCGAGCTCGTCCTCTCTCGCCCCCGGCGGCCGGACCCTGAAGCAGACGATGTTGAGCGGGACCTCGGCGAGCCGCTCGAGCTCGGGGGTCTCGTCGATCCTGGAGGCGAGGTGCCGGGCGAGGCGGAGGTGGCGCTCGACCATCTCGCGGTAGCCGGAGCGCCCGTACGCGCGCAGCGTCGCCCACACGGCGAACGCCCGCGCGCGGCGGGAGTTCTCGGGGCCGAGGAAGCCGGGGTTGGGGCGGTCCTCGCCGAACGCCAGGTACGGGGCGCCGACCGCGAACGTGCGCTCCAGACGCTCCGGCTCGCGCACGAACGCAAACCCGCAGTCGTAGGGGACGTTGAGCCACTTGTGACCGTCCGCCGCGATCGAGTGCGCCCGCTCGACGCCCTCGGTGAGCCCCCGGGCCTCCGGTGTGAGGCGCGCGAACAACCCGAACGCCCCGTCGACGTGAAGCCAGGCGCCGTGGCGCTCGGCGAGGTCGGCGATCGCCGCGATCGGGTCGAAGTCTCCGGCGTTGACCTCGCCGGCGTTCGCGATCAGGATCGCGGGCGCCGCGCCGTTCAGGCCCGCGAGCTCGCGCTCGAGCGCCTCGAGGTCGAGCCGTCCCACGTCGTCGCGCGCGAGGCGGCGCACGTTCGCCCTCCCAAGCCCGAGCATGCCCGCCGCCTGGACGGCACTCGGGTGCACGTAGCCGCTGGTCAGCACGACCGGCGCCGGCAGCGCGCTCATCCCGAGCTCGTCCACGTCCACCCCCCGGTGCTCCGCCCACCACGTGCGGGCCGCCGCCAGCCCGGTGAAGTTGGCCATCGTCGCGCCGGAGACGAGCACACCCCCGAATGCCGCCGGCAGCTCGAACAGCTCGAGCAGCCAATCGATCGAGTGGCGCTCCCACGCCGAGGCGAGCGGCGAGGACGCCCAGCTGTACGCGACCTGGTCGAGTGCCGAGGTCAGCCAGTCCGCGCCGAGCGCCGCGGGCGTCGTTCCCCCCATCACGAAGTGGAAGAACCGCGGACCGCTGGAGCGGCTGGCCGCCGGCCGCGCGCGCTCGAGCAGCTCGCCGAGGGCGACCATCGCCCCGTCTCCGTGCTCGGGAAGCCCGCCCTCGAGCGAGCCCGCGATCTCCTCGGCCCCGCTCGCGAGCACGGGGTCGTCGCGAACGCCTGTCGCGTACTCGCTCGCCTCGGATGCGACGAGCGCGAGCGCCTCGGCGAGCTCGTCTCGAAGATCCGCGGGGTCCGGCACCCCCGCGACGCTACAGAAGCGGCGCCAGCGACTCGCCCGCGTTCGACGCGAAGTCGACCAGCGGGTCCGGGTAGATGCCGAATACGACCGTCGCGGCCGCGGCGATCGTGGTCGGGACGAGGATCAGCAGGCAGTGGGTTCCGCGTGATCCCACCGGCCGCGCGGCCGCGTCGCCCTCCGGGGACCCGCCGGCGATCGCGGGGAGGCCCTCCCCGGGCGCGGGCTCGGCCGCCGGCCGCATCCACACCGCCGCGAGCACCCGGAGGTAGTACGCGAGCGAGATCATCGTCCCGACGACGATCGCCACCCCGAGCCACGTGTAGTCCCCCTCGACGGACGCCTCTATCAGGAACAGCTTGCCGATGAAGCCGGTGGTGCCGGGAAGCCCGGCGAGCGCGAGCATCGAGATCGTCAGCGGCCACGCGAGCGCCGGGCGGGTGGCGCCGAGCCCCTCGACGGCGCGGATGTCGTCGCCGAACGGCGTCTCACGCTCGCGCACGGCGATCACGGCGAACGCGGGCAGGTTCATCAGCGTGTACGCGGCGAGGTAGAAGACGAGCGCCTCGACACCGGTCGCCGAGAAGACCACGATCCCGACGAGGATGTAGCCGCCCTGCGCGATCCCCGAGTACCCGAGCAGGCGCTTGAGCGAGTCCTGGCCGAGCGCGCCGACGTTGCCGACCACCATCGACGCGGCGCCGATCGCCGCGAGCGCCGGTTGCCACTGGTCCGCGGAGGCGCCGAGCGCGACGTCGAAGAAGCGCACGAAGACGCAGAACGCCGCCGCCTTCGTCGCCACCGCCATGAACGCGGTCACCGGAGTGGGAGCCCCCTCGTACACGTCGGGCGTCCACTGGTGGAAGGGGGCGAGGGAAACCTTGAACGCGAGCCCCGTCGCCGCGAGCCCGATCCCGATCAGGACGAGGGGGTCCTCCGCGAGGCCGTTGGACGCGATCCCCTCGCCGATCGCCCCGAAGTCGGTCGACTCCGACGCTCCGTAGATGAGCGCGAGCCCGTAGAGCAGCGTCGCCGACCCGACCGATCCGATGATCAGGTACTTGAGCCCCGACTCGAGCGACCCCGAGCGCCGCAGCGCCGAGCCGCACAGCACGTACAGCGGAACCGAGAGCAGCTCGAGGGCGACGAACAGCGCGATCAGGTTCTGGGACTGGGCGAGCAGGACCATCCCGAGCGACGAGCACAGGAGCAACGCCTGGAAGTCGCCGTGGCGGTCCTCGGCCGCCGGCTCGCGAAGCGTGAGCGGGACGACGAACGCCGCCGCTGTGACCGCGATCAGCGAGATCGCGATCGCGAGGTCGTCGAGCCGCAGCGCCCCGGCGACGAGATCCTTCGACCCGCCCCACTGCCAGATCAGAAGCCCCGCGGCGGTCGCCAGCACAGCTACCGTCAGCGCGCTCGTCACCCAGCGCTGCCTCGCGTCTGTGAACACGGCGGCCAGCACCACGACGCACAGGCCCGCGGTGAGCGCGATCACGGGGGAGAGCCCCGCGTAGTCGATATGCGGCGCCTCGAAGGTCATCTCGTCGCCACGGTCTCGGGGGGATCGAGCGCCTGCTCGACCGACTCCTCACCGCGATCGAGGATCAGGCCGGGGTGGAGGGCGAGCGCGACGATGCACGCGACGAGCGGCACGATCACGAGCCCCTCGCGGACGGAGATCTCGCGCGACTCGATGCCCTCGGGGAGCCGGTTGTGCATCGTGCGCTGGTAGAGGCGGATCGCGTAGAACGCCGCCAGCGCGACCCCGATCGAGGCGACGATCGCGAACACGAGCTTCGACTGGAAGGTCCCGATCAGGATGTAGAACTCGCCGATGAAGTTCGCCGAGCCGGGCATCGCGAGGGTCGCGAGGGTGACGATCAAAAACAGGGCGGCGAGGACCGGCGCGCGGAACGCCAGCCCGCCCATCTCCCGCAGGTCCTCGGTCCCCGCCCGCGCGGCGAGGATCCCGATGATCAGGAACGTCGCCGCGACCACGAGCCCGTGGTTGACCATCTGGAGCACGGCGCCGTCGGCCCCGTCGGGGCGCAGGGCGAAGATCCCGAGCGTGATGAAGCCGAGCTGGGAGAGCGAGGAGAACCCGGCGACGAGGCGGACGTTCGTCTGCGTGAACGCCATCACCCCTCCGTAGATGATGCTCGCCACCGCGATCACCATCACGACCTCCTGGAACTGGACGGTCGCGTCGGGGTAGGTCGGGAGCACGATCCGCAGGAAGCCGTAGGCGCCGACCTTCGACAGCACACCCGAGAGCACGGCGACGACCGCGATCGGCGCCGCGCGGTACGCGTCCGGCATCCACCCGTGGACGAGGAACGCAGGCATCTTGACGAGGAACGCCGCGGCGAAGAACCAGAAGATCCAGTCCTGGCTTCCCTCCCCGAGCACGTTCTGCTGGAGGTAGGCGAGCGAGAAGCTCAGCTCGCCCGTCTGGTCGGAGACGAGGATCGCGGTCGCGATCGCGGCGACCAGCATCAACAGCGACCCGACGAACGTGTAGACGACCATCCTGATCGTCGCCGCGATCCGGTCGCGGCCCCCCCAGGCCCCGATCAGGAAGTAGAACGGGATCAGCATCAGGTCGAAGAAGAGGACGAACAGGAGCAGGTCCTGGGCGAGGAACGCCCCGAGCGTCGCCGTCTCCGCGAGGCCGAGCATGAAGAAGTACGTGCGGGGGCGGTCCCGCGGAGGGTGAAAGGCGGAGTACAGGGTCGCCGCGGTCCACAGCAGCGCCGTGAGGACGACGAGGAAGACGCTGATCCCGTCCACTCCGAGCTGGTAGCGGACCCCGAGGTCGGGGATCCAGCTCTCGTCCACCGGGTGCTGGAGCCCCGCGGCGTCGGGATCGAAGCCGATCGCGACGATCGCCGCGAGGACCAGCACCCAGATCGCCCCGATCACCGCAACGATCCGGATTCCGGTGCGCGGGACGATGAAGGTCAGCAGGCCGACCACGGCCGGGGCCCAGAGAAGGAAATTGATCACCGCCGGTCCTCCACTACGAGCTCGCGATCAGAAAGTAGAGGCCGAGGGCGGCGAACCCGGCGATCAGGAGCGCCGCGTAGGAGCGCACGAACCCGGACTGGGCGCCGCGGATCACGATCCCCACGCCTCGCACGACACCCACGGTCCCGTTCACGAGCCCCTGGACGACGACGCGCTCGAAGACCGAGTTCGCGAACCGCCCCACGGCGATCACCGGCCGGTACACGAGCGCGTCCTGCGCCTCGTCGAAGTACCACTTGTGGAGCAGGAAGGCGTGGACGCGGCGCGCGCGCTCGATCAGCCGCGCCGGCGCCCCGGGATTCGCGACGTAGAGGATGTGCGCGACCGCGATCCCGATCACCGAGAGCAGCGCGCCGACCCCGAGCCCGATCCACTCTCCCGACACCGTCGGGTGGACGTCCTCGAACAGCGCGGAGTTCTCGAACGTCGGGGTGAGGAAGGCGTCTATGACGTCGTCCACACCGGGCACCTGGACGTAGCCTCCGACGAGCGCCAGCACCCCGAGCACGGACATCGCGACCGCCATCGGCCGCACGCGCTCGGCGATGAAGTGCTCGCCGGGGAAGCCGACGTCGGTGTCCTCGCTCTCTCCCGTCGCCGGGTTGACGGGATCGGCGTGGTACTGCTCCCCGCCCTCGAGCGAGCGCGCCTCGGGGCACGGCTCGCCGAAGAACACGCGAAACACGATCCGGAACGAGTAGATCGCGGTCAGCAGCGCGCCGAGATAGCCGCCGATCACGATGATCCAGAACGACCCCCCGCGCGCCTCGGCGAACGCGAGGATCTCGTCCTTGGAGAAGAAGCCCGACGTGCCCGGGAACGCGGCGAGGGCGAGCGCGCCGACCGTCATCAGCACGAAGGTGAGCGGGAGCGCGCGCCGGAAGCCCCGCATCCGGTCCATGTCCTGGATCCCAGCCATCGCCGAGATCACCGAGCCCGCGCCCATGAACAGGAGCGCCTTGAAGAACGCGTGGCTCATGAGGTGGAACATCCCCGCCGCGTAGGCGCCGATCGAGACCGCGACGATCATGTACCCGATCTGGCTGATCGTCGAGTACGCGATCACGCGTTTGAGGTCGGTGACCGTCAGCGCCACCGTGGCCGCGAACAGCAGTGTCGCGAGCCCGATGTAGGCGGAGATGTCGGCGGCCGTGGGGGCGAGCTCGAACAGAGGGTGGGTGCGGGCGATCAGATACACGCCCGCGGTCACCATCGTCGCGGCGTGGATCAGCGCGGAGACCGGTGTCGGGCCCTCCATCGCGTCGGGGAGCCAGGTGTGGAGCGGGAGCTGCGCCGACTTCGCGAACGCGCCGACGAGAATCAGGAGGCAGATCACGACCAGCGACCCCTCGTCGACCGAGAACGACTCGGGGGCGGCGTCGAACACCGCCACGAAGTCGAACGTCCCCAGCTCGCGGAAGATGAAGAACGCCGCGAGGACGAGCCCGACGTCGCCGATCACGTTGATCACGAACGCCTTCATTCCGGCCGTCGTGGCGGTGTGGCGCCGGTACCAGTAGCTGATCAGCGCGTAGGAGGCGAAGCCGACGAACGCCCACCCGACGATCAGGAGGACGAAGTTGCCGGCGAGGACCAGCAGCAGCATCGAGAAGACGAAGAAGTTGAGATAGCTGAAGTAGCGCGAGTAGCCGCGGTCGGTCCACATGTAGCCGACCGAGTAGAGGTGGATCAGGGTCGACACCCCGGTGACCACGAGCGTCATGAACACGGACAGGGGATCGACGAGGATCCCCAGCTCGATGTCGAGCCCGGCCGCCGACGCGTACTCGTACAGCGACGAGGTCAGCTCGCGCGCGTCCTCGGGGCGGTCCTGCAGCATCACTAGCGCCCCGAGCGCGGACAGGAACGAGGCGAAGATCGCGCCGGTCCCGATCCACCCGGCGAGCCTGCCCGGCCACGCTCGCCACCCAAGCGCGATCACGATGCTCCCCGCGAGCGGGAAGGCGAGCACGAGCCAGCCGTAGGTGGTCGGGCTCATGCCCTAGCCACGCAGCCCGCGCAGGTCGTCGACGTTGAGCGAGAGACGGCGGCGGTACATGGCGACGATCAGGCCGAGGCCGACGACCACCTCGCAGGCGGCAACGACCATCACGACGAGCGCGAACACCTGCCCGTCCTCGTTGCCCGTGCTGCGGCTGAACGCGATCAGGGCGAGATTGCCGGCGTTCAGCATCAGCTCCAGGCACAGCAGGATCACGAGCGGGCTGC
>JBOGZL010000202.1:0-8059 GCA_050697195.1 Solirubrobacterales bacterium
CCGGTGGGAGGCGCTCCCGCGGGCGGGGCGGCGCCCGGTGGTGCGCCGGTGGGCGGCGCACCGGGAGGACCGATCGGCGCGGCGCCCGGCGGCACCCCGGCGGGCTGCTCGACCGGCGGCGGGTACGGCCCCTGGGCGAGGCCCCCGGTGCTCAGCCCTGGCGTCAGCGACCCGGCCGAGCCCGGCGCGGCGGGACGGCTCGAGACGATCGGCGGCTGGCCCTCGGCCCGCGGCGGGAGCGGGGCGTTCGCGCAGCGTTCGATCACGAAGTCGGGGGCGCAGAAGGTGCGCGCGGTCCACTTGCTGACGAAGTCGGCCTCGAACTCCTCCGCCGTGGCCTGCTGCTGCGCGCTCGTGATCTGCTGGGCGATCTGCTCGGAGGCCTCCTCGAGCGGAGTGGTCGTCGCCTCCTTGATGTCGGTCACCTGGATCAGGTAGAAGCCCTCGCCGGTCTCGAACGGGCCGACCAGCTCGCCCTCCGCGGCGCCGAACACCTGCTCGTCGAACGCGGCGTCGCTCTGTCCCTCGACGACGGCGCTCCGCAGTCCTCCGTCGTTCCTCGAGGCCTCGTCGGTCGAGAACCGCTTCGCGACCTGCTCCCAGCTGCGGTCGGAGTCGTCCTCGGCGAGCGCCTCGCTCGCCTCCTCGGCCTCGGCCTCGTCCTTGTTGAGGATCACCCGCACGTCGCGGGACTCCGGCTGCTCGAACTGGCTCGCGTTCTCCTCGTAGAAGGCCTCCACCGCGCCCTCGGGAGGTTCCTGCTGCGCGGACAGGACCGACTCCTGGAGTCGCTCGCTGAGGAGGCTCACGCGGACGCGCTCGAGCGCATCCTCCTCGCTGAACCCGGACTGATCGAGAAATCGCTGGTACTCCTTCTCGTCGGCGAAGTTCTGCTGCTTGATCTGGTCGAGGCGCTGCTCGAGCTCCGTGTCGGTGACCGTAATCCCCTCGTCTGCGGCCTCACCCGCAACCCAGCGGGCGAGGATCAGGTCGCCGAGCGCCTGCTCCTTCAGCGCGTCGTACTGGGGATCGCCCTCCTCGGGGACACCCCCCTGCGCGCCCTGAGAGGCGGCGGCCTGCTCGAGCGCGAGGTCGAACTCCTCCTGGGTGATCGGACCGCCGGGGGCGTCCTCGACGACCGCGACGTCCCCCGACGGGACCTCGGGATCGCTCAGTCCCTGCGCGATCGCGTAGATCGCGAAGAACGCGACGAGGAACGCCGCAAGGAGTATCGCCACGAGCCGCTTCGAGCCTGCTCCACTCACGAGGCGGGGAGCATAACGAGAGCGGATAAAGCGTTGCTCAGCGCAAGCGTCGCCGCAAGGCGCGCGCCCGGCTCTGCCGGCACTCGGACCGAGACGGTCTTCGTCCGCCACTCGTAGTCCGCGCCCGCCAGCTGCTCGCGCAGGGCGTCCGCCTGCTCGGCCTCGAGCTCGACCGGCGCCGCGGCGAGCCGACCTCCCCTCACCTCCACCGTTCGTGCCCCCGCCTTGCCGAGCTCGATCCGGGCCCGCTGGAGCTCGAGCAGGCTCTCGACCGGCTCCGGGAGGGGCCCGAAGCGGTCGCCGAGCTCCTCGCGCAGTGCGCGCAGCTCGCCGCTGCGCCTAGCGCCGGCGATCCGCCTGTGAACGTCGATCTTCGCCGCCTCGAACGGAATGTAGTCCGCCGGGACATAGGCGTCCACGTCGACGTCGAGGCGCACCGCCGCCTCGGGCGCCTCCCGCTCCCCGTCGCCCGCCCGCAGCGCCTCGACCGCCTCGTCCAGCAGCGCGAGATAGAGCTCGAACCCGACCGCCGCGACGTGACCCGACTGCTCGTCGCCGAGCAGGTTCCCGGCGCCGCGGATCTCGAGGTCGCGCATCGCGATCGCGAATCCCGAGCCGAGCTCGGTGTGGTCGGAGAGCGTCGCGAGCCGCGCCGCCGCGTCGGGGGACAGGCCCTCGGCCGAGGGATAGAGCAGATACGCGTACGCCCGCTCCCGGGAGCGCCCCACGCGGCCCCGGATCTGGTACGCCTGCGCGAGCCCGAGCTGGTCCGCTCGCTCCACGAGCAGCGTGTTCGCGGTCGGGATGTCGAGGCCGGACTCGATGATCGTCGTCGCGACGAGGCAGTCCGCCTCTCCGCGCAGGAACGCGAGCATCGTGCCCTCCAGCTCGCGCTCGTCCATCTGCCCGTGCGCCTCGGCGAACCGGACACCGGGGCACAGCGCCCGGAGCCGCTCCGCCGCCTCGCCGAGCGTCTCGACGCGGTTGTGGAGGAAGAACGCCTGGCCGGAGCGCTCGACCTCGCGCTCGATCGCCCGCTTGACGAGATCGTCGTCGTAGGGGCCCACGAACGTGCGGATCGGCCGCCGGCCCTCGGGCGGGGTCTCGATCACCGAGATGTCGCGCAGGCCCGCGAGGCTCATCTGAAGCGTGCGGGGAATCGGCGTCGCCGAGAGCGAGATCACGTCCACCCGAAGCTTCAGCTGGCGCAGGAGCTCCTTCTGGCGGACCCCGAACCGCTGCTCCTCGTCGACGATCAGAAGCCCCAGGTCCTTCGCCCGCACGTCGCGGGACAGCAGCCGGTGGGTGCCGATCAAGATGTCCACCCGCCCGCCCGCGTACTCGGCCAGGGTCGCTCGGTTCTCGGCCGGCCGGCGCAGCCGGGAGACCAACTCCACCCGGTAGGGAAAGTCGGCGAGCCGCTCGCGGAACGTCCCCAGGTGCTGCTGAGCGAGGATCGTCGTCGGGACGAGCATCATCACCTGCCTGTCGTCGGCCGCCGCCTTGTGCGCCGCGCGCAGCGCGACCTCCGTCTTCCCGTAGCCCACGTCGCCACAGATCAGCCTGTCCATCGGCTGGTCGGCCTCCATGTCCGCCTTCACGGCGTCGGTTGCCTCGAGCTGGTCCGGCGTCTCGCGGAACGGGAACGACCGCTCCAGCATCAGCTGCCACTCCCCGTCGGCCGGGAAGGCGTGTCCGCGGCGGATGCGGCGCTCCGCGTACAGGTTGAGGAGATCGCCCGCCAGCTCGCGGGCCGCGCGGCGCGCCCGCGCCTTCATCCCGTCCCAGCGCTTGCTGCCAAGCGCGGAGAGCTGGGGCGGCCCGCCCGCCGTGCCGACGTAGCGGGTGATCTTCGCGAGCTGGTCGGCCGGCACGAACACCCTGTCCTCGCCCCTGTACTCGAGATGGAGGTAGTCGCGGGTCACGCCCGCGACGGCCTTGGTCTCGAAGCCGGCGAACCGCGCGATGCCGTGGTCCTCGTGCACGACGTGGTCGCCCACCCGAAGGTCGGTGAACGAGGCGAGCCGCCCGCGCGCCGGCGCCGGCGCCGCCGCGCGGCGACGGTGGACGAGCCGGCGGTGGGGGATCACCGCGAGCTTGAGCTCCGGCGAGACGAAGCCGTCGCCGAGCGGGGCCTCGCCGAACAGGACGCGCCGCCTCGCATCCCCCGGCCGCGCGGGGAGCGTATCGCCCTCCAGGAGCACCGCCTCGAGCCGGTTGAGGCCGTAGCGGGCGCGCTCAGCCTCGCCGCGGCTCTCGAACACCACGACGGCGAGATAGCCCGAGCCCAGCTCGCGCTCGAGCTGTGGCTCGGCCTCGGCCAGGCTTCGCGCGGGCGACGCGGGGCGCTGGGCCCGAAATGTGCGCTCCTGCCCCGACTCGACCGCGGAGATCGAGAGCGCGGCACGCTCGCGCAGCGGCTCGGCGACGTCGACGTACAGGCGGCGCGCGTCCGCGGCGTGCATCGCGATCGTGACGTCGTCCCAGTGGTCCGACAGCGCCCCGTCGATCTCGTCCTCGGCCGCGACGATCACCGCCGCCTCGGCCGGGAGCAGCTCCAGGGGAGCCTCGAAGCTGTCGGTGGGAAGCACCGCGGCGACATCGGGGCGCGTCGGCCCGTCGCCGTCCAAGCCGTCGCGCGCGTCGGCAAGCGCGAGCTCGGCGGGCTCGCGGTGCTCCGCCGCGAGCTCGGCCGCGGGAGCGAGCTCGATCCGCTCGGCGTCCCCGAGCGAGCGCTGGGTGAAGGTCGAGAACCATCGCATCGACTCGACCTCGTCCCCGAACAGCTCCACGCGCGCGGCGCGCTCCTCGGTCGCCCCGAAGACGTCCAGGATGCCGCCGCGGACGGCGAACTGACCCCTGTCCTCGACCTGCTCGGCGCGCTCGTACCCGCACTCCACGAGCCGGGTGGCGACGGCGTCGAGGTCGACATCCTCGCCGCGTCGCAGCGCCAGCCCGGCCGGTCGCAGCGAGGCGTCGGGGACGGCCTCGGCGAGCGCGACCGCGCTCGCCACCACCACCGGGTCCTCGCCGGCGCCGGTCAGGGCGTCGAGCGCGGCGATCCGAAGCCCGACCAGGTGCGGCGGGGGAGCGACGTGGGACTCGTACCCCGTCCCGCGCGAGGGGTAGTACCGGACCCGGCGCGGCGCCAGGTAGGCGGACAGCTCGCGCGCGAGGTCGCGGGCGGAGCGATCGTCCGCGGTCACAACGAGCACCGGGCGGTCCCCGAGGCCGGCGGGGTCCTCGACGAGCGCGGCGAGCAGGAACGGGCGCACCCCGGGGGACATGTGCACGCCGACCCCGTCCCCCGCGCGCGCCGCGGCGGCGAGCGCCTGGAACCGACCGTCGTCGTGGGCGATCTGAAGCAGCGGGCGCAGGGACATCAGTCGCGATGGGGGAGGCCGCGACCCGAGCGCTGAGTCTCGACCTGGCTGCGACCCTCCTCGCGGGAGCGCCCCTCGACGTCGTCCCACTCGTGCAGCATCGCCTTCAGGCGCGCGACCCCCTCAGGGGGGTTCGAGGCAACGTTCGCCGCGAGCTGAAGCGCCGCGACCTCGGTCCGTGCCGCCGGGACGACCTTGTGCACGAGGCCCCAACGCAGCGCCTCGTCGGCGCCGACCTCGCGCGCGGTGAGCAGCAGGTACTTCGCGACCGACAGCCCGCACAGCGTCACCAGCCGCGCGGGCCCGACGGGAATCCCGAGCGCGCCGCCGGGGAAGCGGAAGCGCAGGTTCGAGCCGCCCACGCGAAGGTCGCACGCGACCGCGATCTCGGCGCCTCCCCCGACGCACGATCCGTGGCAGGCCGCGACCGTGGGCTTCGGGAACCCGGTGATCTCGTCGTACAGCCGCGCGAAGAGCTCCATCCGCCTCACCGACCCCTCGTGATCGAGCTCCTCGCGGATGTCGGCGCCGGCCGACAGGCCCATGTGGTCGGTCGAGGAGATCACCAGCACGCGCACGGCGTCATCCTCGCGGGCGGCCTCGAGGCGCGGGAGGAGCTCCTCGAGCATCGCGGTGTTGATCGCGTTCCGCGCCTCGGGGCGATCGAGCTGGACCAGCGCGACCCCGGCGTCGTCGACGGCGTAGGTGGTGAGGCGCTCCGTCATCCGCCGGCCTCGGTCACGACGCGCTCGACCTCGTCCGCCGCTCGGCCGACCAGCTCCCGGACGTCGTCGCGGTCCTCCTCGAAGCGGCCCAAGACGTGGCGCGATACGAGCTCGGGGTCGGTCGTGTCCGGTCTCCCGACCCCGATCCGCACGCGCCGGAAATCGGGGCCGCCGAGTCCCTCCGCGACGCTCTTCAGCCCGTTGTGCCCGGCGAGCCCACCGCCGACCCGCCCCTGCACCGTGCCGAACGGGAGGTCGATCTCGTCGTGGACCACCACCACCCGGTCGAGCGGGACCTTCAGCGCGCCGCGCGCGGGGCCGGCCGACGTGCCGGCCTCGTTCATGTAGGTCTGTGGAAGCAGGACCGCCACCCGCGGCCCGCCCGCCCCCGCGCGACCCTCGGCGATCAGGCCCCTGAATCGCTTCCTGGCGCGGGGGAGCTCCCAGCGCCGGGCGAGCTCGTCCGCGACCTCGAACCCGACGTTGTGACGGGTCCCTGCGTAGCGCGAGCCGGGATTGCCGAGCCCCACGACCAGTACCTGTCCATCGTCCACGTTGGTTCCCGCCGGCGCCTCTTTGCGCCGGCCGCGGCGGCGGAACAGGGACAGCGCCTACTCCTCGCCGCCGGACTCGCCCTCGGCCGGAGTCTCGCCCTCGGGACCCTCCTCCTCGCCCTCGGGGGCCTCGGCGCCCTCGGGCACCTCCTCGCCCTCCTCGCCGACGAGCTCGGCCTCCTCCTCGAGCTCGGGCTCCGGCTCCTCCTCGACCCGCGGCGGGGACAGCGTCGCGACCGTGACCTCCTCAGGCTCCTCGGCGACGAACTTGACCCCCGACGGAGGGGTGAGCGCGGCGAGCTGGATCGTGTCCCCGATCGACATCTCCGACACGTCGGCGTGGATCACCTCCGGGATGTCGGCCGGCAGCGCCTCGACGGTGATCTCGCGCGTCACGTGCTCGAGCACGCCGCCCTCCTTGACTCCGGGGGCTTCCTCTGTCCCCTCGAGCTCGAGCGCGACCTCGGCCTCGATCGCCTCGTCGAGCTTCACCTCGTAGCAGTCGATGTGGAGGAGATCGCCGCGGACGGGGTGGTGCTGCTCCTCCTTGACAACCACCGGCACCCCCTTCGACCCCTCGATCTCGAGGTCGAACAGGGTGTGCCCGTTCGTGAGGAACGTGCGGATCTCGCGCTCGCCGACCTGGAACGGGCGCGCGTCGCTTCCGCCGCTGTACAGGACGCCGGGCACGGAACCGGCACGACGAAGCCGCCGGCTCTCGCGCGAGCCGAAGTCCTCGCGCTGCGCGACCTTGAGGGTTTCACGAGCCTCGGCCATCGCAGGTGAGGATAGAAGAAGGCACCTCTAGGCTTCTCCTCGATGGCCGGCGACAACAAGATCCCCAGGGGTCGGATCCGCCGCTCGGCGAAGCTCGGCTCGGCGCTCGGCGTCCAGGCGACGCGCTACGCGGGCACGAGGACCGCGAACGTGGCGCGCTCGGGGGAGCGCGCCGACGAGCGGCTCGAGACCCGCCATCTCGAGACCGCCCTGAAGCTCGCCGGGACGCTCGGCGAGATGAAGGGCGCGGCGATGAAGCTCGGCCAGCTCGCCTCGTTCGTGGACACCGAGTTCATCCCCGAGGAGTACCGCGACACCTACCAGGAGCAGCTCGCCAGGCTGCGGACCTCGGCGCCCGCGATGCCGTGGGAGAGCGTGGTCAAGGTGCTGGAGGCCGAGTACCGGGACGAGCGCCTCGACGAGCTGTTCAGCGACATCGAGCCGGAGGCGTTCGCGGCGGCCTCGATCGGACAGGTGCATCGCGCGACCCTCCACGACGGCCGCCGCGTCGCGGTCAAGATCCAGTACCCCGGGATCGCCGAGGCGCTCGAGGCGGACCTCCAGAACATGGGGATGATCGTGCGCCTCGGGAAGGCGCTCGCCCCCGGCCTCGACCCGAAGGCGATCGCGGAGGAGGTGCGCGAGCGGGTGATGGAGGAGCTCGACTACGAGTACGAGGCCCAGAACCAGCGTTCCTTCTCGCGCGCCTACCGCCGCCACCCGTTCATCTACGTCCCCGACATCCTCACCCGGCTTTCCCGCCGCCGCGTGCTCGTCACCGAGTACGTCGAGGGGGTGGGGTTCGAGGACGTGAAGCGCCTGGACAAGCCCGAGCGCGACCGCTTCGGCGAGATCGTGTTCCGGTTCAGCTTCGGCTCGATCTACCACCTTCAGCACTTCAACGCCGATCCCCACCCCGGCAACTACATCCTGATGGAAGACGGCCGCGTCGCCTTCCTCGACTTCGGGATGACGAAGCGGCTCGACCCCGAGCAGATCGAGCTCGAGCAGCGCGCGGTCGACGCCGCCGCGCGACGCGATCCGGGGGCGCTCCGCAACGCCCTCCACGACCTCGGCTTCGTCAAGAACCCCTCGAAGCTCGATTGCGAGCGCCTGATGGAGCACGTGCTCGTGGTCGGAGGCTGGTACCTGGAGGACCGCGAGATAGAGATCTCGCCGCGCCGGGTGATGAAGGTGATCGAGTCCACGTCCGACCCCCGCTCCGAGTACTACGACCTGATGCGGCGCGAGAGCGTCCCCGCCGAGGAGCTGATGGGAAGGCGGATGGAGACCGGCGTGCTCGCCGTCCTGGCGCAGCTGCGCGCGAGGCGCAACTGGTACCGGATCATGCGCGA
>JBOGZL010000203.1:0-17140 GCA_050697195.1 Solirubrobacterales bacterium
ATCGCAAGCGGCGTGGGCGCGAAGGCCGCGGCCGGCGTCGCGACCGCGGCGCTGCTCACCGCCGGCGCGGTCGAGGTGAGGCAGCAGTCCGGCGGCGCCGATCCGGGCCAGAGGCAAAACGTCAGAACCTCGGCCGCGGTCGCACATCCCGCGCCGCAGCCCGCGCACGCGGCGAGGCATCAGCGCAAGGAGCCCGCCGCCGCGCCAGCCGAGCAGGATCCGGTCGAGCCGGCCCCGGCTCCCGCTCCGCCTCCCGCCGAGGAGCAGCCCGCCCCTACCCCCGTCCCGGTGCCCGCCGAGGAGCCCGCCACCCCGGGGCCCGCGGATCCCGCCGCGGACGAGAGCGCGACCGAGGAGACCCCGCCCCCGGTCGAGGAGGGAAGCGGATCGATCGAGATCGTCCCCGTGCCGGCCCCGACGCCTCCCGTCCCGCCGCTGGCGGGCGACAAGCCCGTTCCGCCTCCGAAGCCTCCGCCGGGCGAGTAGGCAGCGCGGCGGCCGGCCGCTAGGCGGCCAGGCCGATCACCTTGAGGCGGCGCGAGAGGCACTGCGCCGCGAAGGCGTGCGTCTCCTCCTTCGTTACCCCGAAGATGTCCCAGTTGTCGGGATCGTCGACCCACGGCGGGTCGAGCACCTTCTCGGTGATGGGCAGCGACTCCGCGATCGTGCGCTGAATCGCGTCGCGGTACTTCGAGTCGGCGTTCGCCATCTCGGTGAGGAACCGGACCCCGAACGCGATATGGCGGTGCTCGTCGCGGGCGACCTTGGTGAAACCCTCGACGAAGGCGGGCAGGGTTCCCTCGCGCTCGTTGAAGTCGATGATGAAGTGCTGCCCGGTGAGGGCGAGGACGCCCTCGATGATCATGTGGTACAGGGTGATCGCCTCGACGAGGCGCTCGGTGTCCTCGGGCTCCTCCGCAAGCCGGTTCACCCGCTGCGCGAGGAGCTCGTCGAAGAGCTGCTTGAACGCCGGGTTGAGGTGCTCCTCGGTCTGACGAAGCCGGTCGGCGACCCCGTCGCCGCCCTCGTACACGCCGACCTCCGAGTAGAAGCGGTCGAAGAACCGCACGTGGCGCGCCTCGTCGGCGATCTGGGTGGAGAGGAAGATCCGCTGGTCCTCGGTCGGCGCCGCGCGCATGATCGGGCCGAGCTCGTCGGTGACGCGCTGCTCGCCGATGAAGAACGCCGACAGCCCGTACATGCGCTGGAAGCGCTCCTCGGGGTCGATCCGCTCGTTCCAGTCGATCCGGTCCTGGCTGAAGTCGAGGTCCTGGGTCCGCCACTGCTGGCGCTCCCAGAGCGCGTACAGCTCCTCGTAGCCGAGCAGCCTCGCCCGGCCGCGGTCCGCGCTCTCGTCCTGGAGGGCGGGATCGGAGCTGCCCATGAAGTCCTCGCGCGCGAGCCGGGTCAGCGTCGGTGGGCTCGATGCCTCCACGGGCGCGTACCCTAGCGCATGAACTGGCTGACTGGCCAGTTTCCGGAGCTCAGGGAGTGTGGGTCTCCCCCGGTTTCAGGATCACGACCTCGGAGCTCGTCCTCGGGCTCGCCTCGACGTCGCGCTTGAATTGCTCCGGGTCCGCCTCGACCGGCGGGAACGTGTCGTAGTGCATCGGGATCACGGTGTCGGCGTCGATCAGCTCGGCGGCCGTCACCGCGTCCTCCTGGTCCATCGTGTAGTGGCCGCCGATCGGAACCAGGGCGACGTTGACCGGGGTCCGCTCCGCGATCAGCTTCAGGTCGCCGAACAGGGCGGTGTCGCCGAGGTGGTAGATCGTCGTCGCGCCGATCCCGATCACGAGCCCGGCCGAGAGCCCGATCACGCGGCCGTCGGGGAGCGTGTTCGTGTGGAACGCGGGGACGAGCTTCACCCACCCCCACTCGAGCTCCACGGTCCCGCCGAGGTTCGGGTCGGCCACGTCCTCTACCCCCTGCTCGGTGAGCCACCGCGCGAGCTCGACGATCGCCACGCACGCGGCGCCGGTTCGCTTCGCCACCTCGACCACGTGGCTCATGTGGTCGGCGTGGCCGTGGGTGAGCAGGATGTGCGTCGGCTCCACCTCGTCGGGCCGCGCCACCGCAGCCGGGTTGTCCGGAGCGAGGAAGGGGTCGACGAGGATTCGCGTGTCGCGGTCCGAGATCTCGAACGCCGCGTGGCCGAGGAACCGGATCTCCATCAGGGCATCGACCCTACTTGTCGACCCGCTCGATCTCCGGATCGCCGCCGTTCAGGTGGCGCTTGAAGAAGTCGACCGTCCGGTCCCACGAGGTCGAAGCGTGCTCGGGGTGATGCGTGCCGAGCCGGTCCAGGTCGTTGAAGAACGCGTGCCCTGCGTCCTCGTAGAAGTGGAAGATCGCCTCTGCTCCCGCCTGGTTCAGCTCCTGCTGGAGCGCCTTCGCGTCGTCCGTGGAGACGAAGTCATCGTTCTCGCCGAAGTGCCCGAGCACGGGGGTTCCGGCGAGCTTCGAGAAGTCGGGCTTGCCGTGCGGCATCACGTAGTAGAAGGTGACCGCGGCGTCGACCTTGTCGTTCACCGTCGCCGTCCAGATCGACAGGCCGCCGCCGAGGCAGAAGCCGACCGTGCCGACCTGGCCGGTGCACTTCGGATGCTGCGCGACGTAGTCGACCGCGCCTCGCATCTCCTTCTCGGCCTCCTCCATGTTCATCGCCATCATCTTCTGCTGGGCCTCATCGGGCTCCTCCGTCGTCTCCCCGTGGAAGAGATCCGGCGCGAGGGCGACGAACCCCTCCCGCGCGAATCGCTCGCACACGTCGCGGATGTGCTTGTCGACGCCCCACCACTCCTGGAGGACGACGAGACCGGGGACCTGGTCCCCTTCGGGCTCGACGAGATAGCCGCTCGCCCTTCCCCCGTTCGCGTCGAACTCGACCTCGGACATCTATTCCTCCTTCGCTAGCTCTTCCGCCAGGGCCCACCCCACCGCGACCCCGACCAGCATTCCCATCCGCGCCTCCTCCGCGAGCAGCGTGCGGACCGCGGTCACTCGCTGATCGGAGTCCGGGTCGGTTGCGGCCTTCAGCACCTCGGCGTCGTGGGTCTCCCCGAACCATCCGCCGGCCCCCATCGCCTCGGTGAGCACCCGCTGGAGCTTCGGCGCCGCGGTCGCGACCATCGACTCCGCCTCGCGGAAGCGGTCCGGCTCGGTGAGCCGTTCGATCGCCGAGTCGAGCTCCTGCTCCGAGTACGTACGGCTTGACATCCGCCGCAACGTTACCCGGACGCTATTTGCGACGTTCCCACATGTGGAGCCCTCCGTGGTCGCTGTATCCCACCCGCTCGTACACGGGACGGCCGAGCTTGGTCGCCTGCAGGGTGGAGGTCTCCAGGCCGCGCTCGCGAGCCTCCGCAAGGGCGACCCTGAGCAGGTCGCGCGACAACCCCCGACCGCGTGCTTCGGGCAGGGTCGCGACCCACCAGATCCCGCAGTCGCCGTCGACGTCGGTGGTCGCCAGCACGGACGCCGGCGAGCCCTCGAGTCGCGCCTCGTAGATCCTCCACGTTCCCTCCGGCGTCTGGCCCAGCCCGCGCTCGAACGTCCCCGGCTCGTAGCCGTAGGCGGCCTCGTTGATCAGCTTCATCGCCTCGAGCGAGCCCTCGGATGTCCACTCGAGGTCACCGGGGTCCGGCTCGGGCAGCGCGTCGAGCCGCAGCGCCATCGCGCGCGGATGGGCGTCGAGCTTGTGCCCGGCCGAGGCGAGCAGCTCCGCGGAGGCCGAATCGTGATCCGGAAGCCAAACGGTCCAAGCGTCGACTCCGGCGTCCTCGTACTCGCGGGCGATATCGGGAAGCGCCCTCGCAAGGTGTCCCGGCGCGTCGTAGAGGACGGAGTTGAACACCGAGCGCTCCGGGATCGCCGGCAGCACCATCGCCATCACGCCCTCGCGTTCGATCACGCGCCCGCCGGCAGACCCGGCCGCGGCTCCGGTCCACGCAGCCCGCATGCTGGCCTGCATCCGGGCGAGCGTGTCCGTGTTCCACACCGAGGCATCCATCAGCGCTTCAGGGCGAGCGTGATGCCGTCGGCGATCCCGAGCATCGCCACGTCGACGCGGTCGTCGGACGCGATCCGCTCGTTGAGCGCACGGAGCTCGGGATTGCCGGGCTCGGTGTCGTCCGGGTCGAGCACGGCGCCACCGCGCAGGACGTTGTCGATCATGATCACGCCGCGCCGACGCACCCGGGCGAGCACCTCCTCGTAGTAGGCGGGATACGTCTGCTTGTCCGCGTCGATGAAGGCAAAGTCGAAGCGCTCGTCGGAGGGAAGCGAGCGCAGGGTGTCCAGCGCGGGCCCGAGCCTCAGCTCGATTCGATCCTCGACGCCGGCCTCGGCAAAGTAGCGGCGCGCGATCGCGGCCCACTCCTCGCTCAGCTCGCACGCGAGCAGCCGCCCGTCGTCCGGAAGCCCACGGGCGATGCAGATCGCCGAGTACCCGGTGAAGGTGCCGAGCTCGAGCGCGCGCTTCGCGTCGATCGCCCCCACGAGCAGGGTGATGAACGCTCCCTGATCGGGCGCGATCTGCATCACGGAGATGTCCCCGAGCGCCTCCGTCTCCGCGGCGAGGCGCCGCAGGACATCGCCCTGGCGCGAGCCATGCTCGACGAGATACCCGTGCAGGTCGTCGTCGAGCCGGGTGTACTTCGGCGTCACCGCTCGCCGCGCGGGCTTGTGCCATACGCCGCGAGCCCCGCGCCGAGGCCGACGAGCCCTCCCGCGAGCGCCGCCCACTCGTTGGCGAAGTCCTCGACCAGCGGCAGGGCCAGGAGGACCGCCGCGAACACCGTCACCCCGATCACGTCGTAGTCGTCGCCCGGGTGCCGGCGGCTCTCGGCGTGGCGGATCGCGAACCACGCTCCGACGGCGCCGAGAGCGACCCCGTTGCCGCCGGCTGCGAGCAGCGTCCCCGAATCGAGCCCGATCGAGTTCATCCCCTCGGCGGCGAGCATCCCGAGCCCCCCGCACGCGACGAGCATGAGCAGCGCGGAGATCGAGCCCAGTCGGCGCTCGAGCGGGGGGACGAAGACCGCGATCGCCACCGCGACCACGAACAGGTAGCCGACGTCGACGTACACGAACGGCGCCGCGACGTAGCGCCACCACTCCGAGCCCGCCCCGCCGACCAGCGCGCCGACCTCGGACGGAAGCAGGTCCGCCGCGCGGACGACGAGCAGGAGGATCGCCGGGCCGATGATCGCCGCGTAGGTCGCGTACGGTCGCTCGGCGGCCGCGAGGCGGGGAAGCCGGGGCGCGCGAAGCCGGCGGCGGCGGCGCTCCCGGGCGGTGATCTCGTCGCCCTTGCGCTCGAGCTTCGGGGCGCGCTTGCGCAGACGCGTGCCGCAGTAGGGGCACTCGGTCACGTAGGGGCTGACCTCCGACCCGCAGCTCTTGCAGACGACGCTCAACTCCGGCGATCCCACGGCCCCCCGAGGATAACCTGGCGGACTCCCGCGCTACGCTCGGGTCCCGTCGGCGATCTCGCGCACCACCGCGCGGACGTCCCCCTCGCGGTCGTAGGCCTCGATCTGGCGCCGGGATCCCGTCCCGTTGACGAGCAGGTCCTCGACGCCGTCGAGCTCGTCGGCGCAGCCGAGCTCCTCGGCGTGCTCGCGGAGCTCGTCGAGCATCCGCCGCACCATCTCGCCGGCGGACACCTGGCGGCCCTCGCGGAAGTCGATCAGCCGTCCCTCCAAGCCGCGGACGGCGGCCCGCACCTTGTTGTCGTCGATCAGCTCGGTCGGGTACTCGACCATCGGCTCCTCGCGGTCGAACAGGGCGGAGAGGCGATGGGCGAGCGCCGCGGTCAGCGCGGTGAGGCCGACGGTGTGCTCGAGGCGCGTCTGCTGATCGAAGACGCGCGTCTCGACCGTCCCGAGGGCGGGGTGCGGGCGGACGTCCCACCACAGGTAGGTGTAGTCGTCGATCGCGCCGCTTCGCATCATCAGCTCGACCCGGCGCGAGTAGATCTCCCAGCTCCCGTAGTGGGGCGGGACGCCGACGCGCGGGAACGCCCGGAACACCGGCGTCCGCGCGGACGCCATACCG
Source organism: Solirubrobacterales bacterium (assembly GCA_050697195.1). Classification (GTDB taxonomy): domain Bacteria; phylum Actinomycetota; class Thermoleophilia; order Solirubrobacterales; family 70-9; genus DASPWW01. The sequence continues at coordinate 6,061 of JBOGZL010000203.1, forward strand.
GTCGCCTCGCCGCGCCACAGCGGCGAGTTCGCCGACAGCGCGAGCAGCACCGGGATGTAGCGGCGGATCCCGTCGGCGACGTAGATCGCCTTGTTCGGGCCGCTGATCGCGACGTGGACGTGGGTCCCGAAGATCAGCTCCTGGCGGGCGACGTAGCCGAGCTCGTCGATCAGCTCCCTGTACCGCTGCCGATCGACGATCTCCTGTTCCTCCCAGCGCGCGAATGGGTGCGTGCCCGAGGCGCCGATCCGGAGGCCGAGCCGATCGCCGATCGCGGCCACCTCGGAGCGCAGGGCGCCGAGCTGCTCGCCCGCGGTTCGGACGTCGGGGCACGGCTCGGTCGCCACCTCGAGCACCGACTGCATCAGCTCGGGCTTCACCTGGCCCTCGAGGCGGTTCGGAACCGCGTCGAGCACCGCCTCGATCCTCTGCGCGAGATCGAGGCCGTCGGCGTCGAGGATCATCAACTCCTCCTCCACCCCGATCGTGAAGGGGGGCCCGGTGAAGTCATGCTCGAGCATGGCGCCTGGCGGTGGGAGAGAGCCGGAGAGTGCCGGATGGTAGCCGCGCGCCCGGCCTATACTCCGGGCGCAGGTCCCGAAACCGAGGAGGAGCGCCACCGCGATGGAAGTGAAGGCCGCGACCGAGCAGAAGTCCCTTCTTTCGACGATCTCTCCGGGCAAGCGCACCCGCCTGCGCCGCCTGCTGTTCGAGTTCGGCCCCGGCAACGGCACGCTGCTGCTGCTCCCGATCGACCAGGGGATCGAGCACGGCCCGCGCGACTTCTTCCCCAACCCGGCCTCGAAGGACCCCGAGTACCAGTTCCGGCTCGCGGCCGAGGCGGGGTACTCGGCGATCGCGTGCCAGATCGGGCTCGCGACCAAGTACTTCCCCGACTATGCGGGGCAGGTGCCGCTGATCCTGAAGGTGAACGGCAAGACCGACGTCCCGTCCTCCGACGAGGCGCTCTCGACGACGAACGCCTCGGTCGAGGACGCCGTGCGGCTCGGCGCCGACGCGGTCGGCTACACGCTGTACGTCGGCTCGCCGCGCCAGGACGAGGACCTGCACCAGCTCCAGGGAGTGCGCGAGGACTGCGACCGCTACGGGATGCCGCTGATGATCTGGGCCTACCCGCGCGGATCGGCGATCGACAAGAAGGGCGGCCGGGATTCCTTCTACGCGATCGACTACGCCGCCCGGATGGCGATGGAGATGGGCGCCGACATCGTGAAGCTCAACATGCCGAAGATCGACCCAGACAAGGACAAGGACTCGCCGGCCCCCTACAACGAAGGAGGCTTCACCCAGGAGGAGGCGATCCGGCACTGCGTGGCCTCCGCGGGCCGTGCGCTGACCGTCCTCTCGGGCGGCTCGAAGACCGACGACGAGACGCTCCTCGAGCACGTGAAGCTGATCATGGGCGCGGGCGGCTCGGGCGTGATCTTCGGCCGCAACGTGTGGCAGCGCGATTGGCCGGACGCGGTCGAGATCATCGGCCAGATCAAGGACTACATGCTCACCCACGTGAGCCGGATCCCGTAGTCCTCTAAGCGTCTGCGCTCGCGCACCGGACCGGGGCTCGGCGCGATCGTCGTGCTGGCCGGCGCCGTCGCGCTGCTCGTGTGGGGCGATCGCGGCGAGGATCCCGCCGACCCCCCGCCCGAGGCGCCCGCGCGCGACGCCGTGGCGGACGTCGTTCGCGTCGTCGACGGCGACACGATCGAGGTCAGCGTCGGCGGCCGCATCGAGGACGTCCGCTACATCGGCGTGGACACGCCGGAGTCCGTCACCCCCGGCGAGCCGGTGGAGTGCTTCGGGCGCGAGGCGGGCCGCTTCAACGAGCGCCTCGTCGCGGGCCGCGAGGTGCGGCTGCGGTTCGACGCCGAGCGGCGCGACGACTACGGGCGCCTTCTTGCCTACGTCTACGCGGGGCCGCGGCTCGTCAACGCGGAGCTCGTCCGGCGCGGGTTCGCGCGCACGCTGACGATCGCCCCGAACGACTCCCGCGCGGACCTGTTCGCGCGCCTGGAGGCTGCGGCCGGGCGCGCCGGCCGCGGACTATGGGGCGCTTGCTAACGGCAGCCAACGCGAGTGCTAACAGTCACAACCGTTGGCTAACAGGACGCCCGTTTGGTAGCGTGATGCCCGCGCTCGGCCACGCCGCCGTGCGCGCTTCCCGCGAATCCAGCCATCAGTGGAATCCAGCCAGCAGACAGCGCCGCGACTGAACCAGAGCCTGGAGCAGTTCGAGGTCGCGTTCGAGCAGGAGATGGCGGCGGAGCGCCGCCGTCGCAAGCAGCTCCGTCAGCGCGCCGCGAACCGCTCCCGCGCGCGCCGGATCTCGCGCACCGAGTCGCACGGCAAGATCCGGTTCAGCGTCCTGTTCGTCGCGCTCACGCTCACCGTGATCGCGGTGGTCGTGGTGATGTTCGAGACGCTGGCCTGGCTGATGAGCTGAATCAGGACGGCGACCCGCTGCTCGCCTCGCCCGATCGGCCCGGCGCCGAAGCCAAGCGCCGCCTACTGCTTGCCCTCGGAAAGGTCCTCGAGCGCTTGGTCGACAGCCTGACGCTGACCGGCTCCCGCGCCGAGGCGCTCTGCCTGGATGCTCAGGTAGACCTCCTTGCGGAACACGGGCACATCGCGGGGAGCGGCGATCCCGATTCGGACCTTGTCCCCCGATACGGCGAGCACCGAGATCTCGACGTCGTCGCCGATCATGATGCTCTGGTTGGTTTTCCTCGTCAGGACCAGCATCCTGTGGTACCCCCTAGTCGAGGTGTTCAACCCGGTGTCCAGCGCCTTGCCTGGCGAGCGACACGGGCAGGTTGCATTCAGCGTACCCGACACGGCCGCGGTTGGCTAGCCTGAACCGCCCGCCGGTCTAACTCATGGCAAAGAAGTCACTCCGATCACAGCTCAACCAGATCCGGGCCTGGGCCCGGGAGGGCCGCACCGACGCCTGGATGGCGCACCAGCTCGACGTCCCCGCGGCCGAGCTGCGCGACTTTCGCCGTCGCCACGAGCTGACGGCGGAGGGAGGCGAGGAGGGTGGCGAGGCCGAGCTGCGCGACGAGATCGAGGCCGAGATCGAGGCCGCGACACTCGAGGAGGACGAGGAGCCTGCCGACGAGGGCGAGGGCGAGGGGGAGGGCGAGGGGGACGGGGACGAGGAGCCCGACGCCGAGAAGCCGTCCGGCGAGCGCCAGGGGCGGCGGCGAAGGCGCCGGCGCCGGCGACGGGGGGGCCGCCGCAAGGCGCTGCAGGGCACCTTCGACCACGGCGAGACGGACGGCTTCGGGCTGTGGCTCGATCCCGCGATCCAGGACAACCCCACCTACGGCGAGCACTGGGCCGGGCACCGGGCGGTCGAGGTCGAGGTCGAGCCCGACCGGATCGTGATCAAGCGCTCTAGCTGACCCGAATCACGGGGTGGGCGCCCGGTCGTGCTTCCAGGCGTCCTTCGGGGCCTTGCCCAGGTCCTCGAGCACCGCCTCGAGCTCCCGGAGGTCCCCCGGACTGACGCCTTCGTCGCGGATCAAGCGCTTGGCCGCCTGGTCGCGGGTGGCGACGGTCTGGGACGAGAACAGGTACTCGGCGATCGCGGCGTCGTGGTCGCTGTCGCCGCTCGCGAACGCGCCTCCCCCCTCGGCCGCGCGGCGCAGGGCCCGCGCCACGGGCACGGCACCGCCGTCGGCACCCAGCCGGGAGCCGATCTCCTCCAGCGGGCGGCGCTCGACGATCGCGAGTCGCAGCGCCTCACGATCGTCGGGGCCGAGGCCTCGCAGCGCCTGCTCGGAGTCGAACCGCGCCGGGCCCCTACCGATCGCGGTCCGGGCCATGTGGATCAGCGGGCGACGGTGGTAGCTGGGCACGACGCCGGTGGCCAGCGACATCCCGGCCCACCCGACCAGCAAGCCGAGCCCCACGGTGACCTGGAGCACGACGCCGGACGGGTCGAGTGCGTAGTAACCAACCGCGCAAGCCGCCGCCAACAGGACGGCCAGCGCGAGCGGCCGGTAGGGGACCGCGATCGGCTCCTTGCCCGTCTGCGAGAGATAGAAGATGTAGGCGGCGGGCGCAGCGAACGCGAGCATCATCGCCGCCGGAGCCCCCTCGAGTCCGAGCCACGGGATCAACGTCAGGCACCCGGCCACGAACAGCAGCCCCGCGGCGACCGCCGAGATGATGAAGATCCTGCGCTTGCGGCGGTACTTCGCGGCCTTGTTCAGCATCCTGAACGCGGTCGGAGAGACCATCGCCGCCGCCATCAGGGGGATCAGCGGGGCGGCGTCCGAGTACGCGGACGGCGCCATGCTGACCACGGGATCGGCGAGCAGCGTGATCGCGAGCAGCGAGGCGACCGTGACGAGCAGGAAGTAGCCGAGTTGCCATCCGCGAGCGACCCCGGAGCCGTACTGGTCCTCCATCGCGGCGAACGCCGTCGTGCGCTTCAGCGGCCGCAGCGCCCGGCGGAAGCCGGTTGGGAGCAGCGAGACGACGATCCCTGCGCGCTGGGCAAGGGCGAAGATCCCCAGGTCCGCGTGTGAGACGTAGCGCGAGAGGAAGAAGATCTGCGCCGAGTTGATCGTCCAGAACGAGGAGTGGACGAGGATCCGCGGCGCACCGAGGCGCATGATCGTCACTGCCTCGCGCGGCTCGAAGCACAGGTCGAAGCTTCCGCGTAGCGCCGCCACGGTCAGGACCGTCGACGCGGCGGTCCCGATCGCAGTCCCGGCGATCGCCCCCTCGAGCCCGCCACCCGAGGCGACCAGCGGGATCACCACCGCCAGGATCAGCAGCGGTTGGGCCGCCTCCAGGACCACGAACGCGACCGGGCGTCGCTCCATCCACACGGCGAGCGAGGCGAGCCGGTAGACGGCGCCCAGCCCGCCGGCGGCCGCGGCCCACAGCACGAGCTCGCGGTCGCCGGCGCCCCCGAGGAGCAGATCCGCCACCTGAGTGGCGAGCAGCACGACGATCCCGGTGCCGGCGATCGCGAGCAGCGTCGTCAGCACGATTCCGGTCCCCAGGCTGCGCCGGCTCGACTCGGACAGCTCCTCGTCCTCGTCCTCGTCCCCGTCGTCCTCGTCGTCGTCCGCTCCGAACACGCGCCTCATCGTCCCCTGCTTGGAGCCGAGGTTGAAGACCAGGTTGAGCAGCCCGGCGAGGAACAACAGCAGCGCGAGCTGGCCGAACTCGGACGGATCGAGCAGGTTCGCGAGCACGATCGTGGTCGCGAACGCGAGCAGATTGGTGATGATCAGTCCGCCGGCGAAGATCGAGGAGTAGCGGACGACCCGGGCGCCCAGGACCGCGCCGCTCCCCCCCGGCCTGGTGTCCGAGTGCCGCGGCCGGTCGCTCAAACCGACCAGTGATCGAAGCTGCGCCCGGTGAGCTCGCGCAGCCGGTCCGCGTCCTCGTGGAGCACGGTGATCACCTCCGGGCTGAGGGCGTCGCGGACGTCTCCCGCGTCGGGCACCTCGATCGGACGGCGGAGGAACATCAGCCTTTGGGCGAACCAGAACCCACGGGGGAGCTTGCCGCCGAACACCCGCAGGCCGAGCCTCTCCAGGCGGCGGCCCAGCTTCGTGGATCGGTGCTTTCGTCCCGTGCGGTGCCGCTCGCGGGTGAACCCGGGGTGTTCGAACTCCGGGTCAACCCCGACGAACGAGAACACCTCCCTCAGGGTCTTCTGCCGCCGCTGCCGCAGGTCCCTCTGATCCAGAACCAGGATCCGCTCGGCGGGGTAGTGGTTCAGGAACCGGCTGAGCTGCATGTGGTACTGGCTTCGGAGCACGTAGGTCGTGTTCGGATGCAGCACCGTCGCCCCCACGTCGCCCTTCTCGCGCCGCTTCGCGTAGTTGTGCACCCAGTGCGCGGCGATGCGCTCGATCGGATCGCGGACAAGGAAGATCAGCCGCGCGTCGGGAAGCAAGGAGTGCATGCGCTCGGGGATCCCGGTGTGGTGCGGGTACGCCGTGTAGTTAGGCGACGACTCGCCGCGCACGGCCGCGTCGGCGTCGAACTGGCGCGCGTACCAGTCGACACCGCGGTCCCAGTTTCGCTCCGCGATGAAGAAGTTGAGCTCCTTCGGGCTCGACATCGAGATCTCGGGATGGAGGCCGAGGTAGTAGTGAAGGCCGCTCGTGCCGCACTTCTGGGCCCCGATCACGACGAGGTTTGGAAGAGTCATACCCGCGACCTGCTCAGAATCACTGCCCGCGAAATCCTCCGCTTCGCGTCCGGTTTCGCGGGGTCCGTCGAGGGATGGACTGGTGGAGGCTTCCACGCCGGCGAGGTTACCGGCTGCGATTGCGGTCGCGGCGGCGCTCGAACGGGTGGCGCACGAGCGCGCTCGCGCGGGCGCGCGCCATCGTCGCCCACATCGCCGCCCGGCCGGCGCTCGGGCTCGGAAGGCTCCCGAGCGCCGATCGGTCGCCCGTAGCGAGCGCCGACAGGAGCTCCGCGGCCTCGTCCGCTCCGTTGGCGAGCCGGAGCGCGCGGGCGCGCTCGGAGATCCGCTCACGTGTGGTGGGGTCGAGGATCCGCTCGATCAGCTCCTCGAGCCGCTCGGATCCCGGGCCCTCGCACGCGAGCGCGAGCCCGGCGCGCTCGGCATAGCGGGCCCGGGCCGCCTGATCGTCGAGCTCGCGCCGCATCGGGACGAACACCGTCGGGACGGCGAACCGGATCAGCTCGTGAAAGGCGTTGTAGCCGGCGGCGCTGATCGCGAAGTCGAACGCGCGGTAGTGGCGGCTGACCGGATATCTGTCGCGCAGCACGACGACCCCGTCGGGGACCTCGAGCCGGTTGGAGATGCTCGACTCGAGCGCCGCCACCTGGACGTCGCTTCGGGGAGCAAGGCGGGCGAGGCATCGAGCGACGGCGGCGTCGACCTCGCTCCCCTGCCCGAGCGCGACGAGCGCGTTGACCCTCCCCGGCTCGAGCCCAAGCGCGCGCTCCGCCTCCGCCCGGGGCAGGAGCTCGTCCTCGTCGCAGAGCACGATCGGATCGAGCAGGACGGCCTCTTCGCGCCGCGCCACGGTCAGCCCGGCGTCGTCGTCCGCCGCGAGCTCGCCGGGCTCCAGCACCAGGTCGAAGGCAGCGGCGAGGGCGAGGATCGGCCGCAGGCGTCCCGGCTGCCACATCGGCCTCCGGCTCCACACCGTGGTGAGCTCTTGAACGTCGCGCATCGCGTGGATCGCGGCGGGGTACGGGTGGGCTCCGTCGAACACGAGGACCGCCGGGCGGAGCTCGTCGAGCAGTCCCGCGAGGCGGGCGCGGAGGCGACGGCTCCACTCGAGCTGCGACCCCGCGCCGGACGAGTCGTACGAGCCCATGTATGTGACCGGGAAGCCCTGGGCCTCGACGACCGGCGCCGCCGCGGAGAGCGTGAAGAAGCTCGCCTCGATCCCGTCGGCGAGCCGGCGGGCGATCGCCATGGTGCGGGTCAGATGTCCCAGCCCCGTCCCATTGCTGGTCATGAACAAAACCGGCCGAATCCTCCGCTCCCGCTCGGCCGCACTCACATCACCGGTCATCTTGCGGCCTCGCTCCCGCGTCCGGTTCGGCCGGGTTTGGGATTCACCTGCGCTCGTAGGCCTCGATCAGCTGCGGGGCGCAGTGGACTCCCTCGCGCCGCAGGGCCTCGAGCGTGCGCTCGTACTTGCGCCGCAGCCGCCTGCGCTTCCACGGGTTGAGCCCGTTCGCGAGCGGCTGCTCGGTTCGCTCCGCCGGGCCAAGCCAGCGGTCGAGGAACGCCCGCGCGCCCGGCTCGTCCTCGATCCCGAGGAAGCCGAGCAGCGCCGCGTAGGGCGGCTCGCGGTCGCCGCTCAGGAGCTCGTCGAGGACGAGGACGTGGAGGCGCTCGGAGCCGAGCGAGTAGCTCGCCCCGTCCTCCTCGCCGCGGACGGCGTTGTCGACCCGCCGCAGCCGCTCCGCCCACCAGTCGATCCCGGCAACCGGGTCTCCGGGCCCCCAGTCGGTCTTCGCGAGCCGGAACGCGGCCACCCGTCCGTCGCGGACCACGTGGACGAAGCGGGCCTCGACGAACAGCCGCGCGAGCGTCGGAGCTTGGTGGAGATTGCGGGCGCTGGTCTCGACCAGCCCGGGCTTGCCGTCGTCCATCGTCAGCGGCCACAGGAGGTCGTCGAACAGCCTCCGGCCGGCGCCGAGCGGGTCGTCGAGGTACGAGTCCGCGAACCGGTCCGCAGCCGCCTCGAAGCGCTCGCTCGGAACGACCTCGTCGAGCCGGCCGCGACCGGCGCCTCCGCCCCCTCCCCACCACACCTCGCGCAGCTTGAGCATGAAGCGCTTCAGGCTCACCCGCCCCTCGATCAGGTCGGCGAGCCCGTCCGTGTCGCAATGGAACCGGGCGTCGATCGGCACGACCGCGTAGCGGGAGTGGCTGCCGAGGAGCTGAGCCACCATCTGGGCCCCCCGCCGCGCCCGCCCCGGCCCGGCCAGGAACACGAGATCTCCGGTCGTAGTCGGGCCGACGCCGGATGCCGGGCGAGTGTCTTGCGCGCTCTCGAGGCCGGCGCCGGATTGCGGCCGAGCGTTTTGCGCATCCCGGGCGGCAGGGACGCCGCCCGGGACTGCGAGCGAGGCCGTCTGTCCGGCGCCGGCCTCACCGGCAGGCGCGATCGCGGCCGCGTCGCGCTTCGGCGCGGCGCGCTCGAACGCCTTGCGCAGCAGCCCGGCGCAGTGGACGTCGTCGCGCTTCAGGCGCTCCAGCGCCTCCGCGTAGCGGCGCACGTAGTCCTCCTGCTCGTCGGCGGAGAGCCCCTCCCGCCACCGCTCGCGGTGGGCGCGCTCGGGACTCATCTTGGTCTCGAAGTAGGAGCGCATCTCGAGCTCGTCGTCGGCTTCGAGGTAGTCGAGCAGGTGGCGGTAGGTGCCCTCGCGATCGCCGTACACGAGCTCGTCGAGGCTGACGACGGTGAGCCGATCGGGCGGGATCTCCTCCACGGCGTCGTCGATTCGCCGCAGCCGGCCCTCCCACCACTCGATCCCCTGCTCCGGGTTGCGCGGAAACACGACGCCGCGCCCCTTCGCGACCCGCGAGGAGGCGGCGTCGCGCCCGTCGCGGACCGAGTGGACGAACCGCGCCTCGGGAAAGATCCGCAGCAGGGCGGGGCCCTGGGCGACCGTGTCGCAGCTCATCTCGACGAGCCCCGGCTTGCCGGCCCGCTCGGCGATCGGGCCGAGGAGGGCGAAGAACAGGCCTCGGCACGCGTCCACTGGGTCTGCCTCGCAGCGGGACTCGAACTCCGCGACCGCGGCCTCGAAGCGCCTCTTGGGCACCGTGCGGTGGAGTCCCCGGACCTGCAGCGTCTGGACGCGCCGCCACCACGTGCCGCGCAGCTTGGAAACGAACTCCTGCGGGGTGACAGCACCTGAGAGCAGGTCCGGAAACCCGCCCGGGTCGCAGTGGAAGCGGACCTCGTTGCCGATCTTCTCGTAGCGCGACAGGCGACCGATCAGCTTCGCGACCACGTGGGTGCCGCTGCGGCCGGTGCCGCCGACGAACAGCACGTCCATAGCCCTACGCCTCCACCCGCTCGTAGGTGCGCTGGAGCTCGGGAGCGCAGTGCACGCCGTCGGCGGCGAGCCGGTCGAGCGCCCCCTCGTAGTGGCGGCGCAGCTCCTCCTGGGCGTCGTGGTCCAACCCGTCGCGCCACCGGTCCCGGTGCGCGTTGTCGGCCGTCACCTCGCGCTCGAAGTACTCGCGCATCCCAGGCTCGTCGTCGAGCCCACAGAACTCGAGCAGGCGCGAGTACGAGCGCTCGCGGTCGCCGTACGCGAGCTCGTCGAGGCTGATCACGAGCAGGTGATCGGGCGGGACCTCGCGCGCGGCCGCGTCGATTCGGCGCAGGCGCTGCTCCCACCACTCGATCCCCTCGAGCCCGTCGCGGGGGTGGTGGCTCTTCTGGCGCTTGGTCACCTTCGAGGCGCCCGCGTCGCGGCCGTCGCGCACGGTGTGGATCAGCTTCGCGTCTCCGAACAGGCGGGCAAGGGTCGGCCCCTGGGCGATGTTGTCGGAGCTCATCTCGACCAGGCCGGGCTTGCCCGCCTCGACCGCGAGCGGCCACAGGAGGTCGAGGAAGAGGGCCGTGCACGCAGTCTCCGGATCGCCTGCGTAGGAGGCCTCGAACCTCTCCACGGCGGCGTCGAACCGCTCCCCGGGGACGATCTTGTACAGGCCGCGCTCCTCCCGGCCGAGCGGGAGGCGCGGCAGCAGCGCGGGGAACGGCTCCCCGGCCTTGATCCGGTGCCACCAGAACCGCCGCAGCTTGCGAATGAACTGCTCTACGGTCACCTCGCCCGCGAGGAGGTCGGGAAACCCGCGCGGGTTGACGTGGAACCGGACCTCGATCTCGACGTCTCGGTAGCGGGAATGGTGGCCGAGCAGCCGCGCGAGGACATGGGTGCCGCTGCGGCCGGTGCCGCCGACGAAGATGAGATTTGGGTGGGTAGCCAAGTTGGACGAAAGGCTAGTGGCCCGCGCGTCATTCGCCACATCTGCACGCCCCGTACGCGCTCGCCGGCCCCACCTTCTCCCGGTGGTCGAACTTTCATCCGGGGGCCGAGGAAAACATCGACCAGCGGTGGTGGCCGAGATCGCGAGACGGCAGCACGGCGTGGTCGCCCGCCGCCAGCTCCTCGCGGCCGGCGTCAGCGGGGCCGCCGTCGCGCGCATGACCGCCTCGGGGTCTCTTACGGCGGTCCATGCCGGCGTGTACCGCGTGGCCGCCATCCCGTCCACGCGGGAGGCGGGCTGGATCGGGGCGGTCCTGGCCGGCGGCAACGGTGCCGTGCTGAGCCACCGCAGCGCCGGCGAGCTGTGGGACATGCTGGACCCGATCGAGGGACCGATCCACGTCACGGTCCCGCACGGAAGGCGAACCCATGCAGGCGTGCTCCTTCACAGGAGCCGAGACCGCGATCGCCATACGGTGCGCAAGGGCATCCGGGTGACGACGCCGTCCCGCACGCTCGTCGCCCTCGCGGCAACGAGCTCGAACCGACGTCTTGTCCAGGCGATCGACCGCGCCGACCACCACGGACTGCT
>JBOGZL010000204.1:0-8424 GCA_050697195.1 Solirubrobacterales bacterium
TACGCGAGGAGGGCCAGGACCATGAGGTCGAGCGCGTCGGCCGCGACCTCCGCTCGATGATGCCCTGGATCGAAGGCAACCCCTAGCGGCCCTCCTGGGTCGCGCCGACGCCGCTTGATCCATCGACCGACGCGGTTCCGCGGAGCCGCGGATCAGGTTGTGGCTGGACTCGGCCCGCCGCCTCTAAGCTCGTCAATGAGAGCGAAGATTGCTCTGGTATGCGCCTTGGAGTCATCGCGCAGACCCTCCGCCGACTCCCGCAGACGCTCGATCGCTGAGTCCAGTCGCGCCACCGTCTCACCGTGAGCCTGGAAGGCGAGCTCGTTGCGACGCACCACCTCACGGGTGATTCGAAGCTGCTCGTCGTAGCGATCTTGGATCTCTCGCGCGAGCGTCTCGTAACGCGCCTCGCTCCGCGTGCGCTCCTCACGGTTGAGGCGCAGCTCCGTGCGAAGCTCGTCCGTCAGTTCGGCGCCGCGGGCCATTTGCTCGTTCGCTTGAGCCATGTGCGCGTCCATCCGCCTCAGGAAACCGCGCAATCCCATTCGCCGATTGTCGCAGGCAACTCCGCCCGAAGGGCGCGCGAACCGTGCCGAATTCGTGAATCCGTCACGTTGGGAGCTGGGTCGATCCCCCCTCGATTGAAGCAGCCGAGGTTTGCGTCTGGGCGCCTCCGCGCTCGAGCGCCGACCCGGCCTTCCACACCTTGTTGAGCTCGTCCTGAATGTAGCCGGGCACGATCAGGCCGGCCACGCCGACGATGAAGGACCCGGCGTACAACGCGAACACGATCCAACCGTTCATCGTCACGTTGCCGACCGCGATCTCCTGGGCGCGCTTCATCCGCTGCACGCCGTTGTACATCGAGAAGATCGGTGGAATCAGCACCAGCCCGCCCGGGAACATCGCGAGCAGCGACAGCGTCGGGTTGTCGCCCAGGCCCTCGGCGTTCCTGGCCCGCCCCAGGTCGACCAGCTCACGGTTGACCTGGTACCACCAGTACAGGAAGTAGATTCCCAGGGTGACGAAGGAGAGCGCGGCGACGGCCACCGGATGCCGGAGCTTGGCCGTCCCCGGCCCGCCGCTGATCCGAACCTCGTCCGCCAGGGCGGTCCCTACGCGCCGCTCGGCCGCTCGGGCTCGGTCGGCTCGGCGGGCTCCGCCGCCGGCTGCTCGATCTGGCTCGGCGCAGCGCCGGGCTCGACGGCGGCGCCGGGCAGCGTTCGCCATGCCTTGTTGAGCTCCGCCTGCATGTAGCCGTACCCGACGATGCTGAGCCCGAGGATGAGCAGGATCACGATGATCCAGCCGTTCAGGGTCGGGGTCGCGCCCGTGGTGATCTCCTGGGCGCGCTTCATGCGCTGGGTCCCGTTGTAGAGCGACATCAGCGCCGGGACGATGATCAGCCCGCCGGGGAAGAACGCGAGCAGCGAGGTGGTCGGGTTGTCCCCGAGGCCCTCGGCGTTGCGTGCCTTCCCGAGATCGACCATCTCGCGATTGACCTGGTACCACCAGTAGAGTCCGTAGATCCCGAGCGTGATCAGTGTGAGGACCGCGACCCCGACGGGGTGCCTGATCTTGGCGATGCCCGCGTCGGGCCCGCCGATCTGAACCTCTTCCGCCATTCCCTCTCCTCCTCGCAGTCGTGAGCGCCTGAGCGCCGGAAACCTACTGGGTTTATCGGTCACGCTCCGAGAACCTTGATCACGAAAGCCCGACTGCTTCGAGGGCTTCCGCCTCCGTCGAACAGTTGCGCCACCACACGCACTTTCCGTCCCGCCATCTGATCGGCTGCCAGAACGGGTCCACGAGCGGCGTGTCGCTGGCCGCGCCATGTCCCCAACCGCGAATGTGGCCGAGCGTCACGTCTCCGAGGTCGCGCAGCTCTTCGATCTCGCAGGTGTAGTCGGGGAAGGTACCGAGGAAGTCGTCCCACCACCGACGCAGGCCCTCGTGGCCGTGGTAGCCGCCTTCCATCGCGACCAGGCGCGATTCGACCTCGATCTCCTCGTCCGTCAGAGCCAGAAAGGCGTCCCAGTCGCGCCGGTTGAAGGCGTCGTACGCACGACGGGCCAGCTCGACGTTCTCCTGCGACATCGCCCGCGCGCAGTATCGCGCGCTGACCTACTCGCCGAGAACCTTGATCACGAGTCGCTTCGGCCTCCCCCCGTCGAACTCGGTGTAGAAGACCTGCTGCCAGGGACCGAGGTCGAGGCGGCCGCCGGTGACGGGCAGGATCACCTGGTGGTGGACGAGCAGGTTCTTGAGGTGGGCGTCGCCGTTGTCCTCGCCGCCGCGGTGGTGACGGTAGTCGCCCGGGTCGGGTCGCAGGTCGCGGGCGACGTCGTTCGCCGGATCGCTCCAGCTCGGCGGGGCGAGCTTGTCGAGCCACTCGAGCGCGTCGGCCTGGATCCCGGGCTCGTCGTCGTTCACCCACACCCCGGCGGTGATGTGCATCGCCGAGACGAGCGCCAACCCCTCGTCGATGCCCGCCTCGTCGACGGCGCCCTGGACGTCTTCGGTGATCCTGACGAACTCGCGCCGCTCGGCGGTCTCGAACGTCCTGTAGACGGTGTTGAACTTCATCGATGCTCCTTCCGCTCGTGCTATCAGTCGCGATCCCTAACCTTGTCCCCGCGCCCCGCAGGGACGCTAGATGAGCCAGCCGCCCGACATCTACGCGAAGCAGTACCTGATGACCGCCGGGCCCACCCCCCTGCCGCCGGCCGTCAGTCAGGTGATGGCGGAGCCGATCCTCTACCACCGCTCGCCGGCCTTCATCGAGATCTACGCCCGCGTGCTGGAGCGGCTTCGGGACGTGTTTGCGACCTCGAACGACGTGCTGTGCTTCGCGGCCTCGGGCACCGGGGCGATGGAGTCGGCGGTCGCGAACCTCGTCGTACCCGGCGAGCCGGCGATCGTCGCCTCGGCGGGCAAGTTCGGGGAGCGCTGGAAGCACCTCTGTGACGCGTACGGCGCCGCGACCGTCGCACTCGACTTCGAGTGGGGCGAGCGGATCGATCCCGAGCGCGTCGACGTCGCGCTCGCCGATTCGGAGCGACCGCAGCGCGCGGTGTTCGCGACCCAGTCCGAGACCTCGACCGGGGTCCTCAACGACGTACGCGCGCTGAGCGAGGTCGCGCGCCGCCACGGCGCAGTGCTCTGCGTGGACGCCGTGTCCGGGCTCGGCGCGGTCGACCTTCCACAGGACGAGTGGGGGGTGGACGTTGTCGTCGCCGGCTCCCAGAAGTCGCTCATGTCTCCGCCAGGACTCGCCTTCGTCTCCGCGTCGGAGCGGGCGCTGGCGATCGCAGCCGAAAACCCGGGACGCCGCCACTACTTCGACTGGGCGCTGACCGCGAAGGGCCAGCGCGAGCAGCCCCCGAACAGCGCCTTCACTCCTGCCGTCACGCTCTTCAGGGCGCTCGACGTCGCTCTCGGCCTGATCCTGGCCGAGGGTCTGGGGCGCGTGTACGCGCGCCACGCGCTGCTCGCGCGCGCCGCCCGAGCGGGGATCGAGGCGCTGGGGTTGGAGCGGTTCGGCCCCGACGACCCGGACGCGAACGTCGTCACCGCGGCCGCGCTCCCGGAGGAGATCGATGGCGCCCGGGTCCCGAAGCTGATGCGGGACACGTACGGGGTCACGGTCGCCGGCGGCCAGGGGATTCTGAAGGGGAGGATCGTGCGGATCGCGCACTGCGGCTACTACGGCGCGTTCGACGTGATCTCCGCGCTCAGCGCCCTGGAGATGGCCCTGCGCGACCTCGGCGCGCAGACGGAGCCCGGAGCCGGCGCGGGCGCCGCCCAGCGCGTCTTTGCCGAGGCCGGGTTCGCGCCCGAGCCGGTGGGATGATGCAGCGCTCCGCCCTGCGCGACAGGCAGGCCGAGGCGGAGCCGGGGACGCTGGGCGCGACCGTCCACCGGGTGCTGGTCAAGGAGCCGATCGCCGAGTCGGGGATCGAGCTGCTGCGGCGCGAGTTCGACGTCGAGCTCGGGTTCGAGATGTCGGCGGAGGAGCTCGCTCACCGGATCCACGAGTTCGACGCGCTGCTGATCCGGTCCGGCACGCGGGTGACCGCCGAGGTGATCGAGCGCGCGGAGCGGCTGAAGGTGATCGGGCGAGCGGGGACGGGGGTGGACAACGTCGACGTCGCCGCCGCGACGAAGCGCGGGATCGTGGTCGCGAACGCACCGGAGTCGAACTCGGTCGCCGCCGCGGAGCACACGATGGCGCTCGCGCTCGCGCTGTGCCGGAACGTCCCCCAGGCGCACGCGTCGCTCGCCGGCGGGCGCTGGGCGCGCTCGGAGTTCAAGGGAAACGAGCTCTACGGGAAGACGCTCGGGGTGATCGGGTTCGGCCGCATCGGCCAGCTCGTCGCCCAGCGCGCGATGGCGTTCGGGATGAGGGTCGTCGCCTTCGACAAGTTCGTCGCCGGGGAGCGGTTCCGCGAGCTCGGCATCGAGGGCCTCGAGTCGACGGAGGACCTCTACCGGCGCGCCGACATCATCACGATCCACCTCCCGAGGACCGACGAGACACTGAACTGGATCGACGCCGGCGCGATCTCGACAATGAAACCGGGGGTTCGGATCATCAACGCCGCGCGCGGCGAGCTCGTCGACCTCGATGCGCTCGAGGCCGGACTGGAGTCGGGGCGGGTCGCGGGGGCCGCGCTCGACGTCTTCCCGGAGGAGCCGATGACCGAGCACCCCCTGTTCGGGCGCGACGACGTCGTCGTCACCCCCCATCTCGGGGCCGCGACCGAGGAGGCCCAGGATCGGGCCGGGGTGATCACCGCCGAGCAGGTGCGCGCGGCGCTGAGGGGCGACGTGGTGACGAACGCGGTCAACATCCAGGCCGTGCGGCCAGAGGCGATGGAGGCGCTGGCGCCGTTCGTCCCCCTGTGCCAGATGCTCGGGTCGCTCGCGCAGGGACTCGGGAACGGCTCCATCGACCGGGTGCGGGCGGAGTTCCGGGGCCGGCTCGCGGAACACGACACCAGGCTGCTGGGGATCGCCGTGCTCGTCGGGATTCTCTCCGGCCACACCGAGGAGCCGGTGAACCTCGTCAACGCGCCGGCGATCGCGGCCGAGCGCGGGATCGAGCTGATCGAGCTCAAGGACACGGTCGCGGACGAGTTCACCGAGCTCGTCACGGTGCGGATCGAGTCCGGCGACGAGGCGGTCGCGGTCTCGGGGACCGCGGTCGGCCCGCGGAACCTCCCCCACCTGGTCCAGGTGTGGGGGGAGAGCTTCTACATGCCGCTGGCGAAGCACCTGGCGATCTTCCGCTACAAGGACCAGCCGGGCATGATCGGCCGCGTGGGCACCGCGTTCGGTGGCCACGGCGTCAACATCGTCTCGGCCGCGGTCGGCGCCGAGGCGAACCCGGACCAGGCGGTGATGGCGATGACCACCGACGCGAAGGTCCCCGACGAGGTGATCGAGGAGATCGTCTCGACCGATTCCTTCGACGACGGCCGCGCCGTCGACCTCTAGCTCCGGCCGGCGCCGTCCCGCCGCCGGAGCGCGATCCCGGTCAGGATCTCGGCGACGACTCGTCCCGCGACGAGGGCTGTCGTGTCCACCGGCCCGCTGCGCACCGGGAGCACCTCGACCACGTCGGCGCCGACCAGCTCGACGGCCTCGGCGAGCCGGCGGGCCGCTGACAGCAGCTCGTGCGCGCTCATCCCGCCGGGCTCCGGGGTCCCGGTGCCGGGCGCGAACGCGGGGTCGAGCACGTCGATGTCGACGGTGAGGAAAGCCGGGCCGTCTCCGACCGCCTTCAGCGTCCGCTCCAGGACCGCGTCCAGGCCGAGGCGGCGGACGTCGTGCATGAAGAAGCTCGTGATCCCGCGCGACTCCTGCCACGCGAACTCCCGCTCGCCCGGCCAGTAGCCGCGGAGCCCGATCTGGACGTAGCGCCGGGGGTCGACCGTGCCCTGCTCGACGAGCCGGTACATCGGCGTCCCGTGTGAGAGCTCCCTGCCCCAGAGCTCGGCGGCGGTGTCGGTGTGGGCGTCGAAGTGGATCAGGCCGAGCGACCGATCCCCGGCGCACCCGCGCACGCCCGGCTCGGTTATCGAGTGGTCGCCGCCGAGGATCACCGGGATCGCACCGGCCTCTCGAACCTCCGCGACGAGCGCTTCGATCGCCCGGTGAGAGCCGGCGGGGTCGGCCGGGACCACCGGGGCGTCGCCGTAGTCAACCACCCGCAGTTCCTCGCTCCAGTCGATCCCGGCCTCGAGGTGCCCGCCGACCTCGGTGCTCTCGGCCCGGACCGCGCGCGGCCCGCCGCGGGTACCGGGGCGATCCGAGGCGAGCTCGTCCAGCGGCGCCCCGACGATCGCCGCGTCGCAGCCCGCGAGGTCGGCGCGGTCCTCGGTGTAGGGGCGGCCGGCGAACGTGAGCAGGCCGGCGTAGGGGGGAGCACCGTCGAACCCGGCCCGGGTCCAGCGCTGGTTAGGGTCGATCACGGCGATCCCCGGACCCTAGAGGGCCAGGGCGCCTGTCGACTTACTTGCGGTATGCGCAAGGTTTGCGCCAGGTAGGGTCCGGGCCATGCGCGCGGTCGTGCTCACCCGTCACGGGGGACCCGAGGTGCTTCGGGTCGAGGAACGACCCGATCCCCCGGTCGGTCCGGGCGAGGTGCGGATCGCCGTCCGCGCGGCGGGGATCAACTTCGCCGACCTGATGGCGCGCTCCGGGGTGTATCCGGACGCACCCCCCCCGCCGTGCGTGATCGGGTATGAGGTCGCCGGCGAGGTCGAGGCGGTCGCCGACGGGGTGGAGGGAGTCTCGGTGGGGGACCGGGTAATCGCCGCGACGCGGTTCGGCGGCTACGCGGAGCGCGTCACGGTTCCCGCGCCGATGACCTTCCCGCTCCCGAAGGAGGCGTCGTTCGAGCAAGGGGCCGCGTTCCCGGTCAACTACGGGACCGCGTACGCGGCGCTGGTGATCATGGGCGGGCTGCGCGAGGGCGACCGCGTCCTGATTCACGCCGCCGGAGGCGGGGTCGGGATCGCCGCGATCCAGCTCGCGAAGGCACGCGGCGCCGAGGTGTTCGGGACCGCCTCGGCTCCCAAGCACGACGCGATCCGCGCCCAGGGCGTGGATCACGCGATCGACTACCGGTCGCAGGACTTCGCCGAGGAGGTTCTGCGGATCACCGACGGCGACGGTGTCGACGTGATCATCGACGCGCTCGGCCCGGCGAGCTTTCGCAAGGACTACCGGCTCCTGCGCCAGGGCGGGCGGATGATCATGTACGGGCTCGCCGACGTCCAGACCGGGGACAGGCGCAACGTGCCCGCGGTGCTCCGAAACCTCGCCCGGATGCCGTTCGCGACCGTGCCGTGGTGGAAGAGCGTGGCGATGATGAACGAGAACAAGGGGGTGTTCGGGCTCAACATGCTGCACTGGTGGGACGAGGAGGGCTCGCTCGAGCGCGTCACCGAACCGCTCGCCGCCGCGCTCGCAAACGGTGAGGTCCAGCCGGTTGTCGCCGAGTCGTTCCCGTTCGATCGCGCGGGCGATGCGCACCGCTTCCTCCAGGAGCGCCGCAACATCGGCAAGGTCGTCCTCACACCGTGAGTGGCGCCCTCGTAGCGAGCGTCGGCAGCCTCTACGAGCGCGCGATCGTCGACACGGGCAAGGAGGCCGAGCTGCTGTTCCTCGTCTCCTTCCTGGTCACCTTCGGGTTCATCCGCACGAGCGCGCACATGATCCGCGCGCAGGTGAGCTGGTGGCCCGGGAACGTGCAGGTGGGGGGGACCCATGTCCACCATCTGGTGTGGGGGATCTGCACGATGCTGATCGTCGGCTACCTGATGATCGCGGTCGACCCGGGCTCCCCGTGGCACGAGGTCTTCGCGGTCCTGTTCGGGATCGGCACGGGGCTGACCCTGGACGAGTTCGCCCTGTGGCTGAACCTCAAGGACGTGTACTGGTCAGAGAAGGGAAGGCGCTCGATCGACGCCGTGATCGTGATGGCCACGTTCGCCGGGATCGTGCTGATCGGGCTCAAGGCGTGGCTCGACGTGGCCCGGGGCGTCGAGGACGCGGTCGTCAGCATTCTCGGGTCGGGCGGCTTCATCACGATCCTCCTGGTGATGGTCAACTTCGCGAAGGAGAAGTTCGTCACCGGGGTCGTCGGCCTGCTCGTGCCGCCGGTCGCCCTGGTCGGCGCGATCCGGCTGGGCCGGGAGCACTCGCCGTGGGCGAAGCTCTTCTACGGCGACGAGAAGAAGGCGCGGGCGAAGCACCGGATGGAGAGGGAGAAGGCCCCGTTCGAGCGGCTGTGGGAGCGCGTCCGCGGCGTTCAGTCGCCCGCCGGCTCGGGCTGAGCGGGCTGAGTCGGCTGAGCGTCGGCGGTGTCGGCGTGCTCGCGCTGGTAGTCCAGCGCCTCCTCGATCAGGACCCCGA
>JBOGZL010000205.1:0-1903 GCA_050697195.1 Solirubrobacterales bacterium
TCCGCAGAGCGCGCAGGAGTCGCTCGCGGCTCCGCGGCGCCCCATTCGCGGTGCGCACTTCCGCCCTCGGCGCGAGTTGGAGTCGCTCGAGCGCCCCGCAGCCGGGCTAGTGACGAATCGAGGCTAGTGCTCCGGATACGTGCCCGGGGGCGCTTCGGAGCTCGCCAGCGCGAGGGCAAGCAGGGCAACGAGCTCGCTCGGCGCGCGAGCGATTGCGACTGCGCTCGGCCACCGCGCGCTCCAGCTCGTGTCACGCCTCGCACGAGCGCCGTCAACGCCAGAATCGACCCGCGCGGCGGGACGAGACCGGTGTTCACGGCGGATATCGCCGTCAACCCCGGAATCAGTTCCCGCGCCCGCTCGAAACCGGCGTTGACGGCGTCGCTCGACCACCGAATCGAGCCCGACGCGGGAAGCAGGGACCCGTCCGCCGCGAACTCCCATCTCGAGCTCGCCGCGCGGTCGCCTTGGGCATTGACGGCGCATATCGCCGTCAACTCCCAACCCGACCCCATCGCCCGCTCGAGTCGGGGGTTTCCGGCCTCACGGGGGAGCGCTCCGACCGATCCCCCTACCTGCCCCGTCCCGGCAGGCGCTTCCAACCCACTCCCCCATACCTGCCCCGTCCCGCCACGCCCCCAACCCTCCCCTACTTTGCCCCGTCCCGGATCACGCCCCTCCAACCCCCTCCCCCTACTTGCCCCGTCCCGGATCGCGGCCCGACCCGTGCCATCCCGCCACCGGTGAGCTATACGAACGCCGACCCGCGCAGGACCAGGTTCTCGTACAGCTTCTGCTGGATCAGCTCGCGAATCTGCTCCGAGAGGTCGAAGACGAGCTGGCGGTTCGACGCCGCCTCGGGCGGATGATCGGAGAGATCGATCGGCTCGCAGAACTCGATCCGCCACCGCGAGGGCAACGGGACGAGCCCGAGCGCCCCGAGCCACGGAAACGTCGGCGTGATCGGGACGAAGGGCGCACCGGTCAACCTCGCCAGGGCGCTCGACTCGCCGAGCTTCGGATAGATCTCCTCCGAGCCGACGACCGCTACCGGAACGATCGGCGCCCCCGTTCGCAACGCCACCTCGACGAACCCACCGCGGCCGAACCGCTGCAACCGGTAGCGCTCCGAGAACGGCTTCCCCGTCCCCTTCACCCCCTCGGGGAACGCCATCACGAGCTCGTCCTGCTCGAGCAGCCGGGTCGCGTTGTCGGGGTTGGCGGGCACGCCGCCCACCCTCCTCATGAACGTGCTTACGAACGGGAGCACGAACGCCCAGTCGAGGACCATGAACCGCGGCCAGCGCGGGACCGGGTGCTCTCGGCGGATCGCGGCCGCCATCATCGACGCGTCGAACGGGAACAGCGAGCCCGCGTGGTTGGCGACCAGCATCGCCCGCCCCTGCGCGGGGACGTTCTCGATCCCCTCGCTCTTGACCCTCCACCAGCTCTCATAGAGGAACTTGAATCCCGGTGAGACGGCCTCGGCGAACTCCTCGTCGAAGCCCCACTCGTCCTCGGAGTACTCGCCGCGCAGCCGCTCGGCACCGCGCTCCAGCGCCTCGCGAAACGAGTCCGGCATCCCGGTGGCCGCCCGCTGGGCCGCGCTCAGCGGGCCGAGACCGTCCTCCACCCCCTCGCGCAGGCCGCGCAGGAAGTCGGCGATCGCCTCGGGCGCAACCGCCCGGCCGTCCGTCGCGGTGGTGTGATCCCCCTCCCTCTCGCGGTCCCCCTCCATCTCAGAATCTCGCGAGCGCGTCCGCGACGGTGCGGGGACCGGGGACCGGAACGATCCTGCGCGACGCCGCCTGGCCGGCGAAGTCGCGGACCGCACCGAGCGCGTCGAAGCGTGGCTCGTAGCCGACCTCCTCGCGAAGCCGGGCGTTGTCGACACCGCGGCCGT
>JBOGZL010000206.1:0-5964 GCA_050697195.1 Solirubrobacterales bacterium
AGCGCGGGGAGATGATCGTGTAGCGGTGGGGGCGCTCCGCCGCCCTGCCCTTGAGGCGATCGAGGAGGTCGGGGCTGTCCACCGTCTGGGTGGCGACGACGAGGGTGTGGGTGACGTCCCAGCGCACCGCGTCGTCCTCGATCCGGACCGGGATGTGGACGACGGGCACCTCGTACCTCCTCTTCGCCCACTCGACGAGGTCGCGGCGGAGGAGCCCGAAGCGGGTCTCCGCGAGGCACGAGATCAGGATCTCGTCGGGCGAGAACGCGCGCACCGCGTCGTCGAGCGCGAGCGGCGGGTCCGGGTCCATCACCACCCCGACGGCCTCGACGCCGAACTCGCGCAGAACCGCCTGGGTGACCTCGACGCGGCTCTGGGCCGCCTCGCGGACCTCGTCCTGGTCGACGATCTGGCCCGCCACCGGCTGGTTCTGGGGCGCGGCGACGGCGACCGAGGCGCCGCCGTCCGCGGTCCGCTCGCGAAGCGTCTCGACCAGCCGGCGCCCGCCCGCGACCTCGTTCAGGAACGCGAGGACGGTGCCGCCGGAAGCGCCCTCACTCACGGCCGCCGCCCACCGTCGCCGGCTCGGGCTCGCGCACCTCGGCCTCCTCGCCGGGCATGATCGCGTGCCGCGCGCCGGGCACCCCGAACTCGTACGGGCCGCCGACCACGCGCGGGATCTCGGGGAAGTTGAACACCGGCGGCGGCGAGGACACCTGCCACTCGATCGTCTTCGCGCGCCACGGGTTCCCGGTCGCCCGCGGCCCCCAGCGCCAGCTCACGACCATGTTGTAGAGGAAGATCAGCTGGGCGGCGCCGAGCAGGAAGGCGAAGAGGGAGATCAGCAGGTTCCAGTCGCCGAACTGGGCCGAGTAGTCGGCGACGCGGCGGGGCATCCCCTGCATCCCGATCCAGTGCATGGGCACGAACGCGCCCAACATCCCGACGAGGGTGAGCCAGAAGTGCAGCCGGCCGAGCCGCTCGTCGTACATCCGGCCGGTCATCTTCGGGAACCAGTGGTAGACGCCGGCGAAGATCGTGAACACAGAGCCCCCGAACAGCACGAAGTGAATGTGGGCGACGACGAAGTAGGTGTCGGAGACGTGGATGTCGAGCGGCACCATGCCGAGCATCACGCCGCTGATCCCTCCCATCACGAACGTGACGATGAACCCGAGCGCGAACAGCATCGAGGTCGAGTAGAGGTGCAGGACGCTCCCGAACAGGGTCCCGAGCCAGGAGAAGATCTTGATCCCGGTCGGGACCGCGATCAGGAGCGTCGTGATCATCATCGGCACCCGGAGCCAGGCGAACATCCCGGAGACGAACATATGGTGCGCCCACACCGTGTAGGAGAGAACGACGATGCCGATCAGCGCCAGGGCCATCAGCCGGTAGCCGAAGATCGGCTTGCGGGCGTGGGTCGAGATGACCTCGGAGATGATCCCGAACCCCGGCAGCATCATGATGTAGACGGCGGGGTGGGAGTAGAACCAGAAGATGTGCTGGTAGCTGATCACGTCGCCGCCGCCCGCCGCCTGGAAGAACTGCGTCCCCAGGGCGCGATCGAAGAGGACCATGAACTGCACCCCGGCGATGAACGGGGTCGCGGCGACGACCAGGAGCGAGGTGGCCATGTTCGCCCACACGAGCAGCGGTAGGCGCCAGAAGTTCATCCCCGGCGCCCGCATCGTGATGATCGTGACGAGGAAGTTGAGCGCCGTGGCGACCGACGACGCGCCCGCGAACTGGACCCCGAGGTTGAAGAACGACTGCCCTAACGGCGCCCCGGTCGAGAGCGGCGCGTACCCGGTCCACCCCGCGTCGAACGCCCCACCCGGCGCGAGGAAGCTCGCGCAGAACATCACCCCGCCGATCGGGAGCAGCCAGTAGCTGAGCCCGTTGAGGCGCGGGAACGCCATGTCGGGCGCGCCGATCATCAGCGGGAGGACGTAGTTCGCGAGCCCGGCGAAGATCGGGATCACGAAGATGAAGATCATCAGCGCGGCGTGGGTGGAGAACAGCCCGTTGAAGAACCCCGGGTCCACCACCTGCGTGCCCGGCTGGGCGAGCTCGGCGCGCATCACCATCGCGAGCGCGCCGCCGACGAAGAAGAAGACGAAGCTGGTGACCGTGTACTGGATCCCGATCACCTTGTGGTCGGTGTTGAACTTGAAGTAGTCGCGCCAGCTCTTCGCGCCGTGCTGGGAGTGGTCCTCGGGCCGCGTCGCCGCGCCCGCCGCCCACCGGAACCAGTAGTCGAAGGCCCCGAGCCCGACCAGGTACCCGAGCGGGGCGGTGATCGCGGGGACGACCACGTGCGGGTAGCCGGTCGGCTCGGTCTGGAAGATCGGCAGGCCCGAGATCTCGCGCAGGACGACCACGAGCGCGAACCCGAACGCCCCGCCGATCAGCGCGCCCAGCCACGCCCGGTACTGCCCCGGCTGCTTCAGTGCGACCGCCAAGCTGCCCCCGATTCTATTGACGGCCCGCGGCTCACTGGCCGCCCTTCGCGTTCTCGCTCAGGTAGGTGACGAGCGTGTCGAGCTCCTCGGGGCTGAGCGCGTCGCCGAAGTTGTCGGGCATGATCCCCTGGCTGAACCCCGGCGAGAGCTCGGAGTCCGGATCGACGATCGAGGTCTCGATCTCCTCCGGGCTGCGATTCGCCAGGACCTCGTCCAGGTTCGGCCCGACGGTCTCCGTCGCGCCCGCCGCCTCGAAGGTGTGGCACCCGCTGCACCCCTGCTCGTCGAAGAGCTGCTGCCCGTCGGCCGCGAGCGCGCCCTCCTCCCCGCCGCCGCCCCCGCCGCCCGCGGGCGCGCCGCCTCCCTCGTCCTCGACCCACGCCTGGAAGTCGTCGTCGGACTCGACGACCACCGGGGCGCGCATCGTCGCGTGCCCGACGCCGCACAGCTCGGTGCACACGACCTCGTAGCTCCCAACCCGGTCGGGGGTCGCGACGACGCTCGTCGGCTCACCCGGGACGGCGTCCTTCTTCACCCTCCACTCCGGGACCCAGAACGCGTGGATCACGTCGATCGCGTCGAGGTTGAACTGGACCTGGCGGTCGACCGGGACGTGGAGCTCGGTCGAGGTCACACCTTCCTCGGGGTACTCGAACCGCCACGCGAACTGCTGCGCGGTGACGTCCACCTGGAGCCGGTCGGGCTCCTTCGCCTCGATCTTGTCGAGGATGTACCAGCTGTACGCGGCCGCGAACAGGACGATCACGGTCGGGATCAGGGTCCACGCGATCTCGAGCTTCGTGTTGCCGTGGATCGGCTCTCCGTCGGACTCGTCGCCCGGCTTCGCCCGGTAGCGCCAGATGCTGTAGCCGAGCATCACGAGCACGATCGAGTACACGAACGACGACAGGACGATCATCACGTCGGTGAGCAGGTCGATGTCGTCGGCCTCGGTCGAACCGGCGACGCCGTTCCAGTCGAACTGGAGCATCACGACCGAGATCACCGCCGTCAGGACGAGCATGGCGGCGACGAGTCTGAAGAGCGTCGCGCGAGTCATACGGCGGGCGTCATTCTATGACTCCGCCGGTGCGGGGGCCTACTCTCGCCCAGGCACGGATGGGAGCTCGTCCACGCGCCCGGCCGAGGCGGCGATGACCCCGCCGGCGACCGACTCCCAGCTCCAGAGCTCGTGCACGCGCGCCGACAGCGCCCGCCGGGTGGGGACGCGGGCGTCCGCGTCGAGCGCGAGCCAGCCGTTGAGCCTCTCGGCGATCGCCTCGACCGAGCCCTCGCCGAGCGGGAACGAGAGCAGCTCTCGCTGCTCCCGCGGAAGCACGGCCGCGAGCTGGAGCGCGACCTCGCGGATGCCCGAGTGGTCGGCGCCGATCGGAAGCACCCCGCACGCCGCCGCCTCCGCCGCGACCATCCCGAACGCCTCGGGGAAGGTGCTTGGAAACACGAGCGCCTCGGCTGCGGGCATCACACGGGCGACGTCGTCGTGCTCGAGCCGGCCCGCGAGCGCGACGCTCCCCGCGGCCTCGCGCGCCCACTCCGAGTAGCGGTCGGGTGCCGCGGCGAGGAAGAGGTCACAGAATCGCAGCGGGATCGGCTCGGCCTCGGTCGTGACCATCCCCGCTGCCGCGATCCGGCGGGCGGCCTCCACGTCGCCGGCGTCGAGCGCCGCGAGCAGGTCCACGATCACGTCGCGCCCCTCGCCGAACGCGACGACGAGCAGCCGAGCGCCGGGGTTCGCGCGGACCACCATCGGCCACGCCGCGAGCAGGAGGTCGAGCCCCTTGGTGCCGATCAGCTTGCCGACGAAGATTGCGCGGGGCCCCTCCGCGGCCGCCCACTCCTCCAGCGCCGGGGCGGCGACCGCGGCGTCCTCGCCCCACTCTCCCCCGCCGGCGCCGGCTCGAGCCGTGATCTCCGCGGCGAGCGCGCGCACCTCGGCGACCGCGTCCTCGGTCGTCGCGGGCGCGAACAGCCGCGTGTCCACCCCCGGCGGCCCGAGCCGCGTCTTGGCGGGCAGCTCGGGGTCGGCCACCGTCGCCCACAGGCTCTCCGCGGTGTGCCGCGAGCCGACGAGAACGCCGGCCGCCGCGTCGGTCCCCTCGCGCGCGTAGGGGAGGAAGCGGTCGCGGTTCGGCCGCACCGTGAACTCGAGCGCCGAGCCGTGGACCTTCGCCGCGAACGCGAGCCCCGCCCTGGCGAGGATCGCCGGGCCCATCACGAGGTGGTTGGCGAGCGCGGCGTCGGCGCCCCCGATCGCATCGGAGACGTCGCGAACCGCGCCGACGTTCGCGTCGAGGTACGCGTCGAGCTCGGTGTCGCTCAGGTCGGCGAACGTCTTCGTCGTGAAGCCCTCGTAGTGGTCGAACACGTACGTCGGAAGCAGCCCGCCGATGTCGGGGAGGTACACGGTGACGCTCCCGCTCCCCTCGCGCTCGACGGGCTCGCCGTCGGCGCGCTCCACGCTCAGATCGCCGTCGCGCCACCTCCCGATCCGGTCGACCCACGGGAGCGAGCCCGCCTCGAGATCCTGGCACAGGAGGTGGACGTGGTGCCCGAGCCGGGCGAACGCCACCGCGAGGCTCTGGTTGTAGACGTTGCTGCCGGTCCCGCGCAGCAGGTAACCGTGGAATATCAGGACCCTGAGGCCGCTAATCGCAGGCGCCGGGATTGTCTTCGCAGAATTGCTCGAACTGGCCCTGGGGGCTCTCCGGCGGCGGCGAGGTGTCGTTCTGCTCGGTGTCCTGCTCGGGGTCGTAGTCGTCCGCGCCGACGCCCCCCGACTCCGGTACGACCGGGCCCGTGTCCTCGGGCGTCTGGTCCTGGCCGCCCGCGCCGCCACCGCCACCTCCACCGCCGCCCTCGCCGGACGGCCCGGTCGGCCCCGTCGCCTCGGTGTCCGTGGTCGTCGGCGTCGCGACGGTGTCGTCGCCGTCGTCCGAGCCGCAGCCCGCGAACGCCGCGCCGCCCACGCCGAGCACGGCCACTGCGGCCCAGACCGCCGCCCGGCCGCGGAGGCCGGGAGCACGCGAGGCGGGGGCGATCACGCCGCCCCGTCGAGGGCGGGCTGGCGCAGCCCGCAGTGGGGACAATCGGTGACGTCGATCCCGATCAGCTCGTCGCAGCGCCCGCAGATCCGCAGGTTCTCCGGCGTGCGCACGAGGGCGGACGCCGAAGGCTCGAGCGGCAGCACCCGGGTCACGGGCCGCAGCTCCTCGCCGGTCTCGCGATCCACGTAGACCTCCTCGGGATCGACCCGGACGAGCGCCTCGCGCCCCGACGCGGGCGCGCGCATGCGGTATCTCTGGCGGGCGGTCATCCGAGCGCGAAACGATACCGGCCGCTGCCGGCGGCGCTCTAGCCTCGATTCGTCACTAGCCCGGCTGCGGGGCGCTCGAGCGACTCCAACTCGCGCCGAGGGCGGAAGTGCGCACCGCGAATGGGGCGCCGCGGAGCCGCGAGCGACTCCTGCGCGCTCTGCGGA
>JBOGZL010000207.1:0-2088 GCA_050697195.1 Solirubrobacterales bacterium
GGCAGCGACAACCATCGCGGCGCCTCGGCCGCCCCTCACTACGACAGGGTCTCGACCGCGGTCCAGATGACCATCATCGCCACCATCACGCCGCCGATCACGATCGCCGCCGTCGCCAGGCCCCGCCCCTCGCTGGAGCGCTGACGAGCCTGCACACCCAGCACGATCGCGGCGATCGCCAGCGGCAGGCCGATCACGAAGCCGCCGCCGTCCTCCCACAGATCCCAGGCCATCGTGGAGCCGGGGACCGAGAGGATGGCCAGCGCCAGGGCCAGCCCGGGGTAGGTTCGCCGCGCCGCCACATCGACGCCTGCACGAGTGGTCGTTGATTCCATCGTTTCCTCCTTCTGTTCGGACGACAACCTTCGCGCCGAGGCTATGAGCGGCCGGCCGTCATGTCATCGACGCCACCACCGGACCGGCATCGGCGCTGCCACCCCATGTGGCTCAGCGCTGCTACCGAGGTCGTTCGGCGCGCAGGTAGGAGAGGACGGCCAGCACCCGCCGGTGGGCGTCGTCGTCGGTCGGCAGGTCGAGCTTCGAGAGCACGCCGCGCACGTGGCTCTCGACGGTGCGCTCCGTCAGCACCAGGCGGTCGGCGATCCCGGCGTTGGTGAGGCCCTCGGCCATCAGCGAGAGGACCTCCCGCTCGCGCGGCGTAAGGTCGCCGAGCTCTCCATGCGAGTCGGCCGAGACGAGGGTCGCGACAACCTGTGGATCGAGCGCGGAGCCGCCGCGGCATACCCGGTCGGCGGCATCCATGAACTCGGCCACGTCCAGCACCCGGTCCTTGAGCAGGTAGCCGAAGCCTCGTTGCGAGACGAGGTCGACCGCTCCGCTCGTCTCGATGTGCTGCGAGAGGACCAGCACCGCCACCTCCGGATGCGCGCTGCGGATCCAGCGGGCGGCGCGAATTCCCTCGTCGCTGAAGTCGGGCGGCATCCGCACGTCGACGACGGCGAGGTCGGGGGTGTGCTCGGAGACGGCGGCTCGCAGCCGGTCGGCGTCGCCGACGGCAGCCTCGACCCGATGCCCCGCGTCCGCGAAGAGGCGAGCGAGCCCCTCCCGCAGCAGCGCTTGATCCTCCGCGATCACTACTCGCATGGGAACTCCGCCGTCAGCGAGGTGCCCGCCCCGTCGCTGTGCAGCTCGATGCGGCCGCCGAGGGCGGCGACGCGGTCCGCGAGGCCGGTGAGCCCGGAGCCGTGCGCGGGCGTCGCTCCCCCGCGGCCGTCGTCGGTGATCGACACGACCAGGTCGCCGTCGCTCCGGGACGCACGCAGGACGACTTGCGATCCGCCGGCATGCTTGACCGCGTTTGCAAGCGCCTCGCTGGCGACGAAATAGGCGGCTGCCTCGATCTCCTCGCCGAAGCGCTCATCGGTCGCATCCACCTCGGCGCGAAGCGGCGAGCGCGAAGCCAGCTCGGTCAGGGCGGGGGCGAGCCCTCCGTCGAGCGCCGCAGGACGCACGCCCCGGGCGAGCTCGCGGAGCTCGTCGATCGCCTCGCTCAGCCCGCCGACCACCGCGTCGAGCTCGCCCCTGACCTTCACTGCCGCGGGATCCAGGTCCTGCTGAAGGTGGCGCAGGTCGAGGCCGATCGAGACCAGGCGCTGCTGGGCGCCGTCGTGGATGTCGCGCTCGAGCCGTCGGCGCTCCTCGTACGTCGCCGTGACGATCCGGGAACGCGACGCCTCGACCTCGGCGAGCTGGCGGCGGACCTCCACCCGCAGCCTCGCGATCTCGATCGCGAGCCCGGCGCGCACGATCACCGCGTCGAGGAGTCGCTGGCGCTCTCCGAGCGCCGGCTCGTGCACGATCGTGCCGAGCCGCAGGTCCCCTCGGCGGACCGGTGTCCTCCCGGCGGGCGTCCTCGGGAGCTCGGTGATGAGACGTCCGCGCGCGCGTCGGCGTGGGCGCCGTCCCTGGGGAGCCAGAAGAACAGCCGAAGGCTCGGGTCCGGCACGGCTTCGGCCAGCACAGCGCCGAGTGCCTCGGGCTCGATCCGGCCGGCGCGAAGCTCGTCGAGGAAGCGGTCCACGCGTTGAAGCCCCTCGTACCGGGCGCGGTTGAAGCGGCGATCGACGG
>JBOGZL010000208.1:0-13012 GCA_050697195.1 Solirubrobacterales bacterium
GCGCGGCGGGCGGCGGCCTCCCGCTCGTCGATCCGCACCTTTCCGGCGTAGGTCATCCGCATCGGGCCCAGCTTGACCGCGATCGTCGCCGGATACGAGCCGTCGTCCTCGCGCGCGCCCACCTCGCCCCCCGGGATGCAGGTCGCGACCCGCTCGAGGTCGACCAGCAGCGCGTAGGTCTCGGCCGGCGCGGCGGGGACCTCGAAGTCGTTTTCGATCCTCATCTCACTTCTCCCCGCGCACATAGGGCAGCGCCAGCGCGGAGGGCAGGTAGGAGCGCCGGGCGAACAGCACCAGGACCACGATCACGGCGACGAACGGCAGCATCTGCACGTAGTCGGTCTGGATCTCGACCCCGATCAGCTGCAGCGCGGTGGCGATCGAGAGCGACATCCCGAACAGCACCGCGCCGACGATCGTCCACGGCGCCACCCCGCGGGAGAGCATCGCGATCACGATCGCGATGAACCCCGCGCCCTGGGTGATGAACGGGGTGAAGCTGCCGGCGCCGACGATCGCCAGGTAGGCGCCGCCGAGGCCGGCGAACGCGCCGGCGCAAAGCGTCGCCCAGGTGCGGGTCGCGGTCACGCTGACCCCCGCCGCGTCGAGGGCCTCCGGCCGCTCCCCGGCCGCCCTGACGCTGAGCCCGGCCGAGGTGCGGCGCAGCATCCAGCCGACGACGAAGGCGAGCGCGATGCCAAGGTAGACGATCGCGTGCTGCGTGAACACGCTCTCGCCGAGGATCGGGATTTCGCGCAGGAGCGGGACCTCGAGCTCCGACGGGGTGCCGAGGCTGGGCCGCGACTCCGCGTAGGCGGCGTCGTGCAGGAGGCTGGTGGCGCCCTCGGCGAGGAGGATGATCGCGATCCCGATCACGATCTGGTCGAGATTCATGCGCACGCAGAGGACCACCATGATCACCGCCCCCGCCGCCCCGGCGACGATCCCGGCCAGCAGCCCCAGCCACTCTGAGCCGGTGTTGTAGGCGATCACGAAGGCGAGGTAGGCACCGAACAGCATGTAGCCCTCGAGGCCAACGTTAAGCACCCCGGCCTGCTCGGAGACGAGCTCGCCGAGACCCGCGAACAGCAGCGGCATCGCGGCGACGAGGCCACCCGAGATCAGCGCCGCGAGAAACTCCTGGCTGAACAGATCACTCATCGCGAGCCCACCTCCCCCGCGCCGACTGCCGGCCGCGCCTCGCCGGCGGGCGCGCCACCCTCGTCGGGCGGTGGGCGTAGGCGCTCGGCGACCTCGTCCGGCACGAAGCGCATCCCGAGCCCGCGTCGGACCCGCAGGTATTCGATCACCGCCATGAACAGCAGCATCAGCCCGACGAGCACGAACAATACGTCGCTGGTGATCTCGGCCTCCCGCGCCGCCGTCTCGCCGCCGATCTGGATCACCGAGAAGGCGATCACCAAGACCAGCGAGCCGATCGCGTTCAGCCGCGCGAGGAAGACGAGCGGGATCACCAGCAACCCGTAGGCGGGGTCGAAGTCGGCGCGGAACGAGCCCTGGACGCCGAGAATCTCGACCGCTCCCGAGAGCCCGATCAAGGCGCCGCTGAGGGTGAAAGCGAGCACCGTCAGCAGCACCGGGCTGAGGCCGGCGTGAAGCGCCGCGCGCGGGTTCGCGCCGAGTACCCGCAGCCGCAGACCGAGCGAGGTCCGAGTCATCAGCACGTGGACGGCGAGGATCGCCGCGACGGCGATCACGAAGCCGAGGTGGATCCGGGTGCCGAAGAGCAGCGGGAAGCGCTCGTCGAAGGGGACGACGTCAGTGCGTGCGACGCCACCGACGTCGGTCTTGAACGGGCCCTTGACGAGGACGTTGGCGAGGCCGATGCCGATGAACGACATCATCAGCGTGGTGATGATCTCGTTCACTCCGTAGCGGCCGCGCAGGACCGCCGGGATGATCGTCCAGGCGCCGCCGGAGAGCGCCGCGATCACCATCGTGATGAGCAACATCGGCCAGATCCCGAGCGCGTCGAGCAGCGACGGGGCGAGCCCGGCGACGAGTGCGGCGCCGAGCAAGAACTGGCCGTCGGCGCCAAGGTTCCAGAGGTTGGCCCGGAATGCGACGATCAGGCCGGCCGCGATCAGCAGCAGCGGAGCGCTGCGGATGATGCTCTCCTGAAAGCCCTGCCACTCGAACAGGCCGCGCTGGAACATATCGGCGTAGAAGGTGAACGGGTCGCGCCCCAGCGCCGCCAGCAGGATCCCGTTGGCGACCAGCGCGAGCATGATCGGCACCGCCGCGATCAACGTCGCGGTCCCCAGTCGCAGCGCCCGCGTCCTCACCCGGGGCTCCCGGTCCGCGCGACCATCAGCGCGCCGATTCGCTCCTCGACCCCGGGGGCGTTCTCGACCTCGCCGGCGATTTCGCCGCGCGACATGACGACGATCCGGTCGCAGAGGTCGACCAGCTCCTCGATCTCGGTCGAGATCACCAGCGCCGCCAGCCCCCGCGCCGCCGCCTCGCGGATCTGCTCGCGGACGAACTCGGCTGTGCGCACGTCGAGCCCGTGGGTGGGCTTGCTGAAGACGGCGACCCGCGGCTCTCCCGCGAGCTCACGCGCGAGCACCAGCTTCTGCACGTTGCCGCCCGACAGGGTCGCGGCGCGCGCGCGCACGCTCGCGGTGTGGACGCCGAAGCGCTCGACCAGCCCCTGCGCGAAGCGTTCGATCTCGTCGCGCCGCTCCGTGCCAGCGCGCCAGAACGGCGGGGTGCCGATCCGCTTCAAGACCGCGTTCATCGCGACGTCTAGCCCGCTTACCGTGCCCTCGCCGAGCCGATCGTCGGTGACGTAGCGTAGCCCGCGGCGCTCGCGCTCGCGGACACCGAGCCGGGTCACGTCCTCGCCCAGCAGCAGCACCGCACCGGTGCGCGGCCGGCGCTGGCCGGCGATCACCTCGGCCACCTCGCGCTGGCCGTTGCCGTCGACGCCGGCGACGCCGACGATCTCCCCGGCGCGTACCCCGAGGCCGATGCCGCTTAGCCCGACCGCATCGGTGTCGCCGTCAAGCCCCAGCTCGCGGACCTCGAGCGCGAACGGACCGAGCTCGCGACGCGATCGCCTGCGTCCCAGCGGCTCCCTCTCAACCGCGACCGCATCGGCGAGCTCGGATGCCTGCTCGCCGAACATCATCTCGACGATCCGCGTCGACAGCTCCTCCTCTGTTCGTCCGCGCAGGTCGGCGGGGGCGAGCGAGCCGACCTTGCGCCCGGCGCGCAGCACCGTTACCCGATCGCCGAGCTCGATCGCCTCGTGCAGCTTGTGGGTGATCAGGATCACCGCAAGGCCCTCACCCTTCAAGTTCTCGAGCACGTTCCGCAGCTCCCCGTAGCCCTGCGGGGTCAGCATCGAGGTCGGCTCGTCCAGGACCAGCACCCGCGAGCCCTGCCGCCATAGCGCCTTCATGATCTCGACCTGCTGCTGTTGGCCGAGCGCGAGGCCGCCGGCGCGGGCGCCGGGGGTGAAGTCGACGCCGAGCACGCGGGCGAGGTCGATGAAACGCTCCCGGGCGCCCTCGAGGTCGAGCCGGCCCGTTCCCCCGTACGAACCCAGCATCAGATTCTCGAGCACGCTCAGTGTCGGCACCAGGGTCAGGTGCTGGTACACGGTCCCGATCCCAAGCTCGATCGCGGCGCGGGGCGAGTCGACGTCGACCGGCTCACCCTCGAAGCGGATCTCCCCCGCGTCGGGGCGGTACATGCCCGAGAGGATGTTGATCAGGGTCGACTTGCCGGCGCCGTTCTCGCCGAGCAGCGCGTGGACCTCGCCTGCGTGGACCCCGAGGTCGATACGGTCGTTGGCCGTCACGCCGGGGAAGGCCTTGGTGATCCCCCGGAGCTCGCAGAGCGGGGCGGGGTCGGTTGCGGGCTGGATGTCGGTTTCGCTGGCCACCTCAAGCCTGCCGGCCGGGCCGGGCTCGCCTCGGAGCCCAGGCCCGGCCTGGTTTTCGCCTCCTCTAACCCTGCCTGATCAGGTCCTCGACCTGAGACTTCTCCTCGGTCAACGGGACCTCGATCTCGCCGTCGATGATCTGCTGCTCGATGTCCTCGATCTCGCTCCAGGTCTCATCGTCGATCTGGTCGGTCTGCAGCAGCGAGATGCCACCGTTCTCGAGGTCGAGCTCATAGCCCTGCTCGCCGAACGTGCCGGCCCCGATGTCCTCGATCGCCCTCTCGTAGAGCCCGTCGAAGCTCCAGAGCACCGATGAGAGCAGCACGCCCTGATCGTCGATCGGGGACTTGTCGCCGATCACGTCGATGAAGCTGACGCCGTCGGCGTTCTCGACCGCCTCCAGCATCCCGAACGAAGAGCCGTCGCCCATCCCGAAGATGACGTCGGCGCCGTCGGCGATCACCGCGTCGGTGACGCGCCTGCCGCCCGCGGTGTCGGCGTAACCGGCTTGGCCGATCTGGGCGAGCTGGATCTCGACCTCGGGGTCGACGGAGCGGGCTCCGGCGACGAAGCCGCCAGCCTGCTTGTTCCAGTTGACGTCGTCGGCCGAGATCACGATTCCGAGCGTTCCGCTCTCGGTCGTGTCCGCGGCGAGCACGCCGGCGAGATAGGCGCCCTCCTGACTCGCCGTGCCCGCGTTGGCCGAGATCTCCGGCTGGTTCGCCTCCGGATTGTCCCAGACAAGGGCCGGGACGCCCGTCTGGGCCGCGACGTCGGGGGCGGTTGTGTTGTAGCCGGACGCCTGGGCGACGACGAACTCCGCGCCGCCGGTCGAGACGTCGCGCAGGATCGGCGAGATGTCCTCGTAGCCGGCGCCGTCCGCCACTTCGACCTCGGTACCGAGGTCGCTCGCGACCTGCTCGGCGGCCTCGACAGCCTGCTGGTTCCAGCCGTAGTCGTTGCCCTTCTCCGGCGCGACGATCGCGAAGTTCGAGATCGCCGCGTCACCGGAGCCACCGTCGTCGTCATCGCCGCCGCAACCGGCAATGACGCCGGCGGCGAGCACCAGGACGGCAACCGCGGCGAGCAGCCTCGGCCGCCTTTTCCAGTGAGCGCGGCGATCGCGTTCGAGTTCTGCTTCACGTGCTTCCATGATCCTCTCCTCGCTATGGGTGTTGCCAGCCTTCGCTGCCGCGCGTCAACGGTGTCAGCCGCAGCTCAGCCATCAGAGCCATTTCCCTTCGGGGCCGAAACCGGTGCGTCCTCACTGCCAAAGAACAACCCGCGGGCGTTCAGCCCCAGGACCCGGCGGCGAGCGTCCTCGTCGAGCCCACTTGCCTCGACCTTGCGGATCTCGACCCCGGGATCGTGAAACGGCGCGTCCGAGCCGTACATCACCCGGTCCGACCCGACCCGCTCGAACGCGGTGCGGATCTTCGAGTGCATGGGCATCCCGGAGGTCTCCAGATAGACGTTCGGGTTGCGCTCGGCGACGTCGATAGCGCCGTTGATGTAGACGATGTTGCCGTGGCCCATGTGGCCGAGCACGACCCGCAGTTCGGGAAACTCCACCGCGAGCTCTTCGATGCTCCACGGCAGGGTGAAGATCGGGTGACCGCAGTGGATCAGCACCGGCATCCCGCGCTCCACGAGCAGGCGGGCGACCGGATGGACGCTCGGGTCGTTGGGGTGGTAGCCGTCGAGCAGCGGGTGCATCTTCACCCCGAGGAACTTCGGATGGTCGAGGAACTCGGCCGCCTGGTCGGCGTAGTCGGCCTCCCGCGGATTGGCCCAGTAAAGCGCCCACGCGTTCGGCACCCGTTCGACGATCTCGCGGGTGAGCGCGTTGTCGGGATGGAAGATGATCCCGGCGTCGTAGTCCCACTCCGCGAACAGGTCGACCAGCCCCGCCTCGTCGAGGGCGACGTCGAAGAGCGGGAACTCGCCGACGTGCATGTGGGGATCGACGATCACGGCGCCGGTGCCTCCGCCGCCCGCGTTTCGACCGGCTCCTCGAGCACCTCCAGGGCGGCCTCGACGCCGGCCCCGACCTCGACCGCTATCCCGAAGTCAGACAGCCCCTTACCGAGGGCCGAGAGGGCGACAACGGGGTTGAGCGAGCGCGAGGCCGGGCCCATGTGACCGAGGCGGAACACACGGTCTGTCATCTGAGCATGCTCGCCATCGGAGAGCATCACTTCGTAGGCCGAGCGCACATGGGCGATCACGTCTTGATTCGAGACACCTTCGGGGACGGTGACCGCGGTGATGCAATGCGACGCGATCTCTTCGCGGGCAGCCCAAAGCTCCAGGCCCATAGCCCGGACGCCCGCCCGGCAAGCGCGCGCGGCGCGGTCGTGGCGGTCGAAGGACGCCTGCAGACCCTCGTCGAGCAACTCAGCGAGCGCAGCATCGACCCCGTTGATGTCGGCAACCGAGGTCGTGTAGGGGAACTTCCGGCGCCCGCCATCGATCCAGCGCTGCTTCCAATCGAGCAGCGAGAGGTACGAGGAACGGGGCGCGGCCGGGTTCGCCTCCATCGCCTCCCAGGCCCGGTCGCTGACGCTGACCAGAGAGAGACCAGGTGGCCCACCGAGGCACTTCTGCGGTCCGGCGACGGTGATGTCGAGATCCCAAGCGTCAGTGCTCACCGGGGTTCCGGCGAAAGCGGAGACAGCGTCGACAATCACGAGCGCGCCGGCCCGCCGCGCGATCGGTCCGATCTCGGCGATCGGGTTGAGCGTCCCCGAGGGAGTCTCGGAGTGCACCACCGCAACGAGCTCTGTCTCCGGCCGCTCACTCAGCGCCCGCTCCACGTCCTCGGGGTCGATCGCCTCGTTCCACTCGACCTCGATCTCGACCACATCGGCGCCCAGCGCCCGCAGCCAGTCGCCGAACCATTTGCCGAAGATTCCCGAAACGAGGTTGAGAGCGGTCATCCCGGGCCTGCAGAGGCCGCGAGCAGCGGCCTCAAGCCCGAGCACTGCCTCGCCCTGCATCAGGATCACATCGCGCTCGGTTTCGAACACCTCCGCCACCCTCCTCTCGACCGCCTTGAACCGCTGCAGGTAGGCCGGGTCGTACTCGAAGGCGATCGGACGCCCAAGGCCGGCGAGGGTTCGCGGGGAGGCGGCCACCGGGCCGCCGGTGTAGGTGAAGGTCGCGGCCTGGGCGCTATCGCTCATCTAAGCCCTGCTCGGATTCATGCCGGGATTGCCGATCACCGAATCCGATGATAGATTATTTGCTAACTGTTGACAACTGACAGTCAGCACCCTACCGCAATGTCAGTATGCCCATTCAGGGGCCGGCTATGACCAATGACGCGCCTCCGACAGCGAAGGAAGCCGGGGACCGCGACCCAGGCGGCGGCCGGCGGCTCGAGAACCGGACGCTCTGGGAGCAGGTGCGGGATCGGCTGCGCGAGGATGTCCTCTCCGGCGAGCTCGCCCCGGGCACGGTGCTCAGCGAGGTCTCACTGGCACGCTCGTTCGGCGTCAGCCGCGGCCCGGTCCGCGAGGCGCTGGGGCGCCTCGCGAGCGAGGGGCTGCTGAAGATCACGCCGCGGCGCGGCGCGATTGTCACCGAGCTCACCCGGGACGAGTTCGTCGAGGCGTACCAGGTGCGCGAGACGCTGGAGACGCTCGCGATCGGCCTCGCGGTGCCGCGGTTGCGGCAATCCGACCTCGCGCGCCTGCGCGAGCTGCACGAGGAGATGATCCAGCATGCTCAGCGCGACGAGGTGAACGGGTTCTTCGATGCCAACGCCAAGTTCCACGACCTTTTCGTGACCGTGTCGGGTAACCAGAAGCTTCGCGAGATGTACCGGCTGCTGATGGATCAGATGGGCCGCTACCTGGCGCGATCGCTGGCGCTCCGCGGCAGCCTCGAGAAGTCGATCGCCGAGCACTCGGCGATCCTCGAGGCGGTCGAGGCGGGAGACGCCGAGCGCGCCACGCGCCTGCTGGCCGACCACATCGAGGTCCCGCAGCGGGTCGAGGAGGAGACCGGCGAGCACTCGGCGGTGACCAACCGCTGGATCACCGAAGGGCGAGAGCACTGAGCGCCAGCGACGACAACGCCGCCGAGGTCCAGTTCGGGGTCAATCTCAACAACCGCGAGCCGCTGATCGCGCCCGACTACACGCTCGCCGACCTGCTCGACCTCTCGAAGCGGGTGGAGAAGCTCGGCTTCGCCTCGGTCTGGGTCGGCGACAGCCTGTTCTCGAAGCCGCGCTACGAGCCGATCTCGCTGCTGTCGGCGATCTCGCAACGGACGGAGCGAGTCCGACTCGGCACCGCGTGCCTGGTCGCCTCGACCCGCAATCCCCTCTACCTGGCGATGGAGTGGGCGACGCTCGACGTGATCTCCGGCGGGCGGACGATTCTGGGTCCGTGCATGGGCAACCCGGAGAAGGGGGTGCAGCGGGAGTTCGAGGCGCTCGGGCTGCCGTTCAAGAAGCGGGGGTACGTGTTGGAGGAGGTGCTCGAGGTCGTCCGTGCACTGTGGACGGAGGGCGAGGTCACCTTCCACGGCGACTACTACGACTACGAGGGCGTCGGCTTTCACTCCGGCACCGAGATTGCTCCCCTGGCGCCGCTCCAGAAGCCGCCGCCGATCTGGGTCGTCTCCAACCCGCGCCTCGTCGACGACTCCTCCGACGAGCGCATGGTCCGGATCATGAAGCGGGCCTGCCGGCGGATCATCCGTTACGGGGACGGCTGGATGACCTGCTGTCGCGCCGAGCACCCGGAGGAGCTGACCGAGCAGATCGGCTACCTCGAGGAGGCCGCCCGGGAGCTCGACCGCGACTTCGCCGACTACACGGTTGCCTACCAGGTGACGATGAACATCGCCGACTCCGAGGCCGAGGCGAAGTCGGCGTTCGACGGGTACATCTCCAAGTACTACCCGGAGCTGTCGCAGGCGATGGATCTCTCGAATTGGGGCCCGGTCGGGACCCCCGAGCAGATCGCCGAGTGGCTGCGGGAGTTCGCCCGCCGCGGGGTCAACCACTTCATCTGCCGCTTCGGCGACCTCGACCAGTTCAGCCAGGTCGAGCGATTCGCAGAACAGGTCCTGCCCGCCGTCGAGCACGAGATCGCGAGGTGATCTGGCATGCCCACCGCTGAAGAGATCCGCGAGGATGCAGAGTTGGTCGTCGACGTCTGCATGTCCGTCGAGGAGGACGACGTCGTGACGCTCATCTGCGACAACGAGCACCGCGCCGAGGCCGACGCCCTCGCCTCGGTCGCTCTCGCCCGCGGCGCCTGGCCGGTGATCATGGACAACGAGGCTCAGGTGAGGCGGGGGCGCGCCGACACCCACTTCCCCATGGAGCCGCCTCGCAACCTGCACGAGGCGATGACGAGCTCGGACGAGATCATCATCGTCACCAACCTGGAGTGGGCGAATCGCTTCGCCCACGTCCCGGCAGTGAAGCAGTCCTGCGAGGCGAACGCGAAGATCTGCTCGGTCGAACCGGGGATGGGCGAGTGGGGCCTGACGGTCGAGAAGATCCACGCCGCGACCCAGCGCGCCAAGGACGCGATGGCGGCGCTCGAGGGCAAGACCGAGTGCCACGTGACCTCGCCCGCGGGGACCGACGTCAGGGTCGGGATCGAGGGGCGCCCGGCGCTCGAGGTGACCTCGATCAAGAAGCGCGGCCAGATGATGGGCCCGCTGCCGCTGTGGGCCGAGGTCGCCTTCGCGGCGGTCGAGGACCGCACCGCGGGCACGATAGTCGTCGACGGGGTGATGCTCGGAATCGGCCTCCCCGGCCAGGTCTCCGAGCCGATCACCTGGAAGATGGAGGACGGCCGCGCGGTCTCGATCGAGGGCGGTGACGACGCCGCCCGCCTGCGTGCGGTGATCGAGGGGGTCGAGAACGCCGACGTCGCCGGCGAGTTCGCCTTCGGGGTCTCCGAGGTGGCGCCGTTCGGCACGCCCTCGGAGAAGGGCCGGGTCGGCACCGTGCACTTCGCGCTCGGCGACAACCACCTCGCCTACCCAGGCGGCCGGAACGTCTCGAAGCTGCACCTCGACGGGGTGATCCTCGGGGCCAGCCTGCAGATCGTCGACGATGGCACCTGGATCATCAAGGACGGGGAGTGGGCGCTGTGAGCGCGGTAAGCGTGGTGGCCCTGGAGAGCGTCGAGCCGATCGGGCTGCCGGGGGGAAGCTGGAGCCGGATGCTTGTCACCGCCGACCGGGTCGGGAGCAACGCGAGCTCGATCGGGTTCTCGGTGTTCAGGCCCGGCAGCGCGACCGCGAGCGTCTCGCACGAGACCGAGGAGGTCGCCTACGTCGTCAGCGGCTCTGGGCGCCTCGACACCGACGGGGGCGAGGTCCGGTTCGCGACCGGGGACGCGCTCCACATCCCGCCCCGGACCTGGCACGCGGTCGTCAACGACTCGGATGCCGACGTCGTGATGGTGTTCGGGTTTCCCCACCCCGACTATCCGCCGACCGAGCGGCGCTGAGCGGATGGCGGGGCCGGGAACGGGTGCGACGGCGAACGGGGACGAGACCGGGGATGGCGACGAGGTTCGCACGGGGGTCGCCTGGGCGTGCCGGATCCTCGCGAGCGAGGGCTATCAGGACTTAACCCTGGGACACGTCAGCGCCCGCGATCGTGAGCGGCCCAACCGGATGTGGATCAAGCGGCGCGGGGTGACGCTCGCCGAAGTCACCCCCGCCGACGTGATCGAGTTCGAGATCGGCGTCGACCTGCGCGACGCCTCGGACGACATGCACCTCGAGGCCGTGCTGCACACCGAGGTCTACCGGCGCCGCGAGGACGTCGGCGCGATCGTCCACGGCCATCCACCGTACGCGACCGCGTTCGCGGCCACCGACGCCGAGCTCCTCCAGCTCACCCACGACGCGGTGATGTTCGATCGCGGCGTCGCCGTCTACGACGGCAGCCCCGACCTGATCACCGAGCCCGAGCAGGGCTCGGATGTCGCCGAGGCGCTGGGCGAGCACTCGGTCGTGCTGCTGCGAAACCACGGCGTGCTCGTCGTCCAGCGCGACCTGGCGTGGATGGTGCTGGCGGCGGTGACGCTCGAGCGGGCCGTGATGGTGCAGTCGATCGCCGCGACGCTGGGCAGCGCGCGCCCGATCGAGCCGGCCCTGGTCGACGACCTGCACCGGCGCAAGTACAACGACGGGCTCGTCGACGAGTACTGGCAGGCGTGGCTTCGCGATATGCGCCGGCGCGGCCTCGACGAGGGAATGGGCGCCTAGTGCTGGACCAGGTGACGCGGATGACCATCAACGGCACGCCGCGCGAGCTGGTGGCGCCGGCGCGGGAGCTGCTCCTCGACACGCTGCGCGAGCGCCTCGGCTTGATCGGGGCAAAGCGCTCCTGCGACGTCCAGGTCTGCGGGACCTGCACTGTGCTCGTCGATGGCGAGCCGGTGAGCTCGTGCACGTACTTGACCTGCGACGCGGACGGCCGCGAGGTGCTGACGATCGAGGGCTTCTCCGAGAGCCCCGAGTTCGCCGAGTTCGAGCGCGCCTTCGTCGAGCGCGCGGCGCTTCAGTGCGGCTTTTGCACCCCGGGCTTCGTGCTGACGCTGAAGGCGCTCCGCGACGCCGGCGAGCTGCGCAGCCGCGAGGACGTGATCAGCGGGCTCGACGGCAGCGTCTGTCGCTGCACCGGCTACAAGTCGATCGTCGAGGCCGCCGAGGCGCTGGTGGGCGCACCGGCGCCCGCGGCGGCGCCCGACCGCCCGGAGGGCACGCCGTGAGCACGCCGGAGACCGCTGCTCCAACCACGGCCGCCGACCGGATCGGGCGCTCGGAGCACCGCAAGGACGCGGGCGAGAAGATCCGCGGCCGGGCCCACTTTGCCGGCGACATCAACGTGCCGCGGATGCTCCACGGCAAGGTCCTGCGTGCCCCGGTCCCGCACGCGCGGATCGCCGCGATCGACGCCTCCGCGGCCGAGACGATGCCCGGCGTGGTCGCGGTCCTGGTCGGCTCCGAGCTCGCCGGCTTCGATCCCTACTGGGGCCACGCGATCAAGGACCGGCCGATCCTCGCCACCGACAGGGTGCGTTTCCAGGGCGAGCCGGTCGCCGCCGTCGCCGCAGAGGACGAGGCGAGCGCCGAGGCGGCGCTGCGCGAGATCGTCGTCGAGTACGAGGAGCTGCCGGTGGTCGGCACAATCGGCGGGGCGATCGCCGTGGACGCACCGCTGATCCACGACGGCGAGCTCCGGCCGGGGCTCTTCCACGGGCTCGGCGAGCTGCCCGAGCGGGAGGGGAACGTCTGCTTTCGCTACCGCCTCGACGCCGGCTCGGTGGAGCTCGCCGAGGCGGAGGCCGAGCTGACGGTCGAGGGCGAGTACGAGTTTCCGGCCGTCTACCAGTACGCGATGGAGACCCACACCGTGGTCGCCGACTTCGGCGACGGCGAGCTCACGCTCTGGGCCTCCTGCCAGCATCCGTTCCTGGTCCGGGCCGAGATCGCCGATCTGTTCAACCTGCCGATCGGCCACGTGCGGGTGATCGTGCCCTACCTCGGCGGCGGGTTCGGCTCGAAGAGCTACACGAAGATGGAGCCGATCACCGCCGCGCTGTCGTGGAAGGCGGGGCGGCCGGTGCGGATCCAGAACAGGGTCGACGAGTCGATGGTGACCACGCGCCGCCACGGGATGCGCTGCCGGATGAGGACCACCGCGACCCGCGGCGGAAGGCTTCGGTCGCGAAGCGTGCGGCTGTGGCTCGACACCGGCGCCTACGCCGACAACGGGCCCCGGGTCTGCGCCACCGCCGGCGACGCCGCTCCCGGCCCCTACCGCTGGGACGCGGTCCACGTCGACGCCGCCTGCGTCTACTCCAACACCGCCCCCGCCGGCTCCTACCGGGCCTTCGGCGCCGTCCACATGCAGTGGATCGGCGAGCTTCAGGTCGACGAGCTCGCCCGCCGGGCGGGGATCGACCCGCT
Organism: Solirubrobacterales bacterium; assembly: GCA_050697195.1. Classification (GTDB taxonomy): domain Bacteria; phylum Actinomycetota; class Thermoleophilia; order Solirubrobacterales; family 70-9; genus DASPWW01. The sequence goes on from JBOGZL010000208.1 coordinate 12,869, forward strand.
TGACATCCGCCGCAAGAACCTCCTGCGACCGGGCGAGCCGGTGCGCCCCGACGGCAGCGGCAAGCCGCTCGACGCCGACCTGGTCGGCGACGTCGAGAAGGCGGCGGCCGCGGTCGGCGGGGGCGAGCCGAAGCGCGAGTGGGC
>JBOGZL010000209.1:0-12733 GCA_050697195.1 Solirubrobacterales bacterium
TCGAGCTGTTCGACGAGGACGCTCCGAAGACCGTCGAGAACTTCCGCAAGCTGTCGGACGACGGGTTCTACGACGGCCTGATCTTCCACCGCGTGATCCCCGAGTTCATGATCCAGGGCGGGTGCCCGGAGGGCACGGGGACCGGCGGGCCGGGCTACACGTTCGAGGACGAGATCAACGAGCACAAGATCGTGCGCGGCGCGCTCGCGATGGCGAACGCGGGACCGGACACGAACGGCTCCCAGTTCTTCATCGTCACCGCCGCAGAGGCGCCGTGGCTGGACGGCAAGCACACCGTGTTCGGCCGCGTCGCCGACGGGATGGACGCGGTCGACTCGATCGAGTCCACCCAAACGGACGACGGCGATCGCCCGCTCGAGCGCCAGGTGATCGAGCGGGTCGCGCTCTCGGACTGAGGAGGGGAGAAGCGCGACCAGCGGCGCCGCGCGCCGCCGGTCGCGTCGATTCCTCCGGTCAGCGCTTCAGCTTCACGCACACGAGCGTCGGCCGGAAGCCGAGCGGCGCCCCGCCCGTGTTCGTGTTCGTGACGCCCTCATACCAATCGGCCGGCGGCGCTCCCGCCGCGGTCGTGCTGTGCGAGGAGCTGTTCTCCACCAGCGCGATGAAGTTGTTCTGCATCCCGCCGGAGACGGCCAGGGACTTCCCCGGGCAGTCGATCGGCACGACCACCCCCGCGTTGGGGCTCACCGGAACATCCGCCGCGGCGGTCCGGTACTTCGCCTGAATGCCCACCTTGATCTTCGCGCTCGCGGTGGCCAGCCCGCGCGCCGCGGCCTCGCCCGCGGACAGGCGCTCGGTGCGGACGGTCTTCATCCTCACGTCGTCGACGACCGTCACCTCGGCGTCGGGCCCGTCGCTCTGACCGCCGAAGCCCGTCGCCGCGAACGTCGCGAGCCCTACCACCGCGACCGCTCCCGCCGCTGCAAGATGCTGCAACCGGATCTTCAAGGTTTCCGCCTTTCGCGTCGAATGAATGAGCAGGCGCAATCTAGCGGGACTGAGGTGACATACCGCGCCGCTGGCTTGCGCACGCCCTATCCACGACCAGGGAGGATCTCTCTCGATGCGAATCAAGTGTTCCGTGCTGCTGGCGACCGCGGGTCTGCTGGTGGCGATGATCGTGCCCAGCGCCGCCTCGGCCCACGGCACGCACCAGAAGGCGAAGATGGCCGGCAGCAAGGTGATCGGCGCGTCCGGCGCCCCGAACGGGGAGGGGACCGCGAAGCTCCACCTCCTGCGCAACAAGAGCCGGGTGTGCTTCACGATCAAGTACTCCGGGATCGGAAGCCGCGACGGGCTCAGCATCGGCGTCTACCGGGGCAAGAAGGCCGAGAACGGCGCCGAGAAGATCGTGCTCGTCAACCAGGAGAAGAAGGACCCGATCCACGGGTGCGTCAACGGCGTCGCCAGGGGTCTGCTGAAGAAGATGACGCGGAGCCCGCACCGGTTCCACGTCAACCTCAAGACCGACAACTACCCGGTCGACGGCGCGATGCGCGGCCAGCTCAAGGGGCTATAGACCGGGTTGCCCTAGCGGCAGTCCTCGCCGGCACACCGGCGTAGCTGCGAGAGCCGTTCCGCGAGGCGCGCGCGCACGTCCGCATAGCGCGCGTCCTCGTGGACGCTCTCGAGCTGCTCCGGGTCCCGCTTGAGGTCGTACAGCTCGACGTCGCGCCCGTCGTACTCCGCGTAGAGGTAGCGGCGGGTGCGCAGGCCGACGAAGCGCCCGTGGTCGCGCTCGTACACCTCGAGCAGCACCTCGCCGCGCCGCTCGTCGGTCCCGCGCTCGAACGGGAGCAGCGAGCGGCCGTCGAGAGCCCGATCCGGCTCGGCGTCGGCGAGATCCAGGATCGTCGGCGCCAGGTCCACGTTTCCGACCAGGCGACCGGCGCGCTCTCCCTCGGGGAACCCGGGCCCGCGGACCAGCAGCGGCACCCGGATCGCCTCCTCGTAGGGGCTCGCCTTGCCCGAGTCGAGCCGGTGCTGCCCGCGCAAGAAGCCGTTGTCGGAGGTGAAGATCACGACCGTGCGGTCGAGCTCGCCCCGGTCCCGAAGCGCTCCGATCACCTCCTTCACGAGGCGATCGACCGCGACCAGCGACTCGAGCTGGCTCACGTAGACCTTCTCGATCTCCTCGCGCTGCTCGGTCTGCAGCCGTGACCTCGAGCGGATGAAGCGCGGCTTGTCGGAGACATCGCGCTCGTCGACCGACCTTCGCGCCGGCGGCTCCTCGCCCTCGAACCGGCCGCGGTCGCGCGGGGCGGGCTCGGGGTTCCGATCGCTGCCCTCGCCTTCGCCGTACTCGACATGGGGGGCGTTGGTCGCCACCCAGAGGAAGAACGGGCGGTCGCTGTCCGTCCGCCCGCGAATAAACGAGGTCGCCTTGTCGGCCAGAACCTCGGTCTTGTAGTCGCTGTCACGGTCTCCGTAGGTGACCAGTTCCCCGTTCTCGTTCAGCTTGAAGTTGAACGGCTTTCGCTTCGCCGCGGACGGCATGCCGTACCAGTCGCTCCACCCCGGCGGGACCTCCCGGTCCCGTTGGCCCCCGGACTCCCCGTAACCGTTCAGGAACTTCCCGACGAATCCGGTCTCATACCCTGCCCGCGAGAGCCACACCGGAAGCGTGTGCTCGGCGTCGAGCCGCCGGTAGCCGCCCCGAGGCGGGCTGTTGTCGAGGACGCGGTGGTTGTGCGCGTACTGCCCGGTGAGGAACGTCGCCCGCGAGGGGCAGCAGAGCGGGAAGCTCACGACCGCGTTTCGGAACCTTACCCCCGACCGGCCCACGAGGTGGCGCGTGCGCGGCATCGCCCGCATCGTGTCCTGGGCCTGGTCGTCGGTCATCACGACGACGACGTTCGGGGCGTCCTGGCTGTATTCGGCGGCCGGCTTGACCGGTGTGGTCGAAACCCTCGGCGTCCTGTCCCCCACCAGCAGGACGAGCAACGAAACCGCCAGGGCGAGAAAGAGGAAGATCGCCACTGTGCCCGGCCGCCGCAAGCGAGCTGCGAGCACCCGGCCACCCTAACAACGAGCTACGCAGCCGGGGCAGGCCCGGTGCGACTTTTAGGGGGACTTTTGCGGCCACCTCCGCGCCGGACAACGACGCCTCGCGAGTTGCGCCGTCCCCCCCCGTCGCTTCTCACGGGGCACTCTGATTGCGGAGGCCGTGGATCCCGCCACGGCGCGCCCGCGCAACGAACGTCGACTTACCCACGCTATAGGTGGGTGAATCGACGTTCGTGGTGGAAACTCGGACCGCATGGGGGCCGATCGCATACCTTGCCGCCCTGCGCTGGGACGGAATGCCCAGCTAGATGCGACGGGGGGCGCCTTCTAGGCTGAACCCATGGGCCTCAGGGAACGGCTCGCCCGCCTCGCCCGCCCCCGGGAGGACGCGATCCACGTCGCCGACCCGCGCTTCGACGGGTGGGAGGTCGTTCGCGACTTCGAGGACCTCGAGGCGGCGAAGGCGTGGCGCCAACACCTGACCGAGGCCGGGCTCGAGGCGGTGCTGACGTCGGACTGGCCGCTCGACCGCTTCGGGCGCGGCGACATCGCGCTCCGCGTCCCGCCCGGACGGTGGAGCGAGGCGGAGGAGCTGCTGGGCGACTACGAGTGAGGAGCGAGCGGGACGTCGGGGGTGGACGGCGCTTCGCCCGGCGCCCCGACGACCTCCTCGACCCGCCCCTTCGGCATCGCGATCAGGGCGACCACGAACGCGACCGCCAGCGCCCCCGCCATCACGTAGAAGACCGTGCGCGACGCGTACCCGAAGTCGAGCTGGACCGCCTCGAAGATCTCGCGCGCCCGCGCGCCGGCGTGCTCGCCGAAGCTGCCCGAGTCGCCCCCGCCGGATTGGGTGACGGCGTCGGCGACCTGGTCCGCGGTCGACTTCGAGATCCCCTCGTCCGCGAGCGTCGACTCGATGTGCGACTTGTTCTGGGCGATCAGGAGCGTTCCCATCACCGCGAGGCCGAGGCTCGACCCGTAGTTGCGAACCGTCTGCGTGATCCCCGTCGCCTCGCCGTAGCTCGTCCGGGGAGCGCGGTTGATCGCATCGGTGTTCGCGGGGCCGAGCAGGAGCCCGATCCCGGCGCCCGCGAGCGCGATGAACGGCCACTGCCCGTCGAACGACAGGTCGGGGAGCTCCCTCCCCCAGAGCGCGAATCCCACCGCCGCGATCAGACAACCCAGCACGACCGCGGGACGCGCGCCGACCCGGTCGAGTATCCGGCCCCCGATCTGGGCGGCGGTCGCGAAGCCGGCGAAGAAGACCAGCAGGTACAGGCCGGCCTCCGAGGCGCTGTACTCGAGCGAGATCTGCGCGTACATGCTCGCGAAGAAGAACACCGGGACGAACGCGATCATCGACAGGAACAGGACCGCGTTGTCGATCGTGAACCCCCGGTCACGGAAGATCCGCACCCGGATCAGCGGGTCCGAGGTCCGGCGCTCGTAGGCGACGAACGCGACGAGCAGCGCCGCTCCCGCCGCGATGCACGCCCACGTCGCCGGGTCGCCCCACCCCCACACGGCGGACTGCTGGAGGCCGAGCACGCTGAGACCCATCCCGCCGGCGATCAGGACGGTCCCGCGGTAGTCAAGCGGCGCGGGCGCCTTCGCGCTCACCGGCTTCGAGATCGCCGTGAGCACCAGGGCGATGATCGCCACGGGAACGTTCACCCAGAAGATCGCCCGCCACGTCCACTCGGTCAGGTATCCGCCCGCGATCGGGCCGACCGACGTGAGCCCGCCCGCGACGGCGAAGAAGATCGCCATCGCTCGGCCCCGCTCGTGGAGCGGGAACGAGTTCACCACGATCGCGAGCGCCGCCGGGAACATGAGCGCCGCCCCCGCACCCTCGAGCACGCGGAAGACGATGATCCACGCCTCCGCGAGATCGCCGTCCGGCGTCGCCCCGCACAGCGCCGACGAGCCCGCGAACACCACCACCCCGATCACGACCATCCGGCGGTGGCCGACGATGTCCGAGAGCCGCCCTCCGAACGCGAACAGGGCCGAGAGCGCGAGCAGGTACCCGTTGATGATCCACTGCACTCCCGTCTGGGAGAGGCCGAGGTCCTTCTGGAGCTCGGGTGCGGCGATCGCGACGATCGTCTGGTCGATGAAGATCATCGCGACCGCGAAGATCATCGCGACGAGCACGAGTTGCTTGCGCGGGTGCTCTTGCACGGCGGCGGCAACCTAACAAAGCGATCCCGCGTCAATCCGGGCGCAATACGATGGGTGGAGGATGGACCTGCTCGTCAAGCGCGACGACCTCCACGAGTGCCGGATGGACGACTCGGCGCCGGCGGAGCTGGAGGCGGGCCAGGCGCGGCTCGGGGTGAGCGCGTTCGGGTTCACCTCGAACAACATCACCTACGCCGTGTTCGGCGAGGCGATGTCCTACTGGGACTTCTTCCCCGCCGCGGGCGGCTGGGGGCGGCTCCCGGCGTGGGGCTTCGCCGAGGTGATCGAGACGAAGAGCGAGCAGGTCGATGAGGGCACGAGGGTGTTCGGCTATCTCCCGATGTCGAGCGAGCTCGTCGTCACACCCAAACGGGGCGGGGGTGGGTTCCTCGACGTCTCCCCGCACCGCTCGGAGCTGCCGGCCGCCTACAACGGCTACCGCGACGTCGCCGCCGATCCCGCGTACGAGGCTCGCAGCGAGGACGAGCACATGCTCCTCTTCCCGCTCTTCTTCACGTCGTTTCTGATCGACGACTTCCTCGCCGAGGGCGGGCTCTTCGGCGCCGAGCGGGCGGTGCTCTCAAGCGCGTCGAGCAAGACCGCGCTCGGGGTCGCCTTCCTGCTCGCGAGGCGGGAGGGGATCGAGGTGATCGGGCTCACGTCGGCCGGTAACGCCCGGTTCGTCGAGGAGCTCGGCTACTACGACCGGGTCGTCGCCTACGACGCCGTCGACTCGCTGCCCGGGGGACGCGCCGTCTACGTCGACATGTCGGGGAACGGGCGCCTCCGCGACGCCGTGCACCGGCACTACGGCGAAGGGCTCGCGCACAGCGCCGTCGTCGGCGACACCCACTGGGACGACACCGAGGGCGGCGGGGGCGATCTCCCCGGCGCGAGCCCGACCTTCTTCTTCGCGCCGGACCGGGTCAGCGTCCGGACCGGGGACTGGGGCGGCGAGGGGCTCGCGGCACGGTTCGGCGATGTCTGGCGCCCGTTCGTCGACGACACCGGCCGCTGGCTCGAGATCGTCCACGGCGAGGGGCCGGAGGCCGTCGAGCGCGTGTACCGCGAGCTGCTCGAGGGTCGCACCGACCCCGCGGTCGGACACGTCCTGACGCTGCGCTCCTAGCCCTGTTTTGACTACGGACCGGCGACCCCGGTTGCGCCCGGGCGCTCGAGCGCCGCGAGCCACTCGTCCACGTGCTGGATCACGACCGACCCCTCGCCGACCGCCGACGCCACCCGCCTCGCCGCCCCGCGGCGGACGTCGCCGACGGCGAACACCCCGGGAACGGTGGTCTCGAACGGCAGCGGCTGGCGCTCGAGCGGCCACCGCTCCAGCGCGTCGGGTCGCCGCGCGAGCTCGGAGCCCGCGAGGACGTATCCGCGCTCGCCGCGCTCGATCGTCTCGGGAAGCCAGTCGGTGTGCGGGCGCGCCCCGATCAGGATGAAGAGGGCGCGGGCCTCGACCTCCTCGGTCCGCCCGGAGGCGTTGTCGCGAAGCGTGAGGCGCTCGAGCTGGCCGTCGCCGCCGCCGTCGACCACCTCGTGGCCGAGCAGGACCTCGACGTTCGCCGCCGCCTCGACCTCCCTGCGCAGGTAGTGCGACATGCAGTGGGAGAGGTCCGACTCTCGCGCGAGGATCGTCACCCGCTTCGCGTACCGGCCGAGCTGCATCGCCGCCTGCCCGCCCGAGTTCCCGGCGCCGACGATGAAGACGTGGCGGCCGGCCAGCGCCTGCGCCTCCGACACGGACGCGCCGTAGAAGACCCCGGTGCCGGTGAGCGCCTCGAGGGCGGGAATCCCGATCCGCTGGTATGAGACTCCGGTCGCGAGCACGACGGTTCGACCCGCGACCTCGCTCCCGTCCGCGATCGTCACCACGTGGCGCTCGCCCTCGGTCCGCAGCCCCGTGACCTCGCGCATGTGGATGAAGTCGGTTCCGAACACCCACGCCTGCTGGTACGCGCGCTGGGCGAGCTCCGCCCCGCTGACCCCGCGCGAGAACCCGAGGTAGTTGCGGATCAGGGAGCTCGACCCGGCCTGGCCGCCGATCGACTCGCGCTCGACGACCAGGGTGCGCAGCCCCTCCGAGGAGGCGGAGACGGAGGCGGCGAGCCCGGCGGGGCCCGCCCCGACGACGATCACGTCGAAGTCGCGATCGACATCGGGGCTCGTGTTGACGCCGTAGGACGCCGCGAGCTCTGCGTTCGACGGGTCCTCGAGGACGCGCCCGCCGCGCAGGATGACGACGGGCCGGCCGGCGTGCTCCACGTCGGCCTCCGCGAGCAGCCGGCGACCCTCGTCCGAGTCGCGGGCGTGGAAGGCATGCGGAACGCCGTTTCGGGCCAGGAGGCTGCGGAGCTCGTGGGCGCGCGGCGACCACTGACGATCGACGATCGCGAGCTCCCTCGGGCCGGAGGACCCCGCCTGGGACCACTCGTGGATGAACTCCGCGATCGTGCGGTTGAAGAGCTCGTCCGGCGACCGCCACGGCTTCAGCACGTAGTAGTCGATGTGACCGAGCGCCATCGCCCGCAGGATCGCGTCGGTCGTCCGACGGTCGCCCCACGCCCCCCACTCGACGAGCAGAGCGCGCTTCGCGCGCGGATAGATGCTCTTCACCTGGGCGAGGCACTCGGTTCCGGTCTGCTCGGGCATCCACTGGTCGGCGAGCACGATCGCGACCTCCTCGCCCGCCGCCCGCATTGCCACCAGCCGTTCGCAGGCATCGTTCGCGGACGGGATGCAGACGACGCGGTAGTCGCCGCCGTAGCGGCGCTCCAGCTCGCGCCTCGTCCGCCCGAGCGCCTCTGACTCGTCGTCCACCGCGAGCAGCACGGGCTTGTTGGCGCCGTCCGGCGACCTCTCCTTCACCGGTCCGACGATACTCGCTGAGCGGTGCGGCCTACGCGTAGCGGGGCTCGGCGAACACCCGCCGCACGAGCGGCTCGAAAGCCTCGATCGGCAGCGAGTCGTACCCGGGGTCGAAGCAGTTCTGGTCGTAGAGCTCGCAGAACTCGGCGCAGTCGTCGAACCACTCGTGGCCGCGGTAGCGCTCGCGGGCGTCGGGGTCCTCGCCGGTCTGACGCCCGTAGTAATGCTGCTGGAAGACGCCGTGATGGCGGACGATCCAGCAGATCCGCGGCTCCACGTACGGCTTCAGGATCGCGGCGACCATCTCGCCGTGCGTGTAGGGCGCGAGCTCGTCTCCGATGTCGTGGAGCAGCGCCGCGACCACGTACTCCTCCGAGCGCCCGTCGCGGTGGGCGCGGGTCGCCGACTGGAGCGAGTGCTCGTAGCGGGTGACCTGATAGCCGCCGAACGAGTGCTCCAGGGCCCGAACCGCGTCGAGCAGCCGGTCCGGCAACCCTCGCATGCACTCGTCCTCGAGCCGCTCGAGGAGCGCGTAATCCTCGGCCGTGCCGTCCTCCATCCGCGTGAATCCCACCGTCTCCATGCCGGCCCGCGGGCCGGCCCAAGCATACGGCTCGAGGTCAGCCCCAGGCGGTCGCCTCAGCCGTCCCGCCTTGTCAACGTGATGTCCATCCACGGCCGCCGCTTGCCGTCGTCGTCGAGCGACTCCCAGTGGCCCGTGATCGTGTTCCCGTCGTCGCCGAACGTGCCGCTGAAGCGGTCGCCGCGGCTGCGCATCGTCCAGACCAGCGCTCCGTCCTGATCCTCGAACCCTGCCTCGTACGCGCTCGGTCCGTCGCTGCCGAAGCACTGGGTGACGTATGCGCTTGCGCTCGGGGGTCGTAGCCGATGATCTCGGCGCCTTCGACTCGTTCGTGTCCCATCCGGGCGTCGACGCGGTGAAGCAAGGCTGACTTGCCCGGCAGCCACTCGTACGTATCGGTCGCGTCGATCCTCACCCGTGGGGCGCCCGCCACCTCGCGGGTCCAACCCTCCGTCTTCCACTTGCCCACCAACGCCCCGAGACGCTCCTGGTCCGAACCCATCGGTACCTCCTGTGCCGCGGTCTCTCACCTCTAGGACCGCGGCGGCGGCCGAACTCATCGTCCCCCGCTCGGACGCTCCTCCGTTGTGCGGCGGATCCTTGACAGGGCGGAGCCGGGCGGGGTAGGTTATCCCGCGGAACCCGCACCTCGTGCACGCGGTGGGTTCCGCGGAAGCATCTCGCTGGTATCGGCGTCCCGCCGGTTTGGAGCCGGACGGGGTCACCGCCACCGGCTCGCCGCGCCGTGCGCGGCTCGTCGCTCCGGCCTTCGCGCGGGCAGATGCTCCTGCTCCACCTTGCCCATTACGAACTCGGCGGCCGACGGCAGCACTCGATGCAACTCTGGTTGATGTGGAAGTAGCAGCGCGTCCTGTAGCGCATCCTCGGAGTCGTGTAGCGATCCCAGCATGCGGTAACGGTGGGCGAGGAGCTCATGGCGGTGTGGCTCGACCAGGGCACCGAACGCCGCCTCGTCGCCCTCGCGGGCCGCCGTCAGCAGATTTGGCTCCGGTGGTCCAAGCGGACCCGGTACGGTGGCCACGTCAGTGGCCGCCCGCCGGTGAGCGAGCGTGTACCCGTGCGAGCGTGTCGTCGAGGACGCGGTCGAGCGGGCCTTGGGACCGGTCGATGGGCTCCTGAATGCGTCCTCCGTCGGCGAGCGCGACTAGCCCGTGGACGGCTGCCCAGAGGACGAGCACGTCCTCCTCGTGCTCCTCGGGCGGTCGGCCGGAGATCTCGGACATGAGGCGGGCGTCGAGTTCCCCGAGCGCCGCTCCTTCGGTCCAGGTCTGGTCGGCGGGAACCCGGACGCCGCCGAGCCCGTACATCGCTTGGTAGAGCTCGGGGTGATCGAGCGCGAATCCGACGTAGGCGTGCTTGGCGGCGCGTAGGGCACCGGACGCGTCGGCGGCGCCATCGACGGCAGCCTCCATCGCGGCGAGCATTCGCTTGAACCCGTCGCGGATGATCTCCAGGAGGATCGCGTCGCGGCCTTGGAAGTAGCGGTAGGCGTAGGCGGGGCTGGCGTCAAGGCGCTCGGCGATCGCGCGCATCGTCATGCGCTCCCACCCTCCGTCGCGAGCGAGCGCCATCGCGGCGTCGAGGATCTCCTCGCGCGAGAGCTGCTCGCGCCGCTTCCGGCGCCCGGCGCCAGGGCCACCATCGGCATCTCTGCCCCCGGTCGCAGCTTCAACGGCTCTTGGCTTAGGCGATCGCGGCTGAAGCGACACGCCCGCAGTATGGCGCGTTCAGGGTCGTGAACGCCGTTTGCTACCGTGATGCTTGTTCACGAACCTGGCGAGACGGAGGTTTTCGATGAAAGTGTTGGTGACTGGGGCGACGGGCTACATCGGCGGTGCGGTGGCTGGTGCTCTGCGCGACCGCGGCCACGAGGTCCTCGGGCTGGTGCGTGGCGACGATCAGGAGGAACGGCTTCAGGACGGCGTGGAGCCGGTCGCCGGAGACATCGCGGATCTCGACAGCCTGCGCGCGGCCGCCCGGGATTCCGACGGCGTCGTGCACGCAGCGTCGAGCAACGACGAGCGTGCGGGTGAGCTCGACCGGATCGCCGTCTCGGCCCTGCTCGACGAGCTGGCTGGCAGCAACCGGCCGCTGGTCTATACGAGCGGGCTCTGGCTGCACGGCGACACCGGCGGCCGGGAGGCGACCGAGGACTCCCCGCTTGACCCGCCGATGGTGGTTTCATGGCGCCCCGAGATCGAGGACCTCGTGCGTTCGGGAGCCGAGCGAGGGGTGCGAAGCACTCGCATCCGTCCCGCGCTCGTCTACGGCGACGGCGGCGGCTACATCCCGATGCTGCTCGCCCCCAACGACGGCTCCGTTCGCCCGATCGGCGGCGGCGAGAACCGCTGGGCAGTGGTCCACCGCGCCGACCTCGCCGACCTCTACACCCGTGCGATCGAGCACGCCCCCGCGGGCTCGGTCTACCTCGGCGCGCACGGCCCGCCGGTTCGCGTCGCCGACGCCGCGCAGGCCGTCGCGGAGGTGACAAAGTCGTCCGTGGTGCCCTGGCCGCGTGAGCAGGCCGAGCAGGCGTGGGGCGTAATGGTCGAGGCGTTCCTTCTCGACCAGGCCGCGTCAGGGAAGCGGGCACGGCACGAGCTGGGCTGGAACCCCTCCGCGCCGTCGCTTCTCGCGGACCTCCGCGGTTCGTTCGCACAGGCCACCAGCGGCGCCTACTAGGCCCAGGCATGCAGATCGCTCACCTCTCCGTAGCCGTAACGCGACCCGAGCGGGCGGCGCGCGCCATCGCCGAGATCTGGCAAGGTCACGCCCTGCCGTTCTTCCCCTGAGGGGGCGCGTGGATCGCCTTCTCGGGAGACGAGCCCTCCAGCCAGATCGGGTTCTACCCAGACGGATCTACGACACTGGCCCACTGCGCTACGCCATGGAGCAGGCGGCTGGCGGGCCAGATGGTAGGACGGCGGGCTTCGTCGACCGCTTCGACTGCTTCTGGTCCAATCCCGATCCTGACACGGCTGCGGAGCTCGTCGCGGCGGATGCCGTCGCGAACTGGCCCGGAGTGGAGCCCATCCGCGGGAGCGAACATCCCGAGCACATCGCGCGAATCCTCGCCCTTATTCCGGACCTCCGACTCGAGGTGATCGAGCATGCCGAGGCAGGCGAGCTGGTGTTCATCAGCTGGCGGGCTCGGGGCACGGTCGGTGGCGAGCCGCTCGAGTGGACGGGCATCGATCGCTTCCGGGTCCGCGACGGCCGCGCGGTCGACGCACTCGTCGCATACGATATCCAGCCTCTCCAGGAGGCCGTCCAGCGGAGCCAGGCCGCCGGCGCGGCCGCGAGCTGAGCCGTCGGCGACCACGTGATTCCCAACGCGGACCGCGCACAGAGCCCTTCTACACTCGCACTAACGAAGCCGATCGGCGGCGGCGGATCGACGCGATCCTCGCCAGAGTCCGCCGGGGCGGGGAGCGCGGATGAGCGCCTTCATGGCACGCTGCATGTCGTCCCCGTTGGTTGGAACTACAACCGCGAGCACGACTTGACCCCAGAGCGATGACGCCTTCACAGCTCGAGAAGGGGCAGACGTTCCGGGCACTGCACGAGGGCGAGCCGTTCGTGATCCCGAATCCATGGGACGCGGGATCGGCACGGGCCCTGGCCAAGCTCGGCTTCCAGGCGTTGGCGAGCACCAGCGGCGGTTTCGCCGAGACGCTGGGTCGATCAGATGGGGAGGTCAGTCTCGACGAAGTGGTCGAATATGCGGGGGCGCTCGACCGGGCGACCGATCTGCCCGTCTCCATGGACCTCGAGAACGGCTACGGGCCCGCGCCAGCAGACGCGGCGCTGGCGATCTCAAGTGTGGCCGCCGCGGGAGCAGTTGGCGGCTCGATCGAGGAATGGGACCGCGACGGCAGTTTCATCTACGAGCTCGAGCTGGGAGCCGACCGCGTGGCCGCAGCCGCAGACGCCGCCGGCGCGCTGGACTTCCCGTTCACGCTCACCGCACGGGCCGAGAATCACTTCCGCGGCAATCCCGATCTCGACGACACCATCCGCCGGCTCCAGGCCTACGAG
>JBOGZL010000210.1:0-8970 GCA_050697195.1 Solirubrobacterales bacterium
ACCGCGGCCAGTTCCGGCTACGCGATCCCTATCGCTTGCAGGCGAAATACTCCAGAAGTGACTCACTGATACGGCCCGATTCTGGTTGTGGTCCAGGTGGTCGCCGGTTCGAGTCCGGTCGCTCACCCTCAGAACGCCCCGTGAAGCCGGGGATTTCTGGGCGGCTTCCGCCTTCACGCTCAGCGCTCCTGCGCGGCGCGGCGCGCCAGCTCCGCCTCGCTCGGCGTCTCCGCGGCGAAGGACCCGCTCTTGATCTCGGCGCCGGTTCGGTAGGTGGCCGTGGTCACTCCGGTGGAGGAGACCTGTGAGTTCGTGAGCTCCAGGCCCGCGGGCACCGTGCCGCCGTCGAACAGGCGCTTTCCCTTGCCGAGCACGAGCGGGAAGGTCCAGAGGCGGACCTCGTCGATGAGCCCATGCTCGAGCAGCGTCTGGATCAGGTTCGCGCTGCCGTGCACCTGCAGCTCGGGGCCGTCCTGCTGCTTGAGCGCCCGAACCCCGTCGGGCACGTCCCCCTCGATCAGGTTCGAGTTCTCCCACTCGAGCTCGGTGAGCGTGGTGGAGGCCACGTGCTTGGTCGCCTTGTTGAGCGGCTCGGCGGGGGAATCGTCGCTGTGCGGCCAGTGGGCCGCGAAGATCTCGTAGGTCTTGCGACCGAGGACGAGATCGAAGGGCTTTGACATCGACTCTCCCATCGCCCGCTGCATCTGCTCATCCCAGTAGCCGAACGACCAGCCACCGTGCTCGAAGCCGCCGCTGGGATCCTCCTCGGGGCCGCCCGGGGCCTGCATGACGCCGTCGAGGGTCAGGAAGGTGTTCACGATCAGCTCTCGCATTGGGGTTCCTTTCTGGGGGTTCGATCTGGTGACCGGCTCGGGGCTGGAAACTCATCGGGTGCCGTTGCCCTGAACGCCACGGTCGGCGTGTCGGTGGCCGTGGTGCTGCGCTGGATGATCACGCGGACTGGGCGGGCGCTTCACCCGACCCGCTGGAGCCCGCGCGCCAAGGTCGTGTCCGGGGTGCAAGGACGATTCGGAGGTCAAGCCTGGCGGCGCTGGGACTTCTCGGGCGAGTCGCCAAGAGCGCCCTTGGCGACGAGTCCGGCCAGCTCGGCGCGGGAATGAATGCCGAGCTTGCGATAGACGCGGCCGAGGTGGAACTCGATCGTTCTCGGGCTCAGGAACAGCTCCGCTGCCACCTGCTTGTTTGTTGCGCCCTCGGCGACTGCCGTCGCCACTCTGACCTCCTGAGGGCTGAGCTCGTGGGGGTCGGCGATCGGATCGCGGCGGATCGCACCCGCCGCTCGCAGCTCCGCGTTGGTGCGCTCGATCCATGGCCGGGCTCCAAGCTGCTCGAAGATCTCCAGCGCCGCGCGGAGCCTCTTGCGGCCGTCTACTCGGCGGCGGGCGCGGTGCAGGCGTGAGCCGTAGGCGAGCAGGGTGCGCGCCGCCTCGAACGGAGCCTCGGTTCGGCCGTGCTGGGTGAGGGCCTCGTCGAAATGAGCCTCGAAGCCGCCTTCCTCGACCAGCCCACGGCAGCGAGCCGCGAAGGCGAGGGGAAGCGCCACGCCGCTTCGCTCCGCTCTGCGGTTGAGCGCCGAGGACGCCCCCTCGGCATCCGCGACCCGTCCGGCCCGGATGTAGGCCTCCACCAGGTCGGGAGCCCAGGGCACGAAGGTCGGGTCTTCCAGGCCGGACTCCGCAGCCGAGGCCTGGACCTGCTCGAGCTCGGCGACGGCCGCCTCCGCTCGGCCAATCCCGAGCTCGAGGAAGCCGAGCGCGGCCCGGCCCCAATCGACCACCATGACCGAGCCGACCTCTTGCGCGACGGCGATGGCGCGCTCGAGCTCGACCCTCGCCTGCGCCGTTTCTCCGCGAGCAGCGCGAAGCCGCCCGCTGACGGCCAGACAGAACGGAAGGATGCCCCGCTGCCCGTACTCCTCCGCGAGAGCCACGGACGTCGACTGACGTGCGGCCGCCTCCCAGTCGCCGACGCGATACGCGGCGTCCGCCGACACCCCCAGGAGGTACGGGAGCAGCCCGAACGTGTCGGTCTCCCGCGCCATCTTGATCAGTCGCGCGATCTCCGTCCTCAGCGACCGCTCCTGGCCGGTACAAACCCGTGCGTGCAGCCCCAACACCGCCGATTGCGTCCCGGGCGAGAGCGTGTCGATCTCGGCCAGCAGGCGTCCGGCCTCGTCGAGGCTTTCCCGCGCGGCGCCGCCATCGCCGGCCAGGGCCAGAGCGATCCCGGACAGGGCATGGACACGGCAGCGGATCATCGGCGAGCCGTTGTCGGGAACTACGGCTGCTGCGCGCCGGGCGGCGGGAACTCCAGCGTTGAGCTGTCCGAACACCCCCGCCAGCAGCGCGGCATCTGCAAGCATTGCCGCCGCGGCGGCCGGGTCGATCGGGAGGATGAGCTCGGCCTCGTCTCTCAACCGGGTGTGGGCGTCGGGGGCGACGCGGATCCCTCCAGTCATCGTCACGACCGCGAGCGTGTGGCGGATGTTCGCCCGCAGGAGCGGGTCGTCGATCTCGGTGAGAGGCTCGAGCAACGCGGCGCAGCGATCGTAGGCACCGCCGATTGCGGCTGCCAGGGCGGCTCCGTAGAGCCTGCGGTAGCGGATCTCGGCGTCCTCGCTGAAACCCGCCGCTCGCTGGAGGGCGTCCGCAGCGACGCTGTGGGCTCCGCGAGCGATCGCCCTGCGCGCGGCGCCATCGAGCAGATCGGCGACCTCAGCATCCGGACCGACGGTCGCCGCGGCGAGGTGCCATGCGCGAGCGTCGGGGCCGCAGTGGCCGGAAAGCGCTCCGTGGGCGCGCCGTCGCTCCGCCGGGGTGGTCCGCTCGTAGGCGACCGCCTTCACGAGGGGATGCGAGAACGCGAGGCGGTCCTCACCGATGATCAGCACGCCGGCCGTCTCGGCGCGCTCGAGAGCGCTGGTTTCGATTCCCAGATCGCGGCACGCTCCGACTACGGGCGCGAGCTCCCGACCTACCGCGGCGGACGCGACCACGACCGCGGCGCGGTCGTCTGCGCCGAGCGCCGCAAGCCGCGATTCGAACGCCTCGAGCAGCGCCGCGCTGGCCACCGGAACATGGTCGATGGGAACCAGCCCGAGCCGTTGGCCCTCGCTCAGCTGCGCGGGCAGCTCGCGCAGCGCCAGGGGGTTGCCCGCCGCCATCTCGACGAGGGATTCGACGACACTTGATGTGGCCTCGGGTGTTGACGCTCCCAGCAGCGCGCGGGCGTCCTCGTTGTCCAGACCTGAGAGGTTGAGGCGCTCCAGAACATTGGAGCCGAGCAGAGGTCCCTCGCTGCTCGGCCGCGATGCCGCAAGTAGCGCCACCCGGGTGTCGGCGAGACGCCGTGCCGCATAGGTCAGGCACTCGGCCGAGGGTGAGTCGAGCCACTGCGCATCGTCCACGACCACCAGCAGCGGCTTCCGCTCGGCGGCGCGGGCGAGCAGGCTCAGAAAAGCTGCACAGGTGGCGAAGCGGTCGCCTGCCAAGTCCGGCGACGGTTCGAGGGCGAGCGCCGCCCGGATCGCGTTGGCCTGGCGCTCGGGGAGCTCGGGGAGCCCCTTCAGCAACGGCGCGACGGTCTCCCCGAGCAGGGCATAGGGCAGGTTCGCCTCCGCCTCGGTCGCTTCGGCATCGATCACGTGTAGATCGTCGGCCAGGGCGACCGCCTCCGCCAGCACCGAGGTCTTCCCGATCCCCGGTTCGCCGACTATCAGCAGCGCCCGGCCGTGCCCCTCGCGAGCATCGGCCACCAGGCGGCCGATCTGCTCGAGCTCCGGACTGCGGCCGAGCAGCATGCATTCAGGCTACTGAGAGTGTGTCCGCGAGATCGAGGTCACCACGAGCCCGTAGCCGCAATCGCAGCAGGCGCGATCGAGCTCGGCTAGCTCGGCGATCACGATCTCCTGCTCCTCGGCGCAGCCGGGGTCCGAGCACAGCATCCGGGCGATCAACATCGCCGCAAGGGGGTCAGGGTGGGACCGGACGGATCCGGGATCGGGGCCCGTCCGGGGTTCGAGCTGCCGTCCACCGTCACCACGTGTCGACGAAGCGTGGCGCCGCGGGAGGTGAGGTGGAGGGCGCTGCCGCGAGCGTCGAGGCGATCACGCGCCGCGTCTCGGCGGGGTCGATCACGTCGTCGAGCTCGAAAAGGGTAGCGGCGTTGAGCGCCTTCGCGCGCTCGTGCGCGGCGGCCGTCAGCTCGCGGACACGCTCCTCGCGAGCGTCCTCGTCCGCGATCGCCTCGAGCTCGCGCCGGAGCCCGAGCCGGACCGCCCCCTCGAGGCCCATCGGGCCGAGCTCGGCGGTCGGCCATCCGACGGTCAGGTGCGGCTCATGGAGGCTGCCGCCCGCCATCGCCTGCGCCCCGAGCCCGTACGCCTTGCGCAGGATCACCGCGACGAGCGGGACCCGCAGCGCGGCGCCGGTGACGAAAAGGCGGGAGGTGTGGCGAACGAGGGCGGTCGCCTCGGCCTCGGGCCCGACCATCATCCCCGGGGTGTCGATCAGCGACACGAGCGGCAACCCGAAGGCGTCGCAGAGCTGCATGAACCGGGCCGCCTTGTCGGCGCCGTCGCTGGTGATCGCGCCCGCGAGGTGAACCGGGTTGTTCGCGACGATCCCGAGCGGATGGCCGTCGATCCGGGCGAGCGCGGTGACGATTCCGCGCCCGAACCCCTCGCGCAGGAGGGTGACCGTGCCGGCGTCCGCGAGCCTCTCGACCACCGGCACGACGTCGTAGGCGCGCCGGCGGCGCTCGGGGACGAGGTCGCGGAGGGGGAGCTGGTCGGGCGGCTCGCCACCCTCGGTCTCGCCCTGGAAGTAGGAGAGCAGGCGCTTTGATACCGCGACCGCCTCGGCCTCGTCTGAGGCGCGGACGTCGATCACCCCGTTCGGAGCCTGGACGTCGACCGGCCCGACCTCGCCCGGCTCGACGCGGCCGAGGCCGCCGCCCTCGATCATCGCCGGGCCACCCATCCCGAGCGAGGCGTCGCCGGTCGCGACGATCACGTCCGAGCAGCCGGCGATCGCGGCGTTGCCTGCGAAGCACGGCCCGGAGACGATCGCTATCCGGGGCACGACGCCGGAGAGCCGCGCCCAGAGCGCGAACGCCCGGGTCTCGAGCGCCGAGACGACCGCGACGTCGGTGTCCCCCGGCCGGCCGCCGCCGCCCTCGGCGAAGAACACGGTCGGCAGCCGCATCCGCTCGATCAGCTCGAACAGCCGGTCCTTCTTGCGGTGCCCGATCGTGCCCTGGGTGCCGGCGAGCACCGTGTAGTCGTAGGAGAGCACCGCGCACGCGGCCCGGTCGCCGAACAGCTCTCCGTTGACGCGGCCCGTGCCGGCGACGAGGCCGTCGGCGGGCGTGCGCTCGATCAGCTCCCGGAGCTCGCGGCGCGCCGTCTGGGCCGCGATCGCGAGCCCCCCGTACTCGACGAAGCTGTCGGGGTCAAGGAGGTCGGCGATGTTCTCGCGCGCCGTCCGCCGGCCGGCGGCGTGCCGGCGCTCGACCGCCTTGGGGCGCGCCTCGTCGCGGGTCCGCGCCCGGCGCTCGAGCGCCTCGCGGAGGTCCGGCCGCTCGCTCACCGCGCCCAGTATGGCGGTGATCGCGCCTACGCCGTAACCCAATCGGCGTGCGCGGCGCTTACAGGGGGAGACAAGCGAACAAGGAGGTCCCAATGAAGCGAGCGATCACACTCGCTCTCAGCTGTGCCGTCGCGGTCGCGCTCCCCGCGGGCAGCGCGCTCGCCGGCAACGGGAATGGGAATGGGAACGGGGAGGGGCATGGGAAGAGCCTCGCCGCGAAGGAGTGCGCGGCGCAGAAGAAGGCGGACAAGGCCGCGTTCCGGGCCCTGTACGGCAAGCACGCGATGCGCAACTGCATCAAGGGCACCGAGTCGGTGACCCCGGACGAGCTCGCGAACGCTGCGCAGCAGTGTCGCGCCGAGCGCGAGGCCGACCCCGAGGGCTTCCGGGAGACCTGGGGGACCAACGACCCGAAGGGCGAGAAGTCCCAGGGCGCGAAGCGCAACGCGTTCGGCAAGTGCGTCTCCTCGACGGTCAAGGAGGACGTCGAGGAGGACGGCGAGCCGACCGCCTGACCGCTTCGCGGGGTACCCCCGTGCGTCCGGCCCGGCCACTGCGGCCGGCGCACTGGTGGGACTACCTCCCGGCGGGCGACCCCGACCGAGGTCAACCCGTGGGCGAGCCCTCGGCGCGCTCGAACGCGATCCGCGCAAGCAGGCCCGCGATGAGCGCCGCGACACCCGCCATCACCAGCGCCGCTCGGGGGTCGAGCTGCTCCGAGAGCCATCCGGCGAGCGGAGCGCCGATCGGGGTCGTGCCGAGGAAGACCACCGAGTAGAGCGCCATCACCCGGCCTCGCATCGCCGGCTCGGAGGCGAGCTGGAGCGCCGAGTTGACGCTCGCGGCGAGGATCACGCTGGCGGCGCCGAGCGGGGCCAGGACGAGGAGCTCGAGCCCGATCGACGGCGCGCCCGCCGCGAGCAGCGCGAGCGCGCCGAAGCCGACCGCCGCCCCGACCATGAGCGCCGGCGTGACCCTCCCGCGGGCCCCGTTGGTCAGCGCCCCGACGACCGCGCCGATTCCCATCGCGCTGACCAGCGCCGCGTACGCGGAAGCGCCGCCCTCGAAGCTGAACCGCGCCAGCAGCGGAAGGATCGCCTGGAAGTTGAACCCGAGCGTGCCGACGATCGCCATCAGGCCGAGCGGGATCCACAGCTGCGGCGTGGCGCGCACGTAGCGAAGCCCGGCGCGCACGGCGCCGGACTGGCGCTCGGGGCGGACCGCCGGGCGCAGCTCGCCGGCGTCCATCCGCATCAGGGCCACGATCATCACCGCGAAGCTCGCCGCGTTCAGCGCGAAGCACGGCTCGACCCCGACGGTGGCGATCAGGACACCGGCCAGCGCAGGCCCGGTGATGCGGGCCGAGTGGATCAGGACGCTGTTCAGGCTGACCGCGTTGACGACCCGCCCCGCGCCGACCATCTCCATGACGAAGGCCTGGCGGGTCGGGTAGTCGATCGCGTTGACGAGCCCCCGCCCGAAGACGACGACGTAGACGGCGATCGGCGTCAGGGCGCCGCTCGCGGCGAGCGCGAGCAGGGCCAGCGGCGGCAGCATGTGGAGCGCCTGGGTCGCGATCAGCAGCCGTCGCTTGGGGAGCAGGTCGGCGATCAGGCCGCCCCATGCCCCCAACAGCAGCATCGGCAGGAACTGGAGCGCGGTCGTGAACCCCACGGCGACGCCGCTCCCCGTCAACGAGAGCACGACCCAGATCTCGGCGACGGTCTGCATCCAGTTTCCCGAGATCGACACGAGCTGGCCGACGAAGAAGCGGCGGTAGTTCGGGATTCGGAGGCTGGCGAAGGAGCGGTCGAGGGCCGCCGTCAAGCGCGCTCACCCTCGAGCATGCGCTCCAGGACCTCGGCGGCGCGCGCGAGCGCGTCCACGTCCTCCGCCGCAAGGTCGCGCATCCTGCGGGCCAGGTAGGCGGTCTTTCGCTGCCGCATTCGTCGCACCAGCGCCCGCCCCGGTGGGCTGATGGTGACGATCGCCGAGCGGCCATCGGCCGGATCGGGGACCCGCTCGATCAGGCCCGCGGCAGTAAGGCGGGAGAGGATTCGTGTCGCGCTGGGGCGCTTGATCCGCTCGCGCTCGGCGAGCTCGCTCGGGGCGAGCGGCCCGTGGCGCTCGATCGTCGCGAGCGCGGCCACCTGGGAGGGGCTGAGGTCTGCACCCGCCTCCTGGCGAAGCCGGCGCGCCATGCGGGTGATCGCGAGGCGCAGCCTGGTCGCGACCTCCGGGCCTTCGGCGCCTGCGAGGTCGGGGGGGATGGCGATGCTGGAGCTCGCAGAATGGTTACCCACGCTAATTAGCGTAGCAAACCATCCCTGCACCGACTCGACCGTAACGACCCTGTGCCCCTGGATGTGGGCCAGGTGGTCGCTGGTTCGAGTCCGGTCGCTCACCTCTCATGTGGAGGATTCGCGGGGTTGGTCCCGGTCAGCCTTCGCTCGAGGGGAACGGCCGTGACCACGCCTATCCTCCTGCCCATGGCGACACAGCTGGACGACACACTCGCCGCTACGTCGCTCACCGGCGTCGAGCGCCGCGTGCTCGAGCGCCTCGTCGCCCACCTTCGCCACGAGCTCGGCGAGGACCTGCGCGCGGTGTGGCTCTACGGCTCCCGCGCTCGCGGCGAAACGCCCCACCCGGAGTCGGACGTCGACCTGATGGTGATCGCCGACGGCGGCGAGCGGCGATACGGCTTCAGAGCACACGAGCTCGCATACGCGGCCGCAACGGCCGAGGGTGCGAGCCCGGCATGGTACTCGGTCCACCTCCACGATCCGGACTGGCTGCGCGGCCGTCGCGAGATCGAATCCTTCTTCATCCGGGAGGTCGATCGCGACAAGGTCGTTCTCCAAGGAAGCGGCCTGGAGTGAGCCCCCGCTCCAAGGAGTTCATGGATCAGGCGCACGACCGTCTTGCGATCGCCCGGGAGATTCTCGACTCGGGGCATCTCGCGGGCGCCGTCAGCGCCGCCTACTTCGCGATGCTGTACGCGGCCCGTGCCGCGCTCTCGGAGAGGGACGAGTACGCCAAGACCCACGGTGGCACATGGCACCTCTTCCGCGAGCGCTACGTGGCCACCGAAGCCTTCGACGAGGGCCTCTACACCATCGCCACCAGCGCCCAGACGACACGTGAGCAGGGCGACTATGAGGCCGTCACGCCCGACGCTGAGCGGGCGAAGGCGATAGTCGAGGGCGCCGCCGACTTCATCCCCGCGGTCGAGCAGATGCTGGACGCCTAAACGCGGCATCGACGCTCGCAGGGCGGCGGCCTCGTGGGCCGTGATTGAAACCCGAGGGATCGGGAACGTAGTCGGCAGCAACGACTACCCACCGGGACGGTCAACACG
>JBOGZL010000211.1:0-3252 GCA_050697195.1 Solirubrobacterales bacterium
CCGGCGCCGGGAAGCTTCGCGCTCGAGCGCGGTTCGGCGAGGCCCAGGAAGGCGTTCTTCGACTCGCGGCGCGAGGCGCGCCTGCGGTACCGCTTTCGCGGCTACGGCCCGCTCGACCTGAGGCTGACGCTCGTGCGGCGCGGCAAGGTCGTCCACCGCTGGACCGAGCAGGACCGCGCGCCGTTCGCCCGCCACGCGGTGCGCTGGAACGGGCTCACCGAGAGCGGTGGCGGCGCGCCGAAGGGGCGCTACCGGTTTCGGGTCGCGCCCCCGGGCGGACCGGGACGGTCCGCCGGCCGCTTTCGGTTCTACGACCACCTCTTCCCCGTCCGCGGCCCGCACGGCTACGGCGATCGGTTCGGCGTCCCGCGCTCCGGCGGGCGCACGCACGAGGGCCAGGACCTGTGGGCGGGGTGCGGGACACGGCTCGAGGCCGCGCGCGGCGGCAACGTCCAGGCGCGCGGGTACAGCGCGAGCCTGTACGGGCACTACCTCGTGATCGACGGTCGCCAGACCGACCGCGACTACATGTACTCGCATCTCGTCCGGCCGCCCACGGCGAAGCGCGGTGCGCGCGTGCGCACCGGCGAGCGGATCGGGGCCGTCGGCCGCAGCGGCAACGCCCGCGGCGAGGCGTGCCAGCTCCACTTCGAGCTGTGGCCGTCGGGGTGGCGTAACGGCAGCCCCCGGGACCCCGTGCGCGAGCTGCGGCGCTGGGACGGCTGGTCCTAGGACGCGGCCGGGAAGGATGGGGCACGCGGCGGGGTCAAGTGGGTGGACGCCGACCACGAAGCAAGGAGGTGCCGGACTTGAGCCACGGAAGCTACGACGCGATAGTCGTCGGAGCGCGATGCGCGGGATCGCCGACCGCGATGCTGCTCGCCCGCAGGGGCCACAGGGTCCTGCTGCTCGACAAGGCCACGTTTCCGAGCGACACGATGTCCACCCACCTCGTGCATCCGCCCGGCATCGCGGCTTTGGAGCGCTGGGGCTTGCTGGAGCGCCTCGAGGCGACCGGCTGCCCGCCGGTCGAGACCTACGCCTTCGACCTCGGACCGGTGACTATCGCCGGCTCCCCCAGGCCCATCGACGGGATCGCCCGGGCGTACGGTCCGCGCCGCACCGTGCTGGACCAGGTTCTCGTCGAAGCGGCGGTCGAGGCCGGCGCGGAGCTGCGCGAGGGGTTCACGGTCGACGAGATCCTCGCCTCCGACGGGACGGTGACGGGCGTCCGCGGGCACGCCAAGGGAGGTGCCACGGTCACCGAGCGCGCCCGGGTGGTGATCGGCGCCGACGGGAGGTACTCCCTGGTGGCGAAGACGGTCAAGCCCGAGGAGTACGACGAGCTCCCGTCGCGGATGGCGATGTACTACGCGTACTGGAGCGACCTCCCGGCCGACGGCTTCGAGACGACCGTCAGGGCCGAGGATCGTCGCGGCTGGGCGACGTTGCCGACCAATGACGGTCTGACCGTAATGCCCTTCGGATGGCCGATCGAGGAGTTCAAGGCCAACCGCGGGGACGTCGAGGGAAACTTCTTCGCGGCGATCGACCTTGCGCCTGAGTTCGCCGAGCGTGTCCGTGCGGCGAAGCGGGAATCGAACTTCATCGGGACGGCCGAGCTCCGCGCGTACTTCCGCAAGCCGTACGGCCCCGGCTGGGCGCTGCTCGGCGACGCCGGCTACCACAAGAACCCGGTCACCGCCATGGGGATCAACGACGCCTTTCGCGACGCCGAGCTCGTCGCCGGCGCCATCGACGACTCGCTCTCGGGCACGCGTTCGTACGAGGAGGGGATGGACGATTACCAGCGCACCCGCGACCGCGAGGCGCTCCCCGTGTACGAGTTCACCGACGAGTTCGCGCAGCTTCAGCCGCCCCCGCGCGACATGCAGCAGCTGATCGGCGCGATGGACGGGAACCCGGAGGCGATGGACGAGTTCGTGAGCGTGCAGGCCGCGACGCTTCCCGCCCCGGAGTTCTTCGCGCCCGAGAACGTCGGGCGGATCATGGCCGCGGCGGGGAGCTAGACACCCTCGGGCTGGGTCCGACCCTCGCCGTAGTCGGGGATCTGCTGGACCGCCCAACCGTTGCCGTCGGGGTCGCCGAAGTACACGAACCGGCCCCACGGAAGTCCTGTATCTCCGACACCTGGAGCCCGCGGCCGGAGAGCTCGTCGCGGGCCGCCTCGATGTCGTCGACGACGAGCTGGAGCGCCTGGAGGGAGCCCGGCTCCATCTCGGTGATCCCCTCGCCGATCGCGATCGAGCAGCCGGACCCCGGCGGCGTGAGCTGGATGAAGCGCGGCCCCTCCTCGACCGTCACGTCGTTGTCCAGGTTGAAGCCGGCCTGCTCGTAGAACGCCTTCGCCCGATCGACGTCGGACACCGGAACTGCGACCAGCTCGAGCCTGAAGTCCATCGTCGCGCGGCTATCCCACCACGCTTACGCGGGCGGCCCGACCTTGCTGACCGAGAACGTCGCGCCCAGCGGGTCGGCGAGCACGGCCTGCCGGAACTCGCCGACCGGGAGGTCGTACGGGGGTGCGACGACGTCGCCGCCGAGGCCCGTGACCCGCTCGGCCGTCGCGTCCACGTCGTCGACCCAGAAGTCGACGCTCCAGTGCGATGGCGCGTCGTCGGGAGTGCCGTCGGGCAGCGGCGCCATCGTCGCGACGACGTCGCGCGGGACGGGCTGCTCGGGCTCACCGCCCTCGAAGCCCGGCAGCCGGAACAGCGGGATCGCCATCTCGCCGAGCTCGAACGCGTCGGTGGTCCACCCGAACACAGCGCCGTAGAAGGCCTTGGCCGCGTCGGGATCGCGCGTGTTGAGCGCGCTCATGCTCCACGCGCCCGGCTCGTTCACGAGCTCGGCGCCCTTGCGCTCCCTCGGCTCCCAGGCGCAGAAGGCGGCGCCGGAGCGGTCGGTGAGAACCGCCATCCGGCCGGCGGGGTCCGCGTCGAACGGCTCCACGAGGACGGAGCCGCCGGCGCCCGTCGCGCCCTTCGCCGCCTCTTCGGCGCTATCGACGCAGATGTACGTGCTCCAAGCGGGCGTGGGCGGCGCTCCCTCGGAGGGCTGGGAGCTGATCCCGGCGACGTCGCGGCCGCGCAGCCGGGCGACGAAGTAGCGGCCCGGCGGATCCCCGGGCATCTCCCCCGGGTCAGTGAAGTCCCACCCGAACACACCGCCGTAGAAGCGGGCCGCAGCGTCGGGATCCGGGTGCGCGATGTCGACCCAGCACGGGACGCC
>JBOGZL010000212.1:0-1952 GCA_050697195.1 Solirubrobacterales bacterium
GACCCTGAACATGGCAAAGAAAGTGTAGGACACGGCAACGAAACTAAAGCGGCCCCGTAATTCTATTTGTACATCAAGATAGCGGTCGGAGCCCACTTTTTCTGTACCTTTAGTGTTGTGTAGAGAATCTAATCCCTAGATTGCAGTATGCCGAAGACCGTCATTTGAACTTAATACTACCTCGATGATGCAGCTTTACCTTGTCCGACAGCATTTTTTGATGAAACGCAGAGCAGTACGAGGATAGCCATACCATTACCTATTTGCGGCTATTGTTGAGCCTTATCTTTAGGTCCTTTTTCCAACTCCATGCTTTCCCTAACCGGTGATATCGATATTAATAAACAAACCGCTCACTTTTCGAATAGTAGTCTTTAAACTGACAACGCTGTTCACATAAAACACAGCGCTAATTATCACACCTATTGCAATAATTGGACCCAGTAGGTACTCGTAGCCAATGCTGAATAACGGAACAAACAGGGCCAGTATTGGATATCCTAAAGAGGATGCTTCATTCTCGGCCTCTCCTTGCATTTGTCCTCGATCCCGGCCGTCAACAGAAGAAGAGGAGGAAGACAAGTTCTGCAACACGCTTGACGTAATGTATCCAATCGCATTTCCCCTCTGCGCTGCGAACCACACTTTTCCTTCATTGTCTGTTGTCAAATACTGTACGAATGGTGATGAGGAGGGTAACGTCACCTCCTTGTTTTTACTACTAGAAGGATCGATTACAGCTAATCTATTTGTTACGTGTTCAGCCACCCAGAGGTTCCGATCTTTATCTAAGGTGGTACCAAATGGTAACGCATCCTCAGCGATTGGCGGAAAGTCGCTAAACGTCTTGAATATAGGATTAAATACTGAAACTACATGGCCATCATGTTTTGATATATAGATCACACCAGTAGAGGGATCTATAAGCAAAGATGTAGGGCTTATCAAGATACCATTCTCTTGGCCACCTGTCCCCTTAGCAGGGTATTCGTTGATAGTAAAGTTGGTTGCGGGATCAATATTGGCTATTTTTCCGATGCCTTCTGCAATCCAGATTTGTCCAGTAGATGAGTCTATTGCGATTCCAAGTGGATTCGAATTGGGGGTCGGTAGAGGTAGCGAATTTGTAAAGTTTTGCGATTGAGGATCAAATATCAAAACTTCGCCTGTAGATGGAGAGGTAATCCATACCGAAGGATGACCATCTCCTAATCGGGCTACAGCTTCCCTATCTTCCCCGACGAGGTTCCTACTAGCAGTTCCATTCGGAGCTAATCTATCTCCAACAACAGTACTAGAGTTAGCATTTTCATTAATGGGAAATTCAGCACCTCGTACTGCAATTGAAGATGGAAACTATACGATCATTGGGGAATTTATATAGTTGACTACTATTTGTCTGAGGATCATATAGCCCCAGAACCTTGGAAATAGGATCGATAAACCAGAACATGTCATTTGACTGGTCATGGGCCATCGTTGTGATTATATTCGTACCGTTGATTTTGTGTTCACGGTATTCATTATCAGTAATATCATATTCAAATATTCTTCCAGACCCTATAGAAGTGTCTCCTACCCAGATCGAGTTACGCGAAAAATCGTAAATTGGATAGAGAGGCTGGCTTTTATTATCTGGCATGGCGATCTGGGTGACGCTGAATTCTAATTGATCCAGTTCAGGCTTTACAAAGAGATTAAACGTGGCGATGAGATTTAGTGCATTAATCTCACTCCTCACGCCTTCTATCAGCAAATTCCATTCTCCCGAAAGACCAAATGATGCGTTCGCGATAAAGTGTCCTCTAGAAATCCTTTTCGTCTGAATCTCTATAGGACCTATATTTTCTGCAGTTTGAGTCATCTTCATCTCGGCTGTTTGCATTTCAATAGGATTTCCAGATAGGTCCAGAAATTCGATCTCAAAGTCGTTATTTTCTACGGTAAAGGGT
>JBOGZL010000213.1:0-8877 GCA_050697195.1 Solirubrobacterales bacterium
CCGCAATCCGAGAGGATGTAGTCGGCGACGAAAGGAACGAAATCTCGGCGCAGCGCGCGGCTGCGCTCGGGAATCGTCGCCAGATCGTGCTCGAGCTTGGCTTGCTTGGCTCCGAGGAACCCGATACGAGTGGAGAACAACCTCGCGTCCCGCCGATTGCTGATGACTACCTTGAACTCGCCCTTCTCGTAGCGGCAGATCCGGGAGCCGACTCCGAACTCGAGCAGCAACTGCTGTACGTCGCTGGCCAGCTGGTCGCTGTAAGTCGAGTAGGAGATCTGGATCGTGTTCCGGGGCAGCAGCGAGGACGAGCCGTCGCCGGTGAACAGCGATCGCAGGAACGCTCCCTTGAATGACCGGCCACCCTCCCAGACAAGGTCGGGTACCGCCTTCTCGCTGCTTCGGCCGGCGATCGCCGCGAGCGGGCTGTTCGGGATCCGGGTGAGGTCTTGGACGTCGAGCTCGTACAGGAGGCTGCCCGAGTCGATCGTCCGCTCGTAGACGTAGCGGGAGCCACCGACGATCGCGTCGTACGCCGTGAGCACGGCGTCGAAGAAGTCCGGGTCGACGTTGTTGAACCCGGCCCTCGACGGTCCGACCCATCCCTCCGACAGGAACGCGCCGAGGAGCAGGGCGAGTTGTTCGTCCTCGTATGTCAGATCGTCGTCAACCGGCCTGGCGGTCCGGGAGATGAGCAGGCGGTCCCCCGGCTCGATCTCCTCGAGCAGCTTCCACAGCAAGAGCGGGACGCCGGCCTCTTCAACGAGGCAGAGCACCGGGTGGTTATGCGTCCCCGTTAGCTCGTGGCCATGGGTGGTCCGCAGGCGCAGCGTCGGGTGGTCGCCGGAGTGGAAGAGCTTCGAGGCGTGGACCGGGCGGCCGAGACGATCGACTACCTCGAGGTCGACGTCGTTGTCCGACTCGGGAGCGGCGTCGGGGACGATCGAGTCGATACGGACAGTTCCCGAGTTGGTCGGAACCCGAGTATCGCCAGCCAGGCAATATCTCATGGCCGCCGGTGGATCGTCGTCGATCGAGCCGAAGTTGCCCTGGCCGTCGACGAGCGGGTAGCGCAGCGAGAAGTCCTGCGCCATCCGCGCGAGGGTGTCGTAGATCGCGCTGTCGCCGTGGGGGTGGTACTTGCCCATCACCTCGCCGACGATGAACGCGCACTGGCGGTACGGCCGGTTCGGCTGCAGGCCGAGGTCGTGCATCGCGTACAGGACGCGGCGGTGGACGGGCTTGAGGCCGTCGCGCGCGTCGGGCAGCGCGCGGCCGACGATCACGCTCATCGCGTAATCGAGGTAGGAGGACCGCATCTCGGTGCCGAGCTCGCGGTCCTCGATCCGGCCGGTCAGCGCTTCGAGGGAACCTTCCATCAGACGTCGAGGAACCTCACGTCGCGGGCGTGCTTCTCGATGAAGAGCTTGCGCGGCTCGACCTTTTCCCCCATCAGGTCGGAGAACACCCGCTCAGGGGTAATGTCCTCGTCGATCGTCACCCGCTGGAGCGTGCGCGTGGCGGGGTCCATCGTCGTCTCGCGGAGCTGGTCGGCGTTCATCTCGCCGAGGCCCTTGAAGCGCTGGAGCGCGACGCCGTGCTTCGCGAGGTCGAGGATCGCGCGACGGAGCTCGCCGAACGAGATCGCCTCGACCCGCTTCGTCCCGAGCTTGACCTCGAACGGCGGCCGCCCGACCTGCTTCAGCAGCCCGCCGTGCACCTCGACCAGCTTGCGGTAGTCGTTCGACTGGAACAGGTCGGCGGGAAGCCTGTGGGTTCGCGCGAGGCCGCTCTTGCGGTGAATGGCCTTTACGACGAGCTCACGCTTCGTGGACTTCACGAGCTCGGTCTCGAACGGCTCCTCGGGCGGGTCCTTCGCGTCGATCAGCTTCTTCGCGCCGGCGAGCGTCGCGGCTCCGGCGTCGAGGAGCTGCGACTCGCCGAGGAACGCGACCGCCTCGTGGCCGTGCTCGGCCTGGAGCGACGCCGACCACCCCTCGTACTCCTTGAACAGGCGGTTGAACTGCTGCCACCGGCGCTTGCTCAGCTTCGACGACTTGCCCTTCGAGTCGACGATCTCGTACTCCTCGAGCTTGTCGCGCAGCAGCAGCGCCTCGAGCTCGCCCTCCTTCTCGACGTACACCTCCTCGCGCCCGTTGCGCACCTTGTAGAGCGGCGGCTTCGCGATGTACACGTACCCGGCCTCGATCAGCTCCGGCATCTCGCGGTACAGGAACGTGAGCGCGAGCGTCCGGATGTGCGCTCCGTCGACGTCGGCGTCAGTATTGCTCGCGCAGACCCCGCCGAACCCGGCGATGAAGTTCTCGTCATCGCGGACCGAGAAGTCGTAGACGTTTCCGTTCGTCGCGGGGACCTGTTCGACGGAACGAACCTCGGCCGCGATCAGGTCGCGACCAACGAAGTCAAAGCGGCGGGGAGGCGCCGTCGTCGACCTGCTCACCTGGCGCCATGCCCGCTCGGCGTTCGGATGCGTGTCCCAGATCCGCGACAGCCTTGCCACGTCATCGCGCTGGCTCACGGACACCGACCAGCAATCGTGGCGATGCGTCGCCGCACGGCCGTTGATCCGGGTCGGCGTGCCGGCAACCGAAGATCGTGAGGTGGAGGCCACTACGCCGAACGAAGCGAGCAGATACTGAAGGCCGCTGGCCAGGTCACGTGACGTCGTGCCGAAGCCGAACCGGTTCTCGCTCAACGTTCCGTCGCCCATGAAGTAACCGCGGAGGAACTCCGTTCTCAGGTCGTCATCGACGGAGAACAAGATGGCCGGAACTCGCTTCGTCGGCGCCGTTGCACCGGCAAATCCGAACAGGCTTCCCCAGGCGATCGCCGCGACCCGGTTGACCAACCGCAGCTCCCCGATCCGCTCCCCCGCCGCGTAGTTGCTGACCCCGCGGCCGAACACTCGCTGGAGCGCCTGGCTCATCTCTGCCCGAAAGGCCTCATTGCGCGAGCCGATCGCGAACCGGATTCCTCCTCGCGGGCTCCCGGAGCCCTCGGCAAGATAGAAGCCGAGCAGCTTCATCAGGTCGGGCGACACCTCGAGGAACCGCTTCACCCCGTTGCCCTTGTAGTGCTCGGGCGTGAGCTCGAGATCCTCCCTCGATCCGAGCCACTCCAGGTCCTCGGCGCTCAGCTCCGCGAGGCGAACGTACGGCTTCACCTTGTTCGCGGGCGCACCCCTGTACTGAGTTCGCCAAGTCCGCTCCAGTGAGCTCTCGCAGACCCGCACCCGAGTGAGCAGACGACCGGGCTCCTCACCGACCGCCTCTACGTATGCCCGCCAATTGGGAAGCGTCGGTCGGGATCTGCCCTTCTCCCATGAGTAGAAGGTGACCGGCTGTCGGATCCCCACCTGGGCGCACAGATCGCGGCCGCGAATCCCGCTCGCGCGACGCATGCGCGCTAGATGAGCTCGCACGTCCGCGGGCATCTCGACCCTCGGAGCCACCCGCTCGCCGTCGCCGAGATGCTCCCGGCGCACCCTCCTTCGGTGCAGATCCTCGATCGCAGCGCCCCGGACCCAGACCTGGCTCGCGGACTCCGACCCATGCAGCTCCCGAACGAGGTCGAGACGATCGGGGGCATCGTCGCGGAGGGATATCCGTCCCGGGACGACGAGCTTGTCGCCTTCCCGGATGTCCAGCCCCCTCTTCTTGCGGATCTCGCCATCCTCGTACACGAAAACGCTGTGGCTCCCGGTCACGCGCACCGAGCGCCCGTAAGCGGACTTGATCTCGAACAGGGGCTCGTCCACCGGGTGCCTGATCATTCCCTTGACGGGCTTGAAGCGCACCCTCCCGGTCGCCCGGTCGAAGCACATCACCTCACCCAGCTCCTCGCCCACGACCTTCGTGTAGCCGTCCACGTCCTTGCCGTGAGCCGCGAGCTGCCGGTCGATGTGCGGGCCGATCTTCGCGAGCCTCGTCCCGCGTGCGTCACGGACGACCACGTCCTCATCCGCGTCGACGCTCGACAGAATCACCTTGTGGTAGCGGGCGTCCTCGATGTTGAACTCCTCCCGCACCCCGGTCCCGATCGCCGTGATCAGCGCCTGGATCTCGATGTTCGAGAGCACCTTGTCGATCCGGCTCTTCTCGACGTTGATGATCTTCCCCCGCAGCGGCAGCACCGCCTGTGTCGAGCGGTCGCGCGCCTGCTTCGCCGAGCCGCCCGCCGAGTCGCCCTCGACGATGAACAGCTCCGCGTCGCGCGGGTCCTTGACCGAGCAGTCGGCGAGCTTCCCGGGGAGCGTGGAGTTCTCGAGCGCCGACTTGCGCCGCGTCAGGTCGCGCGCCTTGCGCGCCGCCTCCCGCGCCCGCGCCGCGTCGACCGCCTTCGTGAGGATCCGGCGTGCGTCGCCCGGCGTCTCCTCGAGGAACTCCCCGAGCCTCCGGTTCACGGCCTCCTTCACGAGCCCCTCGATCGGGGGGTTGCCGAGCTTCGTCTTCGTCTGCCCCTCGAACTGGGGGTCGTTGAGCTTCACCGAGATCACCGCGGTGAGCCCTTCGCGGACGTCCTCGCCCGAGAGGTTGGCGTCCTTCTCCTTCAGGAGGCCCTTCTGGCGCGCGTACGCGTTCAGGGTCCGGGTGAGCGCGGCCTTGAAGCCCGACAGGTGGGTGCCGCCCTCGTGGGTGTTGATGTTGTTCGCGAAGCTGAACGTCGACTCCTGGTAGGAGGTCGACCACTGCATCGCGATCTCGACCTGGCCCTCGTCGCCCTCGTCCTCGAAGTAGACCGTCTTGCGGTGGAGCGGGTCCTTCGTCTCGTTCAGGTGCTTGACGAAGTCGACGATCCCGCCCTTGTACTGGAAGCTCACCTCCTCGCCCGCGCCGCGCTCGTCAACTAGATCGATCTTCAGGCCGCGGGTGAGGAACGCGGTCTCGCGCAGCCGCTCGGCGAGCGTCTGGAAGTCGTACTCGACCTCGTCGAAGACCTCGAGGTCGGGAAGGAAGGTGATCGTCGTCCCGGTGCGCTTCGCGGCCTTGCCCTTCTTGAACTTCGAGGTCGGCTTGCCGCGCGCGAAGTCCTCGGTCCACACGTGGCCGTCGCGGCGGACCTCGAGGTGAAGGCGCTCCGAGAGCGCGTTGACGACCGACACCCCGACCCCGTGGAGGCCGCCGGACACCTTGTAGCCGCCGCCCTCGCCGAACTTCGCCCCCGCGTGAAGCGTCGTCAGCACGACCTCGGCAGCCGGCCGCTTCTCCTTCGCGTGGTTCTTGACGGGGATCCCGCGACCGTCGTCGGCGACGGTGACGCTGTTGTCGGGATGCAGGGTGACCGCGACGTGGTCGGCGTGGCCGGCGATCGCCTCGTCGACCGAGTTGTCGACGACCTCGTAGACGAGGTGGTGAAGTCCGCGCTCGCCCGTCGAGCCGATGTACATCCCGGGGCGCTTGCGCACCGCCTCGAGGCCCTCGAGGACGGTGATGTCGGTGGCGTCGTAGCTGTCCGTGCGGCCCCGCCTCGGGGCGCCCTTGCTCGTCTTCTTGCCGCCCTTCGGGCTCGACTTCGCCGCGGACTTCCGCGTTCCGGTCTTAGACCCGGTCCGGCTCGGGGACCGTGTTGCCACTCGGCTCCTTTCGCTTGGTCGGTCCAACCCACGAGAAACCCCGACCACGGAAGGCGCTCGGGCGCTCATACGGCCCGGGTCGGGGCGACTCGCACAAGTTGACAGAAGGATACCATCCGGCGCCCCCGGAAAAGCCACCAACATTCACACAAAAGACCTGCAAAACACGAACGAAACGGTGCCAGGATCCGAGGTTTCCGGCGCCGGTTTCGCTAGGTGGTGAAGCGCGCCGCGTCGGCGGTGAACCGCAGCCCCTCGAGCCGGTGCTCGCCGAGGCGCTCGTTGAGCCGCTCCAGGAGTCGCGTCTGCATCAGGTCGAGCTCGGACGCCCACGTCGCGGACCGGCACGCGACCGTCACGAGTCCGTCGCGCTCGCTCACCGGACGGGCCTGCGCGGCGATCGCCTCCCCGCACACCTCCGCCCACAGCGTCTGGACCTCGGCGAGCAGCGTCCGCGGCGACGCTCCCTCGAGCGCGCCCCGCAACGCCCCGCCGGCCCGTCGCGGCCCTCGCCGGCGGCTCACCCGACCCGCGCCGCGGCGCCCACGCGCCCGTCGTGGATCTCCACCTCCGCCCGCTCCGCCCCCTCGGGGACCTGCGATGGCTCGGTGGCCGTGATCAGCGCCTGCCCCTCCGCGCGCAGGAGCTCGACGAGCCGCAGGCGGCGCTCCGGGTCGAGCTCGCTCATCACGTCGTCGAGCAGCATCAGCGGCGGAGTGCGGCGCGCCTCCAGGAGCGCCTCGCGCTCCGCGAACAGGAGCGCCAGGAGCGCAACCCGTTGCTGGCCCTGCGAGCCGTAGCGGCGCAGCGCGCGGCCCCCGAGCTCGACCTGGATCTCGTCGAGGTGCGGGCCGTGGGTCGAGTGGCCGCGCTCGATGTCGCCGGCCCGCCGCTCCCGAAGCTCCCCCGCGATTGCGCCCGCCTCGGCGCTCTCGGTCCGGCGACGGTACCGCAGCGCCGCCTCCCCCTCGAGCCCGAGGTCGCCCGCGAGGGAGGCGAACGGCGGCGCGAGCCGCTCCACCGCGGCCGCCCTCGCCTCGATCAGCGCCGCCGCGTCCGCGGCCAGCTCCGCGTCCCACGCCGCCAGCCCGTCCTCGGACGCCGCCCCCGCCCGGATCCGGCCGAGGAGCGCGTTGCGCTGCGCGAGCGTGCGGCCGTACCGGCGGCGCGCGTCCGCGCGCGCCGGCCACAGCGCGGCGACGAAGCGGTCGACGTGACCGCGGCGCTCGGTCGGCGGGCCCTTGACAAGCGCGAGCCGGTCGGGGGAGAACACGGCGACCGCGGGGCGCAGCTCGGCGACGTCGTCGGGCACGCGGTGGCCGTCGAGGCGGTGCGTGCGGCCCTCCGCCCGGGTCGCCGAGGCGAGGAACGTGCGCGTCTCGCCGTCGTCGCTCACCACCACCTCGGCGCGTCCGAGCTCGGCCCCGAACGCGATCAGCTCGCGATCGGCGCGGGTGCGCCACGACGCCGCCACCAGCCCGAAGCACAGCGCCTCCAGAAGGTTCGTCTTCCCCGCTCCGTTCGGGCCGTGGACGAGGGTGATCCCGCTCCCGAGCTCGACCTCGGCCCGGTCGAGGTTTCGAAACGAGCGCGCCTCCAGCCGTTCGACGAGCACGGCGCCCCGGCGATCTCTACACGTTCAGCCGGATCGGCATCACGAGGTAGCGGAAGTCGTCGCGCTCCACCGGCTCGAGGAGGCCGGGGCGAAGTGGCGAGGTGAGCCGCAGCACGAGCTCCTCGGAGTCGATGCTCTCGACGCCGGCGACGAAGAACTCGGGGTTGAACGCGATCTCGAGCGGCTCGCCGCTGAACGGCGCCGGCATCGCCTCGCTCGCGTCGCCCACCTCCGGCGTCTCCGCGGACACCGTCAACTCCCCCTCCGAGAGCGCGAGCCGCAGGGGCGCGTTTCGCTGCGCGAGCTGGCCGATCCGGCGCGCGACCTCGAGCAGCTCCTCGCGCGGCAGCCTCACCTCGTGGTCGAAGGACTCGGGGATCAGCTGCCGGTGGCTGGGGAACTGGCCCTCGATCAGGCGCGACGAGAGCACGATCCCGTCGGCCCGGAACACGACCTGGTTCGCCAGCAGCGCGATCTCGACCTCGTCGACGGACTCCGACGCCACGATCCTGCTCAGCTCGCGCAGCGCGCGGGCCGGGACGTTCGCCTCGATCTGCTGAGAGACGGGCTGCTCGAGCTCGGTGTGCTTGACGCTGAGCCGGTACGAGTCCGTCGCGACCATCGTCAGGGTGCGCTCCTCCGCGGTCACGAGGACGCCGGTGAGAATCGGGCGCACCTCGTCGCGCGAGGCGGCCCGGGCGACCCGCTCGACGGTGTCGGCGAGCGCGTCGCCGGGGAGCTTGATCGGCTCGCCCTCGAACTCCGGCAGGCGGGGGAAGTCCTCCGGCGGGAGGGTGCGGAGGTGGAAGCGCGCCGTCCCCGCCGTGATCTCGACGTCGCGCTCCTCGGGGCGGAGCGCGAGCGCGACATCACCCGTGGGCAACGTCCTCACCACATCAACCAGGAGCCGGCCCGGCAGCAGCGCCGACCCCGCGGTCTCGACCTTGCCAT
The DNA here is from genome assembly GCA_050697195.1 of Solirubrobacterales bacterium. Classification (GTDB taxonomy): domain Bacteria; phylum Actinomycetota; class Thermoleophilia; order Solirubrobacterales; family 70-9; genus DASPWW01. Next base: position 8,160 of record JBOGZL010000213.1, read on the forward strand.
CGACGCCGAGCGCAAAACCGATCTCCATGTCGGTGGCACGAAACGTGAGCCCGGAATCGGCGGCATCGACGAGGATCCCGCCGAGAGAGGGGACGGCGCTGCGGGTGGACACGGCGCGGCCGGCTATCTGAAGGCGGGACAGCAGCGCGTCGCGTGAAGCGGAGACCTTCATGGGCAGGAAGGGGGTGGAAAGCTCATTCTCAGTCTTCCCTTTCTAAGTGATTGAAGTGTCGGTGGATTGCGGTGGAAAGGCCGAAAGCTCCCCGCAAGTGGAAAGAAAGCGGGCGTGGAATCACGCTGTGGAGGATCGCTTGTGATGTGGGAAGACAATCATCTCGCGCCGGCCGCTCCCTCGTCTAGCAGGTCTCGCGCCTCGTCGATCGTGCGATGAAGCGGTGAGTCGGGGGTGAGGTCGTTGGCAATCCGGCGGATCCCGTGGAGAACGGTGGAGTGGTCGCGGCGGAACGCTCGAGCTATCTCCGCCAGCGACAAGCCGGTCAGCTCGCGTGCGAGGTACATCGCGAGGTGGCGCGCCCGGCTGATCTCGGGCGTGCGCGAGGCGGAGAGGAGGTCATCACGGGAAAGATGAAGCACCGCGCAGACGGCGTCCTGGATCGCCGCCACGCTCGGCCGGTCGCCCGCGTCGGAGCCGGGTGGGCGCTCCGGGGCTCCTCGGCCGCCGGGCTCGAGCGCCTCGCGCGCGAGCTCGGGGCTCGCC
>JBOGZL010000214.1:0-6348 GCA_050697195.1 Solirubrobacterales bacterium
GCGCGGCGGGACGGCGACGGCTACGATCCCGGGGCTCGAGGACGCCGCCCAGGTGCTGGTGACGCGCGAGCCACGCGGCGGGAGCACCGAGCCGACCACCACGCCGCTGCTGCGGGTCGGCATCTAGGACCCAACCCGGGGGGGCGCCGACGGGCGCTCTGTAGATTCCGCCCCGCGATGGCCGAGGTCTGCTACCGGCACCCGAACCGGGAGACGAACGTCTCCTGCTCGCGCTGCGGGCGGCCGATCTGCCCCGAGTGCATGTACGACTCGCCGGTCGGGATGCGATGTCCGGAGTGCGCCGGCGAGCGGACACGCGCCCGCACACTCCCGATCCGGCGCTCGGACACGCCGTACGCGACCTACGCACTGATCGCGATCAACGTGATCGTGTTCATCGCTGAGATCGGCGGCGGGGGAGGCGCCGCCGGCCTCGAGGGGGGAGGGCCGCTGATCGCCGACGGCGGGCTGCTCGGCCCCGCGATCTCGGACGGCGGCGAGTGGTACCGGATCGTGACGAGCGGGTTCCTGCACGCGGGGCCGCTGCACCTGTTCCTCAACATGTTCGTGCTCTACATCCTCGGGACGATCCTCGAGGAGGGGATCGGGACCGTGCGGATGCTGGGGATCTACTTCGTCTCCCTGCTCGCCGGCTCGTTCGGCGCCCTGCTGCTCGACCCCGACCAGCTCACGGTGGGCGCGTCCGGCGCCGTCTACGGGATCATGGCCGCGACCTTCCTGGTCGCCCGCCGGCGCGGCGTCGAGCAGCTCGCGTCCCAGGTCGGGCTGTGGGTGATCCTGAACCTGGCGTTCACGTTCGCCGTCCCCGGGATCAGCATCGGCGGGCACATCGGCGGGCTGCTCGGGGGCGCCGCCGCCGCGGCCGTGATCCTCGCCGGCGAGCGCCGCCGGGGCGCGATCGGATTCGAGGCGCTCGGGCTCGCGCTGATCGCGGCGGTCTCGGTCGGGGGCGCGCTGCTCGCGGCGTCGTCGAGCGGCACGCCGGGCGTCGGTTAGGCCGGCGCTCGCGCGCTGACCGGGCGCCACCCCATCCCCTCGGGGCCGGGGACGAGCTCCGGGTGCAGGAGGTGGGCGAGGAGCTCGGTCCCGTCGGCGAGTCGAGGGCCGGGGCGCGAGAACGAGGCCGCCGCGTCAACAGCGAGCACCCGCTCGGCTCCAAGCGACTCGATCTGGGCACGGCGGTCGAGCGCCTGCTCCAGCGCCTCGTCCGCGTACAGTCCGCACGGCATCACGACGACCACCTCGGGCTCGGCGGCGCGAACCTCGTCCCACCCGGCGACGCGCGACTTCCGCCCCGCCTCGCCGAGCGCGTCGGTGCCCCCGGCTGCCTCGATCATCTCCGGCACCCAGTGCCCACCGATGTAGGGCGGGTCGAGCCACTCGAGCGCGACGACGCGCGGCCTCGGCTCGCCGGCCACCGTTTCACGGACCCGCTCGATTCGCGCTCGAAGCCCGTCCCGAAGCCGCACCCCGCGATCTCGAGCGCCCGCCGCCTCGCCGAGCCGGACAGCGTCGTCGAGCACCTCGTCGAGGGTCTCGGGGTCGAGAGAGACCACGTCGGGGCCGGTGGGCAGCCGCCCGGCGACCGCGCGAACGTCGTCGTAGGACACGGCGCACACCGCGCACAGCGCCTGGGTGACGATCAGGTCCACGTCCAGCCGCCCCAGCGTCTCCTCGTCGAGCTCGTACAGGGCCCGGCCCTCGGCGGTCACCCGGCGCACCTCGGCGTCGATCTCCCCCGGCGTCAGCCCCTCCGGGATCACGCTTCGGGTGAGGCGGGGGAGCGTCGTCGCCTCCGGCGGGTGGTCGCACTCGTGCGTGACCGCGACCACGCGACCGCCGAGCCCGAGCGCGAACAGCATCTCGGTCGAGGAGGGAACCAGGCTCACGATCCGCATCCTTGCGGACTATGACACTCGGATCGGAATCAGTCCGCGGCGGGCTCGAACAGCTCGACCGGGTTCCCTGCGGGATCGTCCACCAGGATCTGCTTGCCGCCCCTGCCGGCCACGATCTCGTTGCGGAACCTGGTTCCGGACGCCGTGAGCATCTCGACCGTTCCCTCGAGGTCGTCGAACTCGAGCTGGATCCGGTTCCAGCCGCCAGGCTCGGGCTTGCGTCCGTCGGGCATCGCCTGGGCGGCGCCCCCGGGGCCGTCGGGGACGTTTAGCAGCAACCGCAGGTCCCCTCGCGACAGGATTGCGAATGTGGGCGCGGGTCGAGACTCCACGTCGAATCCGAGGCGCTGCGCATAGAACTCGATCGCCGCGTCGACGTCGTCGACGATGTAACGCACGCTGACCGTCGCCATCAGTCTCCTTTCGAAAGTGGTCGGCTAGGAGAACAGTTCCCGACATCGCGCTTCTCGAACCACCGCGGGACCGTGAGCATTAAGCTCCGGTCGTGGACCTGCTCGACGACGGCGCGATCGAGGCCCGGCTCGCGGAGCTCGAGGGCTGGGAGCGCGACAACGACACGATCACGAAGACCTTCGTGCGCGAGGACTTCGTGGGCTCGGTGAAGTTCGTCGATGGGATCGTCGAGCCCGCGGAGGAGATGGGCCACCACCCGGACCTGTCGATCTCCTGGGACAAGGTGAGGGTGTCGATCACCACCCACGCCGCCGGCGGGCTGACCGAGAACGACTTCGAGCTCGCGAAGCGGATCGACGCCATTTCGTAGCCGGCGTGCGGATCGTCTACGTCGTCGGGACGCGCCCGAACTTCGTCAAGATGGCGCCGGTGATCGCCGCCCTGCGGCGGAGGCTTCCCGACGGGCGCCACGCCGTGGTCCACACCGGCCAGCACTACGACCGCCTGATGTCGGAGATCTTCGTCGAGGAGCTCGGGGTTCCCGAGCCCGACCACCTGCTCGGGGTCGGGTCGGGCTCCCACGGCGAGCAGACCGCCCGCGTGATCGAGCGCCTCGAGCCGGTGCTCGCCGAGGAGCGCCCCGACGTCGTGCTGGTCCCGGGTGACGTCAACTCCACCCTCGCCGCGGCGCTGGGCGCCGCGAAGGCCGGCGTTCGCCTCGGCCACGTCGAGTCGGGCCTGCGCAGCTTCGATCGCACGATGCCCGAGGAGATCAACCGGATCGTCGCCGACCAGCTCTCCGAGCTGCTTTTCCTGCACTCCGAGGACGCGGCCGAGAACCTGCGCCGCGAGGGCGTCGCGCAGGAGCGGATGCATTTCGTCGGCAACACGATGATCGACACCCTCGTCTCGCTCGAGCCCCGCTTCAGGGCGGCGGGGGCGGCGGACCGCCTCGGGCTGGAGCCGGGGCGATACCTGCTCGTCACCCTGCACCGGCCTGCGCTCGTCGACGGCCCGCTGCTCGGCGAGGCGATGACGCGCCTGGCAGAAGTGGCGCGCGAGCTTCCTGTCGTGTTCCCGGTCCACCCGCGCACGCGCAACATGCTCGGCGACGGCGGCGGGGACCTGCCCGGCGTGACCCTGACCGACCCCGTCGGCTATCTCGACTTCCTCTCCCTCGAGGCAGACGCCGGGGCCGTGCTGACCGACTCCGGAGGGATACAGGAGGAGACCACCTACCTCGGAGTCCCCTGCTTCACGCTGCGGGCGAACACCGAGCGCCCGGTCACGGTCCGGGCTGGGACGAATACCGTGCTCGGCCTCGACCCGGGCCGGATCGCGGAGATCCCGGAACTGCTCGCGGCCACAGAGGATTCCCCTGCGGAGCCGCCGCCGCTGTGGGACGGACGCGCCGCGGAGCGCGTCGCGGACGTCGTGGCCGAACCCGAGCGCGCAGAGAGCGGGAAACTCTCTGCGCGCCGGGACGGCGGGTGATAAAACGAGGCGCGCGACCCTGGGGCAGGGAAAGGGTCGCGCGCGCGCTGACGAGAGAGGAGTCTCGTGAGCGAAGTCAGCCTGACGATCGCGGTTTCCCGCGGGGTGAACATCCCGATAAGCAGGGTCGCGGGATTCCCGCGATTTGCAGGATTCCACTTGTGAAATACCTGTTAACGGCGCGTTTCGCCGTCGGGCGCCCGGCTAAGATCCTCGCGGGATGACCGTCGGCATGGTGAGGCTCGCCGTCATCGACACCGACAGCGGCTTCGTGAGGGTGTTGACGAAGCGCCTCGACGCCGCGGGGTGGGAATGCCGCGTGCTCAGCGGCGGGGTTCCGACCGACGAGCTGGTGGCGATGAAGCTGAACGCGCTGCTCGTCGACCCCTCGGTGCTCGGGACCGAGGGATGGAGCTTCCTCGAGCGGGTGTGCGGGATGCTGCCCGATCTCGGCGTCGTGGTCTGCACCACGGGCTCGACGGTCGCTCAGCGGGTGCGGGGGCTTCGTCTCGGGGCCGACGACTGGATCAACAAGCCCTGCCATCCCGAGGAGGCGATGGCCCGGATCGAGGCCGTCGTTCGACGCCGGAGAAGGGGCCGCGCGAGCGCTGACGTCGGACCGCTCGTGGCGGGCGAGCTCGAGATTCGCGCGGACCAGTTCCAGGCGTTCGTCAGCGGCCGCAGCGTCGGCTTGACGCGGCGCGAGTTCGAGCTCCTCCAGGTGCTCGCCGAGGCGCGCGGGACGGTGATCGAGCGCGAGGAGATCTACCAGCGCGTGTGGGGGTACGCGATGGCCCACGGGGACCGCTCGGTGGACGTGTTCGTCCGCAAGCTGCGGCGCAAGCTCGAGATGCTCTCGGCCGGGTGGGAGTACATCCACACCCACTTCGGGGTCGGGTACCGGTTCGAGCCCGAGGGGGTCCTCGCCGGCGGGGACGACAAGCCGGCGGAGGACGTGGAGCCGCCCGCCGTCGCCGCGGTCGAGCCCGCCGAGCCCGCGGAGACGCCCTCGCCGGGCGCTTAGCCTCACTTTTTACCTCGCGTTCACCCCCGGGACACACCGCGCTGGGGCGCACCGCCTACTCTCGATCGCGATGGACGACCTGGCGGTGAAGAGGGCGCTGATGAGGCTCGGAGGGCGCGCCTCGATCGTCGACACGTGTCCGGTGTGCGGGCGGCCGGTGACGGCGGCCCAGGAGCGGATCAGGGCGTGGCCGGGCAAGCACGCCCACGCGCGCTGCGCCTCCTACGTGCGGCGCGGCCACCGCCGTCGCCGCGGAGGCGAATCCAGCCGCTCGCGTCGCGCTGCCTGAGCCGGTTCCTCTCCGCGTTCACGGATTTTTCACAACGGGGGCACCGGGATGTAACACAGTCCCCCGCGGCGACTGAAATCGTCGCCGCACAGGGGAGCCCGTGCGCCAATCACCGATCGGCCCGTGCGTCCCCGGCCAGTGGACACCGATCAAAGGAGCGGTTCGTTGACCTCACGAAAGTGGTTGCTCGTCGTGGCCGGCTGCGCCCTGCTGACGCTGGGGCTCGCCGCGTGCGGTGGAGACGATGACAGCGATGACAGTGGCGATGGCGGCGCGAGTGGACTCACCGGAGAGATCCGGGCCGACGGCTCCAGCACCGTCGCGCCGTTGACGGAGACGGCCGCGGAGCTGTTCCAGGAGGAGAACCCCGACACCGCGGTGACTGTTGGAACCTCCGGAACCAGCGGCGGATTCGAGAAGTTCTGCGCGGGCGAGACCGACATCTCGGACGCCTCGCGCCCGATTGAGCCGACGGAGGAGAAGATCTGCTCCGATAACGGCGTCTCCTACGAGGAAGTCCAGGTCGCCAACGACGCGCTCAGCGTGATCGTGAACCCGAACAATCCGGTCACCTGCATGACCGTCGAGCAGCTGAACACGATCTGGGACAAGGGCTCCTCGGTCGACAGCTGGAGCGACGTCGAGGACCTCGACGCGGACGTCGGCGACGAGGAGCTGGCCCTGTTCGGCCCCGGCTCGGACTCCGGAACGTACGACTACTGGACAGAGGCGATCAACGGTGAGGAGGGCGTGATCCGCACCGACTACAACAGCATCGGGGAGGACGACAACGCCGCGATCCAGGGCGTCGCAGGCGACGAGTGGGCGATGGCCTACATTCCGTTCTCGTTTGTGACAGAGGCGGGCGACACCGTCAAGGCGCTCGAGATCGACGGCGGCGATGGTTGCGTGGCGCCGTCGGAGGAGACGGTCCAGGACGGCACCTACACGCCGCTCGGCCGGCCGCTGTTCATCTACCCCTCCGAAGAGGCTCTCCAGGAGGAGGTCACGGTCGAGTTCGTCCGGTTCTACATCGACAATCAGGACCGGATCACGACCGACGCGACCTTCATCCCGATGACCGAGGAGCAGACGAAGGGTTCGGAGGACAAGGTCGAGAGCCTCGCGGGCGGCTCCTGAGATAGGAAACGCGGAGTAGGCGCGAAGTAGGCACGGTTGGAAGCACGGGACATGGCGGCCTCGAGCCC
>JBOGZL010000215.1:0-2087 GCA_050697195.1 Solirubrobacterales bacterium
TCGCGGTGAGCTCGGCGGCACGGCGCCGCCACGCCCCGAGGGTCTCGGGGGTCGGCCGGGGGTCGGCGCCGGGCGGCTCGCGGTAGAGCCGCTCGAGCACCCCGTGGATCACGGATCCGTGCAGGAGCGGGTCCGGATCGGGATCCAGCCCCCGCGGCCCGAGCTCGTGGTCGACGAACCACCGGTAGGAGCACAGCGCGTAGCCCTCGAGCGTCGACGCCCCGAACAGCTCCCGGCCGCGGAGCGCGTCGAGCACCGCCGGCGTGCGGATCGGACCCGGAGTGAGCTCCGATCGCTCGGCGGCCGTCTCCAATCGCCGCCGCAGCGACTCGGCTAGAGCGGGCTCGAGGTCGAGCCCCGGGGGGGCCTCGACGCCGTCTCGGCGCGGCGCCGCGGCGAGCGCCCGGGCGAGCTCGTCCGGGGTGGGCGCCGAGTCGGGGGCCAGTGCGACGTCGGCGAGTGTGCGGCGGCGGATCTCGGAGTCGATCGGATCGCGCTCGTCGGGAGGCGGCGGCGGTGGCTCGAGGAGGTCCCGAACGTCGTCGAGAAGGGGGGAGGGCGCGGCGGGCGAGCCCGCGTCGTCACAGCTTCGCCAGCACAGGTGGAGGCGCCGGGTCGGGCGCGAGAGGCAGACGTAGAACAGGTAGCGCTCCTCGTCGTCGGACTCGGCGCGGCGGGGGACGGACAACATGCCGCGCTGGTCGTCCGACAGCAGCGGCTCGCCCGGGTCGTGTCGCGGGAACTCCCCCTCCTGGAGCGAGGCCACGAACAGGTGCTCCACCCGACGCGCCCTGATCCGGTAGGGGCTCGTCACCCGCACGTGTCCGTCGCTCGGCCCGCGCCAGAGCGGGATCTCGAGGGCCTCGAGGCACCTCAGGGCTTCGCCGGCGCCGTCCTCGATCCCGGGCAGCGCCGCGACCTCCTCGAGCGCCGAGGCCGCCGCGGCGCCCGCCCGCAGCTCGAAGCTCCGCTCGCGCTCCGGGTGGGGCGCGTCGCGTTCGTAGGGGTGCTCGGCGATCATCCGCGCGTGCCGGGAGAGCGCGAGCAGCAGCTCCCGGGTGCCGGCCGCGTCCCTGAGGTCCTCGAGCTCGAACAGCTCACGCCCGCGCCACGCCTCGAGCGCCTCGTCCGCCGTCCGCAGCCTCCCCCGCCGGATCGCGCGCTCGAGCCAGTCGGCCTGGTCGGGGTGCGCGCGGCCCGGGGTGCGCAGGAAAGTGAGCAGGTCGCCGGCGGTGCGGGAGCCGAGCGCCGCCTGAACCAGCGCGGTCAACCCGCGACCCACCGCGGTGCGCTCGATCGGGATCCTCGCTTCCACCGCGACGGGGATCCCGAGGCTCGCGAACACCGACTCGTACAGAGGTCCGTCGCGGTCGGGGTGGCGCAGCACGACGGCGATCTCGTCGGGGGGCGCGCCCGCGACGAGCAGGCGGGCGATCTCGACGCCGATCTGCTCCGCCTGGCCGCGCTCACCGGCCGCCTCCATCAGCACGAGGCCGGGATCGAGCGAATGCCGCCCGCGACCTGCGACGAGGAATCCACGCTCGAGGTGGTAGAGGAGCGCGCTCTCGGTGTTGGCGGGATCGGGCCGGAGCTCGTCCGCGATCGTCCCGCCCCGCGCAACGAGCTCCCCGCGGAGCGAGGAGCGCGCCTCCATCGCGTCGCGATCCTCGAACGTGACCGTCGCCGTGACGGCGGTGACCTCGGCGAGCGCCCCGACCAGCTCGAGCTGCTCGACCGTCATGTCGTCGAAGCCGTACAGGACGATCGGCCGCGAGCCCCACGCGTCGGGGTTCGCACGCAGCGCCGCGGTCGCCTCCGCCGCGGCGACGTGGGAGTCGCCGAACCCGAGCTCGTCGCGGATCGCCGCGTAGGCGCCGTATAGGGCCCCGAGCTCGCCGAGGTAGCGCCGATCCTCGCTCCGGGCGGAGAGGTCCTCGATCGTCCCGGGGTCGAGGCAGCCCGCCTGGAGCTCCTCGATCAGCGTCGCGAGCGCATCGGCGAACCCCGACCGCCGTGCCGAGCGGGCGAGGATCCCGAGCTCCGTGGTGGCGATCGCCCGGCGCACCAAATGCGCGGATTGAGCCGGG
>JBOGZL010000216.1:0-3559 GCA_050697195.1 Solirubrobacterales bacterium
CGAATCCTAGTCCGGACGCTCTCATCTCGACCTCACCCACGCTTCACCAGCCTCTCATCCGTCCGGAATACACCCTCCGGGTCAAGTCAAACGGCGGGCCGTTCAGCCGCCCGGACCGAGAGGGAGACAGCAGATGCTCAACCTAACGAGAACCGGCATTGCGCTCGTCGCGGTGGGAGTGATGCTCGCAGTCACCGTCAGCCCGGCGATCGGTGCGACGCCGCTCCCGCAGGGCAGCGAGCCCGTGAACCTCGATCCCGCGGACTTCAGCACCCGGATCGACAACCCGTACTTCCCGCTCGTCCCCGGGGACCGGTACGTCTACCGCGAGATCGAGGGGCGCGACAGGCTGCGCGTCGCGCTCGGCGTCAGCCCGAGGACGAGGCCGATCGCGAACGGGATCACCGCGCGGATCGTCCACGACCGCGTCACCGAGCGCGGCAAGGTCGTCGAGGACACATTCGACTGGTACGCCCAGGACTCGGACGGGAACGTCTGGTACCTCGGCGAGGACACCGTCGAGTGCCGCAAGGGCGAGATCAAGAACCACTCCGGGTCGTTCGAGGCCGGCGTGGACGGCGCCCAGCCCGGCGTGATCATGCCCGCCGATCCCGAGCCGGGGATGACCTACCGGCAGGAGTACTACGCCGGCGAGGCGGAGGACAGGGCCGAGGTGCTGAGCGTGAACGAGCAGGTCGAGGTGCCGTTCGGGCATTTCACCGGTGCGCTGATGACCAAGGACCTCGTCCCGCTGGAGCCGAAGGTCTCCGAGTACAAGCTCTACGCTCGAGGGGTCGGCACGGTGCTGACGGTCCAGACGTCGGGCGGTGAGGGGCGCGAGGAGCTGATGCGCGTGAAGCACGACCGCAAGGTGAAGCTTCCGTCGCAGGGCAGGCGCTGCGTCAGGTAGCGGCGCCGCTCTCGACCGACTCGAGCACTCCGAGCAGCTCCGTCACGCGGCACACGAGCAGCCGCTCCTCGTCGACCTCGATCCACGCCCCGGCCTGGGCGGGGAATACGACGTGGTCGCCCGGCTCAATCGGCATCTCCACCCCGGCCTGCTCCCACCAGTCCAGCCCCGGGCCGATCGCGAGCACGATCCCGTGCTGGGGCGGCGGATCGTTGCTGCCGGGCGGTACGACGAGGCCCGAACGCCGCATCCGGTCCTGATCGAGCTCCTTGATCACCACGCGGTCGAACAGCGGGCGCAGCTGATTGCGGACGGCCTCCAGGTCCTGGCGCTGGGATGGAGAGGTCACGATCCCGAGGATAGCCCCGCCGCATGGGCGCGTGCCGCGTCGAGCGCGGGGCGGGAGCGCTTCGGCATCCGCCTTCGCACGCGCCACGTCGCGCCCGAGAACGCGAGGTTGGCGACCGTGGCGAACCCCTCCTCGTCCTCGCGCAGCGCGAGCAGCAGATGCGCCACACGGTCCCCCGCAGGCAGCGATCCCGGCTCGGAGATCCGCACGCACCAGCAGTCCGTCCTCCGCCCGCCTGGCCGGACCATCATCGCGCCCTGCTCACCGACCAGCCATACGCCCAACCGCCCGCGCTCGAGCGCGAGCCCGGTCTCCCTCAGCAGCTCACGCTCGCCGTGCCCGACGAGGTCGCCGAGCAGCCCCAGGGCCTTCTGCTCGGCGGGCGCGCTCGCCTCGCGGCGATGGCTGGCGCTCTCCGCGCTCCAGATCGGGACCACCGACCGCGCGCCGCGGCGCGCGTACAGCTCGGGGATCACCCACCCGTGCGCGAAACTGCCCGCCGCGACCGGAAGCGTGAGCGGCTCGAGCCACAGCAGGAACCCGCCGGCGGCGAAGAACGGCGTCGCCACCGCCGCGGTCCACGCCGTCCACAGGCGCCCGTCACGACGGAGGGTGCGGGCATTCGGCCGCTCCCGCCACCACAGCGGCGCGGCCTCGCCGAGATAGCCGACGGGCGCCGCCACGACGTTCGAACTAGCCGCCCGCGATCGGCCGCCGCAGGACCACCAGCTCCGCGTCGAGCGGCAGCTCGCGGACCACCTCGGCCGAGCCGTCGCGATGGCTGACGCTCGCCAGCAGCCCCGCATCGAGCTCGCGCCGGAACGCCTCGATCGCCGCCTCGTGCGAGGCCGCGTCCTCGGACGTCCACTCCGCGAGGGTCGTGTGGCCGGCTCGGTCGAGCCTGATCAGGCGCGCCATCCGGGTCTCCTTTCGCTCCGGGACCGGTCTCTGACTATAGACCGGCGAGCACTAACCTCCGGTGCGTGAAGCCCTACGAGCCGCACGAGATCGAGCGCAAGTGGCAGCGGGTGTGGGAGGACGAGCGCACGTGGCACGTACCGAACCCCGGCGAGCCCGGCTTCGACGGCTCAGCGCCGAAGAGCTACGTGCTCGAGATGCTCCCCTACCCCTCGGGCGAGCCCCACATGGGCCACCTCAAGACCTACTCGATCGGCGACGCGCTCGCACACTTTCGCCGCCGCCGCGGGATGCGCGTGATCCACCCGATGGGCTACGACGCGTTCGGCCTCCCGGCCGAGAACCACGCGATCCGCACCGGCGAGCACCCGCGCGCCTCGACCGAGGCCTCGATCGAGACCTTCCGGCGCGAGTTTCGCTCCTGGGGGATCTCGATCGACTGGTCGCGCGAGGTCTCGAGCCACGACCCGGCCTACTACCGCTGGACGCAGTGGATCTTCCTCAAGCTGCTCGAGCGCGGGCTCGCGTACCGCGCCGAGGCGCCGGTCGTGTGGTGTCCCCACGACGCAACGGTGCTCGCGAACGAGCAGGTCGTCGACGGCCGCTGCGAGCGCTGCGGGACGCCGGTCGAGTCCCGCCGCCTCGAGCAGTGGTTCTTCCGGATCACCGAGTACGCGCAGCGTCTGCTCGACGACTTCGCGCTCCTGGAGTCGTGGCCCGAGCACGTGGTGACGATGCAGCGCAACTGGATCGGGCGCTCCGAGGGAGCCGAGGCGGTGTTCGCGTGCGAGGAGCTGGGGATCGAGTTCCCCGTCTTCACCACCCGTCCCGACACGCTCTTCGGCGCCACGTTCTTCGTTCTCGCGCCCGAGCACCCCGAGCTCGCGCGGCTGGTCGCGGGGACCGAGGCCGAGGGCACCGTGCGCGAGTACGTCGACGAGGCGATGCGGGTTGGAACCGACGAGCGCGCCGCCGAGGACCGGGCAAAGACCGGGGTCGCGCTCGGGCGCACGGTCACCAACCCCGTAAACGGGGAGCAGATCCCGATGTTCGTCTCCGACTACGTGTTGATGGAGTACGGGACCGGGGCGATCATGGCCGTCCCGGCCCACGACGAGCGCGACTTCGAGTTCGCGAAGGCGTTCGACCTCGAGATCCGCCGGGTGGTGGAGCCCACGGACGGAAAGGCGCCGGAGGACGAGGCGTACGTCGGCCATTCGGCGAACGAGCGCCTGATCAACTCGGGGCCGTTCACCGGGCTCCCGGCGCCCGAGGCGATCGAGAAGATCACCGCGTGGCTCGAGGAGCAGGGCAAGGGTCGCCACGCCGTCAACTACCGGCTCCGCGACTGGCTCCTGTCGCGCCAGCGCTACTGGGGCTGC
>JBOGZL010000217.1:0-5311 GCA_050697195.1 Solirubrobacterales bacterium
CACCACCACTACCTGAAGGGCTCGCTCTACTGCGGGCGCTGCGGCTCGCGGATGAGCCTGATCCACGCCAAGGGCAACGGCGGCACCTACCCCTACTTCTTTCTGCATCGCACGCATGCGGGGCACCGGGCTGCGACCAGCCCTACGTGCCGGTCGAGCTCGTCGAGCGGGCGGTCGAGCATGCCTACGCGCAGGTTCGCCTCCCGCACGAACAGGCTGAACTCGTGCGCGCGAAGCTCGACGAGGCCCTTGCCGGGATGCGCGAGCAAGCGGAGGAGGAGGCGGCCCGCCAGCGCCGCCGGCTGGCCAAGCTCACCGCCGAGCGCGAGAAGCTTCTCCACGCTTAGCTTCTCCACGCTTACTACGCTGGCGCTGTTCCCGTCGACCTGCTCCGACAGGAGCAGGGACGGCTCGCGAGCGAGATCGCCCAGGCCGTGCGGCACCTCGAAACCGCCGAGCAGTCCTTCGGCGACGTCCGGGCCACCCTGAGTAAGGCGCTCGATCTGCTCGCCAACTGCGAGCGCGCCTACGCCAAGGCGCCTGACCATCTCCGCCGCCAGTGGAACCAGGCGCTGTTCGAGCGCCTCCTCGTCTACGACGACCGCATCGAGGAGGCCGACGTCGCCGGGCCCTTCGCCACGCTCGCCGACCAGAACCTCCCGCGGCAGCTTGATGGCGCGCCACCAGCGAACCGCCGTCTCCTCTGGCGGCGGTTCAAATGAGGCCCTGACAATCGGGGCGCCCGGATTTGAACCGGGGACCTCACCGACCCGAACGGTGCGCGCTACCAGGCTGCGCCACGCCCCGAGGTGCCGATTATCCCAAAGCAGCGGTCGCCCCGAGGGCTCACTCCACCTCTGCGACCGCGGCCTCGATCTCATCCAGCGAGGGCGCCTCCTCGAGCTGGCGGGTGCCTCCGGGGCCGTCGACGATCACCGCCGGCTGCGCGGGCAGGCGCAGGTCGGCGGCGAGCTCCGCGTCGGCGGTGACGCGGTCGGCGACCTCGGGCGACTCGAGGTCCTCCGCCCACTGGCCCTCGTCGAACTCGGGGCCCGGCACCGCGGCCGCGACGCGGTCGAGGAACTCGTCCTCGACGCCGGAGACCTCGACCTCCTCGACGTTTCCGAACAGCAGCTGGGCGTACTGCCACTGCGCGCCCTGTTCGCCGGCGGCGGTGGCACCGAGGGCGCCAGCCGTGACGCCGCGCGGGCCGAGCGAGAAGTGGCGGAGCTCGAGCCGGGCGTCCCCGGGCCGGACGAGGTCGTCGATCAGAGTCGGGACGGCCTCGAGCTGGTAGGTGCCGCATTCGGGGCACTGGACGTCGTTGAAGATCGAGATCGTCACAGGGGCGTCGGGGGAGCCGAGCGAGTTGCCCTCCTGCTCGATTCCGCCGTACAGGCGCTGTACCGCCTGCGCGCCCTCCACCGGCGCCGCCGGCCCCTTCTCGCCGACCGAGATCGAGACGATCGCGGCGAGGATCGCCGCGCCGACGAGCCCGAGCGCGACCAGCGGCACCCAGCGCCTGGACCTCAAGGCACTGCCCGTCTACCCCGCGACTGCCTTGTAGTAGCGAACCGCGAGCCCCGTGAGCAGGGTCCCGAAACCCTCCTCGACCGAGACGCCGCTCTCGCTCGCGTACGCCTCGAGTCCCTGCGCCTCGATCGTCGCGCTGCGCTCGACGACCTCATCGACCAGGTCGGGATGCTCGTCGCAGAAGAACGCGCCCATCGAGTACAGGTCGGTGTCGGTCAGCGACTCGAGGAACGCGTTTCGCTCGCCCACCGCCACATCGTAGTCCGCGGCGAGCGACCTCCCGTGAGGGACTCACCCGATCGCAAATAGCGCCAAAACCGGTTGAGCACGTCGAGGCGAGGCGGTATACATCGGGGGTACTGCTGAGAGACGAGGAGGTAGCCCGTGGCGAATCACCTGACGCCGACCGAGCTCGCGGAGGAGGTCAATATGAAGCGGCGGGAGGTGATCGCCAAGTGCATGGAGATGGGAGTGCCCATCTTCAACGGCCGGATCGACAAGACCCTCTTCGTCACCTCGCTGCGCCACCTGCAGCAGCAGGGCAAGGCCACGGCATAGGCTCGGCCTCCGGGTCCCTTCAGCGGCGGGCGCAGCCCCGCTGACATAGACTTTCGCGCAGGAGACCGACCCGGCGTCGCGTGCGCGTGAGCGCCTCCCGGCGGCGGACAGAGGAGGAGAGCAGATGGAGACAGCCACGGTCACCGGGCGCGAGCCGGCGACGCGAAGCACGACGATCGCCGACCTCCTGCCCCTGGCGGTGGAGCGGTTCGGCGGCGATCCGGCGGTCGAGTACAGGGACGCCTCCGGCACCTGGGTGAGCAAGTCGTTCGACGAGGTCGGGGACATCGTCCGCAAGCTCTCGCTCGGCTTGATCGAGCTCGGGATCGAGAAGGGCGACAAGGTCGCGATCCTCGCGAACACGCGCGCGGAGTGGACCTACTTCGACTTCGCGGCGCTGACGGCGGGGGCGACCGTGGTCCCGATCTACCAGACCAACTCCCCCGAGGAGTGCCAGTACGTGCTCGAGAACTCCGACGCCAAGGCGGTGATCGTCGAGGACGCGGAGCAGCTCGCGAAGGTCCAGCAGGTGCGCGGCTCGCTGCCCAAGCTCGAGCAGGTGGTCCTCATGACCGGATCGGGCGACGACGCGATCTCGATGGAGGATCTCGTCCAGCGCGGGTCCGGGCGCTCGGAATCCGACTGGGAGGAGCGCTGGCGCTCGGTCACTCCCGACGACATCTGCACCTTCATCTACACGTCGGGCACGACCGGCCCCCCGAAGGGCTGCGTGATCTCGCACGGCAACTATCGCTCGATGCTGGACATGGCGGAGGAGGCGAGCGTCCTCGAGCAGGGCCGGACGACGTACCTCTACCTCCCCCTCGCGCACTCGTTCGCGCTCCTGATCCAGCTCCTGAGCATCGACCTCGGCGGCGTGCTCGCGTACTGGGAGCGCGACCCGCTGAAGATCATCCCCAACCTCGCCGAGGTCAAGCCACACTACTTCCCGTCGGTGCCGCGGATCTTCGAGAAGATCTACACGGCGGCGACCGCGAAGGCCGAGAAGGCGGGCGGGATCCAGAAGCGGATCTTCTGGTGGGCGATCGGCGTCGGTAAGAAGGTCCGGGAGGCGGAGCGCGCGGGTCGCAAGCCCGGCTTCCTGCTCCAGCGCCAGTACGAGCTCGCCGACCGGCTCGTGCTGAGCAACATCCGCAACCTGTTCGGCGGCCGGATCATCCAGGCGGTGACCGGCGCGGCGCCGATCAACCCAGACATCCTGCGGTTCTTCGACGCCGCGGGGGTGCTCGTGCTCGAGGGCTGGGGAATGACCGAGACCTCGACCGCCGCGACGATCTCGAAGCCCGACGATTTCAAGTTCGGGACGATCGGGAAGCCGTTCGTGGGCTGCGAGGTGAAGATCGCCGACGACGGCGAGATCCTCGTCCGGGGTCCGAACGTGTTCCAGGGCTACTACAAGAACGAGGAGGCGACGAAGGAGACGCTCATCGACGGGTGGCTCCACACCGGCGACATCGGCGAGATCGACTCCGACGGCTACATCAAGATCACCGGCCGCAAGAAGGACATCATCATCACCGCGGGCGGCAAGAACATCACCCCGGCCAACCTCGAGGGGGAGATCAAGCAGAACCAGTGGGTCTCGCAATGCGTGGTGATCGGCGATCGCCGTCCCTTCCTCGTCGCGCTCGTGACGCTGGACCCCGAGGAGGTCGCGAAGCTCGCCGCCGAGGACGAGGCGGTCACGGACGACCCCGCCTCGTGGCCGCAGAACGGACGGATCCGGGAGCTGATCTCCGAGCACGTCGAGGCGGTGAACAGCAAGTTCGCCCGCGTCGAGCAGGTGAAGAAGTTCGAGATCCTGCCCGAGGACTTCTCCCAGGAGGGCGGCGAGCTGACGCCGACGATGAAGGTGAAGCGGGCGGTGGTGGCCGAGAAGTACGAGCCGCAGATCGAGGGGCTTTACTCCGGGTAGGTCGCCGCGCTCAGTCGGAGCCTGTCTGCCGCAGCAGCGCCCCCGTCGTCTGCTCGAGCACACGGCGCCACGCCGAGGTCTCCTCGCGCTCTTCGCGCTCGACCTCGTCGAGCACGTGGCGAACCCTCCGGGCGGAGATCTCGATCCCGTGGCGCCCGGCGATCGACTGGTAGCGCTCGTAGTCGCGGGCGAGCCTCAGGGTGACCGACTCGAACCCGTGCCTGGCGATCCTCAAGCGGGCCGAGTAATCGAGGATCGAGGTCCCGAACATCAGCTCGTCGTCGGCCTCGGGCTCGATCAGGATGATGTCCACGCCGGGGTACTTGCGCTCCCAGTCCTCGACAGCCCGATGCAGGCGGTCGTGGGAGATCATCCGAAACGCCTGGTTGCCGATCGCCGCGAACCCCATGTCGGAGATCCGTCGGGCCCGGGTCCCGAGCACGGTGGGGATCTGGTGGCTGAAGTCGTTCACGAACGGGACGAGTGGGTTCACCACGACGATGAACTTCGCGCCGCGCTCGACCGCGACGTCGACGTTCGTGGTCGAGCGGATGCCGCCGTCCACGAACTGGCGCCCGCGCAGCTCCACCGGCGTGTAGACCATCGGCAGCGCGGTCGACGCCGCCACCGCGCTGGAGATCGGCACGTCCCTCCACTCCCGCTCGCCGAAAATCACCCGCTCGGTGGTGTCGAGATCGGTCGCGGGAAGGTAGAGCTCGGAATCGAGCAGCCTGAAGTCGTTGGTGCGGTCGGGGTCGGAGAGCACCTCCTCGACGTAGCTCTCGATACCGCGACCGTCGTACAGCCCCGTGGGAAGCGCCCCCGCGAGCCCGGTGAGCACGTCCATCAGGGAGACGTCCCCGAGCCGGCCCGCGAGCTCGCGCGCGGCCCCCGCGAGCCGGAGTGGGAAGACCAGCGCCCGGGTGGCGAACCCGCGGTAGTTGGGGCGCAGCACGGTCCCCTGGTCCATCTCCTTGATCGGGGAGGGTAGGTGGCGGTTCAGGACCCGCATCATCTCCTCGGGCGTCACCCCGTTCGCGAGCATGCTCGCAATGAAGGAGCCGGCGCTCGTTCCGACGTAGACGTCGAACTCGTTCACCGTGCGGTTCACCGACAAGAGGTCGAGCGCGCGGAGGGCGCCGATCTCGTACACGCCCCCGGTGAAGCCGCCGCCGCCGAGGACCAGCGCGGTCTTGGACGCCCGCTTCCGCCGGCGCCGGCCGCGCGCGGAGCGCTTCGGCCCCGGCGGCGTGTCGAACTCGACGACGTCGCCCATCGCCGCGC
>JBOGZL010000218.1:0-8789 GCA_050697195.1 Solirubrobacterales bacterium
GCAGCTCGCGGTCCTCCTCGATGATGCGGCGCACGCGTGCCTTGAACTCGGGATCCTCACGCCGCTTCTCGACCGAGTCCCTGAGTGCCTGCTTCACGGTCTCGTTGAGGCTCTTGCCCTCCGCCCGCGCAAGCGCCTCGGTGTCGGCGGCGAGCTCCTCGTCGAGACGGACTGTCAGGTTCTTCTTCATGGTGCCATGGTAGCATGCGCCACCGTGTGCCGTCCCCTGCTCCTTGTCGCGCAATCCAGGAGCGACTCGGACCACAGGGACACCCGCTCCAGGGACGCGATCCGGCTGGAGGACTGCGGGATGATCGGTGGCCCGGTCACTTGGGTGGCGAGCGCGGTCATTCTCCTCGCGATTTTCCGCTGAGCTCGCCAAGGCGCGCTGCGCTCCTCTCGTCCATCGGCAGGAAGGTCTCGATCGCGAGGTCTGCCGCCGTCACCTCCAGCGGCGCCCCGAGGGTGGCGATCACGGTGAAGAGGCTGACCGTGCCGAGGGGTGTGCGCAGGTCCAGCGAGACCACGGGCTGGGTCGCGGGGCTGGTCGGCGGATCGTCCGGGAGATAGGACTCCACATCCTCGATCAGCTCGCCGAGGGCCGGATTGGCGTCTTCGCGGCTCCTTCGCCTCAGCTTCGTGATCAGCGGCGCGTTGCAGGCCGCGGTCATCGACGAGATCTTCGGGAGGCCTCCCGGGTGGACCGCGAGGCGAAGCATGTTGATCGGGGGCTCGAGCAGTTCGGGGTCGACCCCGTCCCAGAGGAGCGACGCAGCCCGATTGGCCTCGATCAGGTTCCAGAGACCGTCGACGATCAGCGCCGGGTTCGGCTCGTGTGCCTCCAGCAGCCGGGTGAGCGACTCGCGCAGCGGTCGCATCATCTCGCCGTCGAAGGGCTGCTCCAGGTAGGGCGGAGCGAAGCCGCCGGCGAGAAGCAGGCGGTTGCGCTCGGCGATCGGCAGGTCGAGGTGCTGGGCGAGGTGGACGAGGAGCTGGCGGCTCGGGCGCGAGCGGCCGGTTTCGACGAAGCTGAGGTGCTTGGTGGAGAGGTTCGCGTCCAGTGCCAACTCCATCTGCGTGAGCCGCCGTTGAGTGCGCCAGAAGCGGATGAGCCCACCGGCGGTCTGCGGATCCCTCTCGGTCTGGATGGCCACGGGCCAACGGTAGCGCTCGCTCAGTTCGGCTCCATTACCTCGGATGTAACGGGGAGCGGCCTTTACATCGGAGGTAATCGACGCGCGGTCGTTGCTGGGGGATCGTTACCGCCACGAGCAACTTTCAAAGGAGGCAACCGAGATGAGCGAAGCAATTGCGTCCCCCGAGACCCGGACCACTGAGGCAGAGCAGCTGGCGGATCGATACCTCGCGCTCTGGAACGAGGCAGACCCCGAGCGCCGGCGCCGGATGATCGCCGAGCTCTGGACCGAGGACGGGTCGCAAATCCTCCAGCCGCCGCAGGAGATGCGCGAGATCGCCGCGAGCGCCGGGCTCGGCATGGCGGCCACGCTCGAGGCGCGGGGACACGCCGAGCTCGAGGCGCGGGCGGCAACGTCCTACGAGCAGTGGGTCGGATCCGCCGGACTCAGCTTCAGGCGGCGCGACGACGTCTATCGGCTGCACGAAGTGGTCAAGTTCCACTGGGAGGCCGTCTCGCCGGACGGCGAGGTGACGGCGGTGGGACTCGTGTTTCTCGTCCTCGGCACGGACGGCCGGATTCGGCGCGACTACGTGTTCATCGAGAGTTAGGCGGTTCGCGAGCCGGGGCACTGCGGCGTATCGCGCGAAGCTAGAGCGAACGCTCTACCCGCCCTGTGGCCCCCCTCCGTGCGGCACCGGTCCACGACCTACCTTGGAGGTTGACGATGTATCCGACGGTCCACTTGTTCGGCATATGCGGCGACGCCATCGCGACGGTGGAGGCGTGATGACGACGGTCGAGGCGGACGGCGTCACGCTCGGGGTCGAGCACTTCGGCGACGCGGCGGCGCCGCTCGTTCTGCTCGCGGGCGGCACGACCATGCTCTCCTGGCCCGACGCGCTCTGCGAGGCGCTCGCGCGCGGCGGGCGCCACGTCGTGCGCTACGACCTGCGCGACTGCGGTGCGTCGACCACCGTCAATCCCAAGGCTCCGGCGTACACGCTGCGCGATCTCGCGGCCGACGCCGCGGCGCTCGCCCGCGAACTCGACGACCGGCCGGCGCACCTGGCGGGCATCGGCGTGGGCGGGATGGTCGCCCAGGTCGCCGCGCTAGACCACCCGGACGCGTTCTCGGCGCTCACCCTCGCCGGAACGCGGCCCGTCGCTTCAGGCCGGCTTGATGGCGACCTGCCCGACCATGACGCGGCGACGATGGACCGGCTGTTCTCACGCTCGATGCCCGACTGGTCCGACCGCGCCGCCGTGGCGGAGTATGCCGCCGCAGGCGCGGAGATCCTCGGCGACGACCCCGCCGCTGCGCGCGCGACCGCCGAGCGCATCTGGGACCGTACGCCGGGCACGGAGCCCGCGGTGCAGATGTTCAACCAGATGGGCATGGTGTTCTCCAAGCTCAACTGCAAGCCGCGGTGGCGCGAGCGCCTGTCCGAGCTCGCGACCCCAGCGCTGGTGGTGCATGGTCGCCGCGATCCGTTCTTCCCTGTCGGCAACGGCAGAGCGGTCGCGCGTGAGATCCCCGGTGCGCGGCTGCTCGTGCTGGAACAGGCTGCGACGGCGATTCCCGATGCGGCCGCCGGTGAGGTCGCGGCAGCGATGCTCGCGCTCTAGGCGCTCACAGTTCCGGCGACCACAACATGGACCAGGGTCTCTCGGGCTCAGGGAGCAGCGCTGTCACCGTCGGCGAGGGGCTCGAACCTCGGGCGGTCCGTGACTCGCGAGCCCGTTCGCGGGCTTCGATGAGCTGACGACGACGAGTGTGACCACGGCGTCGATGGAGTTCGACCGCGCCGCTTGTCGAGTCCCCAGCCGAGCCGCCCGTGACCGGCCAGGCGATGGCGGACTGGCTTCCGCTTTCGCGTGAGGGCGGAAGCCGCGCCGACGACCTACACCAACCGTCAAACGACCGACCACGCCGGGCCCTGGACGCCCGGCGCGGCGGTCGCTCGCCGCGGTGACCATCGCGGTCCCGCGAGCCGCCCGCTCTCCCCCCGCCCCGGCATGGGACGGGGTCGGGGCGGGCGAAGGTCAGCTCACTTGAACGTGATCGCGTTCACGGCCGACTTGATCTTCTCGACGATCACCTCGGCCAGCTCGGTCCCCTGCTTGCCGTTGAAGCCCTTCATCGCGGCCACCATCCCGACCATCAGCAGCGAGACGAGCAGGATCAGGCCGACGTACTCGACGGTCCCCTGCCCGCGCTCGCCCTCGAGCGCGGCGGTGATCGCGCGGGCGCGCCGGGCGACCGCCGCGTGCATCCATCCGAACAGCGCGTAGAGCATTGCCCCTCCTTCGCTTCCGATTGACGAGGCGATGCTCGGCGCAGCGGGCACACCAATCCAGACCCGAGCGCGCCGACTCTGAGCCTCAAGGTCCACAAAAGGGACGGCGACTTTTCTCGAACCGCTCGCGTCAACGCGAATCGATCCGGTAGGCAACGGAGCGGTGGCGTATCGCAGCGACTCGGACGGTCCGCTCCGCGTCGGTCACCTGATAGATAATCCGGTAGGCACCGACGCGCAGCGACCGCAGGCCGCGCAATCGACCGCGGAGAGCGTGCCCCTCCCGGGGGTCGCGCTCGAGCAGGCCGAGGGCATCCTCGATCGCGTCGATCAGCGGCCAGTCGAGGCCGAGCAGCTCGCGTCGCGCCCGCCGGGCGAGGACGACGCGGGCCACGGCTCAGCGATCGCGTCGGCGCTCGGCGAGCTCGCGTCGAAGATCCTCGAGCGTCACGGTCTCTTCTCGCGAGAGCTCCGCCAGTCCGGCCTCGAGTGCCGCAAGCGCATCGGCGTCGGAGAGGACCTCCGCGGTCTCCTCGAGCGCCTCGTACTCGTCAACGGGGACGAGGGCCGCGGCCGGTCTGCCGTGACGGCTGACCAGCACGTGCTCGCGGCGATCGGCGACGTCGCTGATCAGTCGGCTGAGGTTGGTTCGGAACTCGCGAACGGGGACCGTCTTTGCCATGAGTCAAAGGTACACGATTGCGTACACAGGACGGGTCTATCGGCGCACGCGGTTCGAGCGATGGCGTCCGATCGAATGCGAGTACTCCCCGCGGCGCAGGAGCATCACTGCGAGCATCGCCGGCAGCATCGCCACGTGCTGGATGCCGAGCAGGGTCTCGACGCCGTCCACGGCTCCGGTGGCGAGGAGCGCCACGACCGCGAGCGTGGGAGCGATCATCGCCGCCGCCATCTCGCGATTGGCGGCCGAGGAGTGCCCGCGCCACCGCATCCACCCGACCATCGGAACGGTCATCGAGAAGCCCATCCCGAGCAGGAGGACGGCGGGGGCGTCGTCGGCGAGGTCGTCCGGCGTCGCCCCCAGCGCGATGCTCAGCGCGGCCAGCGCCGATCCGAGCACCATCATCCCGGCGATCATCACCGCCACCATCTCCAGGTAGTGGCCCGCGAACCGCAGCACGGGGCCGGTTCGACCGGGGGCGGGCTGAGTCGAGGACCGGGCCTGAGTTGCAGTGGAGGCGGACATCGAGCGGCTCCTTCGCGTGGTGGATACTCAGGGGGAGTACCCTACCACATCCGTCAGATACACGAGGGGGGTATACTCCCGATCATGAATCCACTCACCGCGAGCACCGACACCACCCCGAAGCGGGGCTATTCAGCGACCAAGGACCAGCTCCTCAACCGCCTCCGCCGGATCGAGGGGCAGGTCAGGGGCATCCAGACGATGGTCGACGAGGACCGCTGGTGCCCCGACATCCTCCAGCAGATCGCCGCGATCCAGTCCGCGCTCGACAAGGTCGCCCTCGGCCTCACCGAGGGTCACGTCCGCCACTGCATGGCGGAGGGCACCGACGAGAAGCGCCGCGCCGAGATGACGGCGGAGCTGATGCAGGCGCTGGGCCGAATCGTCCGCTAGGGCGAACGACCGACGTTGAACGACACGTCCAGACCGCTCGCCGGGAAGGTGGCGCTCGTCGCGGGCGCGACCCGCGGGGCCGGGCGCGGCACGGCCGTCGCTCTGGGCGAGGCCGGCGCGACCGTCTACTGCACGGGGCGCAGCACCCGGGAGCGGCGCTCGGAGTACGACCGCCCGGAGACGATCGAGGAGACCGCGGAGCTCGTCGCCGACGCCGGAGGCGACGGGATCGCCGTCGCCGTCGATCACCTCGAGCCGGATGAGGTCGAGGCGCTCGTGGAGCGGATCGATTCCGAAAGCGGGCGGCTCGACGTGCTCGTCAACGACATCTGGGGCGCAGAGCTGCTGTCCGAGTGGGACACGCCGGTGTGGGAGCACGACCTCGAGAACGGCCTGAGGATCCTGCGCCTCGCGATCGACACGCACGTGATCACGAGCCACTTCGCGCTGCCGCTGCTGATCCGCGAGCCCGGCGGGCTGGTGGTGGAGATGACCGACGGCACGCGCACCTACAACGCCGACCACTACCCGCTCTCGGCGTTCTACGACCTCGCCAAGACGTCGGTGATCCGGCTCGCGTTCGCGCAGAGCAAGGAGCTCGCCCCGCACGGGTGCACCGCGGTGGCGCTGACGCCGGGGTGGCTGCGGTCGGAGATGATGCTCGAGCACTACGGAGTCACGGAGGAGAACTGGCGCGACGGGAGGGCCACGAACCCACACTTCGCCGCGATCTCCGAGAGCCCGCGGTTCGTGGGCCGCGCGGTCGCCACCTCGTCGAGGTCCAGGAGGCCGGCCGCCCCGCGGACCCGACCGGCTACCGCTGAGGTGCACTCGCGCCCGATCTCACGTTCTCGGCTCCGACCGCGTTTGAGTAGTGAAATGGATCTCGATCTGAATGGACGCGTCTCGGTCGTGACCGGCGCCTCCAAGGGCATCGGGCTGGCCGTGGCCCGGACCCTCCTCGCGGAGGGCGCGAACGTCGTCGCGAGCTCGCGGACCAGAAGCGCGGGGCTCGACGCGCTCGAGGAGCTTCCGGGCGATCTTCTGCACGTACCGGCGAATCTCATGGAGCCCAACGCGCCAGCCGAGGTGATCGCCCGGGCGGTCGAGAGGTTCGGCCGGCTCGACGTCCTGGTCAACAACGCCGGCGGACCGCCGCCCGGAACCGAGCTCCCGCGTTTCGGGTTCCTCGATCTCACGGACGATGACTGGCGGGAGATGTTCGAGTTCAACCTGATCGCCGCGGTCCGGGCGTGCCGCGCGGCGATCCCGGCGCTCGTCGAGCGCGGCGGGGGCGCAATCGTGAACGTCTCGTCCGTTCATGGGCGGCAGCCTTCGGCGGTCAACGTCGACTACGGGGCCGCGAAGGCGGCGATGATCAACCTCACCAAGGCGCTCTCGGAGGAGTTCGGTCCTCAGGGGATCCGCGTGAACGGTGTGTGCCCCGGCCCGGTGAACACTCCGTGGTGGACCGACGACGGCGGCGCGGCCGACATTCTCGCGGCCAAGACCGGCGCGAGCCGCGAGAGCGTGATGGCGACCGTCGCGCCCGAGATGATGAAGCTCACGATCGGGCGACTCGCCGAGCCGCAGGAGATCGCCGACGCGGTCGCGCTCCTCGCGTCACCCCGGTCCGCGAGCACGACGGGCACCGAGATCATGGTCGACTCGGGCATGATCAAGACGACCTAGCCACGCCTGGGCAGCTCGAGACCGAGCTCGCGACAGAAGCCGGGGCCTGAGCTACGCTCCCGCGGGGAACGCAAGTGGGGTTTCTGCTCAAGGTGACCTTCGGCGCGGCGCTGTTCATCGGCGGGACGGTGCTGTTCAACGTCAAGCTCGTCGAGCTGCTCGAGGTCGGGACCTGCGCCTCGGGCAACCAGCCGTTCGAGATCGCCCGGGAGTGCCCCGAGGGGATCGAGACGGCGATCCTGCTGATGGTCGGCGGGGTTTTCGCCGGGCTGATCGGCGGGGCGCTCTTCCTCCTGCGCGGGACGCCGCCGTGGAGCCGCGAGCGCGGGCCGCGGCTCACCGGCACGTTCGGGTGGGCGACCTTCGGGTGGGGGCTCTTCTTCGCCGGCACCGGCGCGACCACGCTGATCGCGTCGAAGACCTCGGACGCGATGCCCGCGGACGGCGAGCTCGGGGGGACGATCGTCGGGATCACCTTCCTCGTGATGGGGGTGCCGGCGCTGGCACTCGCGCTGTGGGGGCTGTTCAGCGCCCTCGCCGACCGCGACGAGCGCCCCGTCGCCACCTCCGCCGCCGGCATCGGGACCCCCACCGGGTTCGGCGGCTTGTCCGCCGGCTCGATGTCGGGCGCGCTCCGCAGCGCCCGGGGGATGGTCGGCGCGATGGGCAGCTCGCGTCTCGGCCGGGCGGGGGAGTCGTCCGGCGTGCGAGGCGACTCCGTGGGTCGGCTGGAGCGGCTGCAGTCGCTGCGCGAGAAGGGCGCCCTCACCGAGCAGGAGTTCGAGCGCGAGAAGGCCAAGATCCTGGCGGAGATGTGAGCGGCGGCGGCGAGGTCACGGATCCGGTCGAGGGCGACGGGTACGCCGTCGGGAACATCGACGCGCTCGGCGAGGGCTACGGGTTCCGCAAGGTGCGCCGGGAGCTCGGCGTGACGGCCTTCGGGGTGAACGCGATCGTGATCCCGGCCGGATACGAGAGCGGCCGCCACTTCCACGACGAGCAGGAGGAGCTCTACTTCGTTCACCGCGGCCGGATCGAGTTCGAGTTCGGAGACGGGTCCACCCACATGCTCGGCGAGGGCGGCGTGGCGCGTGTAGACCCCGCCACGGTGCGGAAGATGCGCAACGTCGGCGACGGTGACGCGGTCTATCTCGTCGCAGGCGGCAAGGACGGCTACGTGGGCCGCGACGGCCGCGCCCCCGAGGACGAGGAGAGTCCCCGCGGACCGGGGTTCTCCGGGCCGCCCGGGGCCGCGCCGTCCTGATCGCGCCCGGCCGCGATCGCGCGCGGCGTGTCGCGATTTTTTCGTAAGGTCCGCGGCGCTGATGGCGAGGCGACGGATCTTCCGGCGAGCTCGGGAGTCCGGCCCGGATCACTCCGACCCGGATGACCGCTCGGGTGCGCGCGAGACCGGCGAGGACTCCGCACGCGAAGGCAATTCCGCCGCGGGGGACACGCGCGAGCGGATCCGGGCGGCGGCGGAGTCGGCCGCCCAGGCGGCCGAGGAGCGCGCCGTCGAGGAGATCACGGCGCTCGAGGAGGACGTCGAGCGCGCGCGCGAGGAGGCCGAAGCGCTCCGGGACCGGCTTCGGGCGGCCGAGGAGCGGGCGCCCGCGGGCGCGGAGAGCGCCGACACCGAGCTGAGGGAGCGCCCCCACACCGAGGCGGAGAAGCATGCGGTCGAGGAGCGCCCGGCCGATGTCCGCGCGCTCGAACAGGAGCTCGAACGGGAGCGGGTGTCCAAGGCGGAGCTGCTCGAGGCCTCCGACCGGCGCCTGAAGGAGATCGAGTCGAAGGCGCTCGCCGCCGCGGAGCGGGTGAGCACCGCCGAGAAGAGGCTCGCCGACGAGGCCGAGCGCCTGCGCGCCGACGCCGACCGAGACGCGGCCCTGGAGGCCGAGCGAGCGCGCGAGGAGGCGGAGTCCGCCGCCGCCGAGCGCACCCGCGAGCGCGAGGAGGAGCTCGAACGCGCGCTGGCGGACGCAGCGAGCGCGCGCCGGGAGGCCGAAGAGCTGCGGGCCGAGTCGCAGGAGCGGGCTCGTGCGACCGACGAGGCCGCCGC
>JBOGZL010000219.1:0-1933 GCA_050697195.1 Solirubrobacterales bacterium
CTGTGGGAGCGCGTCCGCGGCGTTCAGTCGCCCGCCGGCTCGGGCTGAGCGGGCTGAGTCGGCTGAGCGTCGGCGGTGTCGGCGTGCTCGCGCTGGTAGTCCAGCGCCTCCTCGATCAGGACCCCGATCGAGGCGGCGATCGGGATCGCGAGCAGCGCCCCGAGGATCCCCAGCAGCTCGGCGCCGATCAGGATCGCGACGATCGCGATCACGGGGTGGACCTTGACCGCGTTCTTGTACATCAGCGGCTGGATCACCCGGTCCTGTAGCTGCTGGTAGATGAGGAAGAACACGCCCCACACGATCAGTGCGGTGGGGAAGTCGTGGAACGCGACGACGATCGCTACGAGCAGCCCTCCCATCGTGAGCCCGATCAGCGGGATCAGGTCGAGGAAGGCGACGATCACGCCGAGCGGGACCGCGAGCGGCACCCCGAGGATCTCGAGCACGAGCCACGTGACCACCCCGACGGCGGCGGCGAGCGTGACGTTGACCGTCACGTAGCCTTTGACGATCGCGTAGATCCGGTCGCCGATCCGGCGCCAGCGATCGCGGGCGGGGGCGGCGAAGCGGCCCGTCGCGCGCTCGAACTGGCGATCGCCGTCGATGAGGAGGAAGAACGCGATCACGAGGATCGTGATCGCGGCGAGGAGGTTGTTGAGCAGCGACACCGTGAGCGTCTTCGCATCGCTGGCGGCGTCGCCCACCTTCGAGGGGAGGCTCGCCGCCGCGTCGCTGAGCTTCTGGGTGATGTCGAACTTCTGGTTCAACTCGCGGAACTGCTCGTTGTCCCTCGCCCACTGCTCGAAGTCCTTGACGTAGCCCGGGAGCTTGGGTGCGAGCGCCTCGACCTCGGCGATGATCGGCCTGATCACGTGCAGCATCAGGAACACGAACGCGGCCGCGAACACGACGTAGACGACGAGGATCGCGAGCCAGCGGGGCAGCACGTGGCCGCGGATCCGAACCCGCTCGACGAGCGTCACCGCCGGGGCGAGGGCGAGGGCGAGGAAGACCGCCGCGAGCGCCCACCGCAGCGTGGTCCTGATCTCGAGCACGACCAGCGCGAGCAGCACCGCGGCCGCGATCACGAAGAGCGAGATCGTCACGACCTTCACCACGGCCCAACCCTGGATGCGTGCCGCCTGCATGCTGGTCCTCCCGCCCAGGGTTCGCCGCCAGCCGTGGCGTCCCTGCCGGTGGGCGCCCGCGCCTAAAGCGAAGCGAGCCCGGTGGCCGAGACCACCGGGCTCGCGGAACGGCTCAGAGAGCGATCAGTACGGGTATCCGCCGCCGGGTGGGGGTGCGCCCCCGCCGCCGGAGCCTCCGCCGCCTCCGCTCCCCTTCTTCTTGAGCTGGCCGCGGATCGCGCCGGCGGGGAACGGGTCGTTGTGCACGTTGCAGTAGAAGTTCTGAGGCTTCTTCGCAATCTGCTTGATGTCGCTCTTCTCGGCGTCAACGCACGCCTTCTGCGGCGACGTCGACCCGGGCGCCTCGAACAGCGTGATCAGCGGCGGGCCGTTCACTCCCGCCTTGCCCGGGTGGATGTGGGCGACGAACGGCGCCTCGATGTTCTGGAAGTCGATGTCGAAGCACACCTGCTTCTTCTTCTTCTTGAGCTTGAAGTCGGCCGTCCCGGTGCCGTCCGGGTCGCCGGGTGGGTCCACCTCCTGCGTGCCGGTCATGTCCGCGGTTGCCTTGACCGTCTTCTTCTTCTTCGCGGCAAGCGTGCCGCCGACGGCCGCGAGGCCGAGCGTGAGCGCGAGCACGCCGATGATCGTCGCTGTCAGTCCCCTGCGTCTGTGCATCTCGTCCTCCTCGTGGTCGACCCGCTGAGAGATCGTGGCAGGTTCGTACCGGCCGGGTACGTTGGGATATACGGGCCCGACCGTCTCGGGGATGAGTGCCGGGCTCGAGCCTGCGCTACAGTCCG
>JBOGZL010000220.1:0-6712 GCA_050697195.1 Solirubrobacterales bacterium
CTTTGCGAGCTCGAGGGTCGAGCGGGGCGCGGACGCCCTCCGGGAACAGATGTGCTGTCGGCTCAGCCCCCGACGATGGAGCGGATGCGCTGTCGGCTACAGGGAACAGATGTGCTGTCGGCTGTCAGGTAGGGCCGAGCGGGCATACTTCGCGTTGCGCCGAGATCCGGCTGACTTCATCACCGATCGTACGGCGGGTTCCGACGCGACCCCTTCCTGAACCGCGCAGCCTGGCAAGACACGCGCTCAGCGGCACCTGCCAGCTCGATTGGATTCAAGATGGTTAGGCGATCGTCCTGATCCTCGCCGAGGCCGTAGAGCAACACTCCGCCATCCGGTGTCATCGCGGCGACGTCAATCGCGAGGTCGACGTTTCGAGGTGTGCGGGGTAGCTCGGCTTGCCGTCAAACGAGGGTGTTTCGACCAGCTCCGCGGCCTTCGCGCGTCGCTCGATCTCTGCGGCATTTTCTGGCACCCACATGGCACTGACCAGGTTTGCGCTGCGGGCGGACGGGAAGCGCGCCGTCCTTGCGCCTCAATCGAGATGCGAGCCCGAAACGACCGTGAAAGCCGGTCAACCGTGGCGCCGAAGCGAGCTGAGCAGTGCATTCATGTCGGCCACCGGACCGAGGTGGCCGAGCTTGTCCGGATTGACGATCGAGCTGACGCGGCGTACCTCAGCGCCGGCGATCTCGAGCACGAGGACGCTCAAGACCCTGCCGTCCGGAGCTAGGAAGATCGCGCCAGGGGCGCCGTTGACCCGGGTGCGGTGAGGGGTGAAGCCGCCGAACCGGGCGCCGGCGCGCCCAGGCGATCAGCGTCTTGGCGACGCGGTCGCGACCCTGGAGCGGACGGGCGAGCGCAGGGACCTTGCCGGTTTCCTCGGTGGGATGGTCGCTCTCGCTCATCGCCGTCGAGTCTAGAGCCGCATCCACCAACGCTCCTCCGCGCGCGACTGCTTTCACGCGAAGGGAGCACTCTGGAAATGGGGTCGGTCAGGCGCTTGCTCTTCGTCCAACGGGGGCGTCTGCCTTCACCACAGCAGGCGCCTGCTCTTGCGCGGAGACGGAATCGCTCGCCCTGGCGATCCGGCCTCGATGAGAGTCTGTCCGATCGGTTTCGTATTACAATTCCATGGAGGTTCACCCGTCGGCGAAAAGGCACGGCGTCGACGACGAGAACATCGAGCACGCCGTGACCACCGCGATGGCGATCGACGACCAAGAAGACGACACCCCGCCTCTACCTCGGCCCGGCACGCAACGCCGATCTGCTCGAGGTCGTCACGATCGTTCGCGACGACCGCTCCGAGCTCGCGATCCACGCGATGAAGATGCGACCGAAGTACCGACGACTGCTACCGGGGGAGTGACGATGGCGAAGAGGACCTACGGCAAGACGACCAGCGGCAAGGAGATCACCGACGAGCTCGTCCAGAAGGTCGCCGACAAGGCCGAGGCCGGCTACGACGTCGAGGAGAGGCTCCGCCGCCGGGGAGGGAGACCGCCGATCGGCTCAGGCCCTGCGAGCGTCGAGTCAGTCCGCCTCGAACCCGAGCTCCGCGAGGCGCTCGCCGAGCGAGCAGAGCGCGATCACGAGACGACGTCGTCCGTGATCCGAAAGGCGTTGCGCAGCTATCTGAAGGTTGGCTGAGAGACGCTGCCTCGACAGGATCGGTCGGATGCGGGCATCCGAGCGGAAGCACAACCCCTTCTTCAACTCGCCGGCCGGCGGCCGAGCGCTCAGCGCCCTGTAGCTTCCGCTCTTCCTGGTGCGTCCCCCCCCGCGGCCATGCGGTTCTCGCCGCGACCGGCCGCAAGACCGGCAAAGTGCGCCGCAGATGCGTGCGTGCGATCCGCGAAGGCGACGTCGTCTACCTGGTCGCGATCTAG
This sequence comes from Solirubrobacterales bacterium, assembly GCA_050697195.1. Classification (GTDB taxonomy): domain Bacteria; phylum Actinomycetota; class Thermoleophilia; order Solirubrobacterales; family 70-9; genus DASPWW01. Next base: position 1,893 of record JBOGZL010000220.1, read on the forward strand.
GGCAGAGCCGCGCATGGCGTGCGTCCGGCCTTGCTTCCCCAAGTCGATGCAGGCGTCCGTGGCGCGGTCCCAGCAGACGCTCCATTCTCGTCCGGGGCGAGCGCCAGAGAGCGGCGGGCTTGGACGACCGCCTTTGGCGTGAGAGCAGTACCCGTGTCCCGTAAGGGGATCGGCTTACGGCACGGCCGGTTGCCGGGGGCCGATGCATGTGAGACACCAGGGCTGAGCCCGCACGGTGGTCCCTTGGCAGGATCGGCTACTGGGATGCTGCCATCGCGTCGTCGCCGGTAGTGCAGCGTGACCGATGAGTTTCGGCCAGCGCGGCGGTCAAGTAGGGCATAGGGCAAGTGGAGGCCCACAAGCCCAAGTGATCAGGGGGCCGCTGACAGCGTGGCCCGTACCACCCGCCAGAAGGAGCGACAAGTTATGCAGTTCTTCTTGACCGTGCCCCACGACTCGGCCGAGGAGCCGACCATGGCGTCGATGGACCCGGCCGAACTGGAGGCCGTGACGGCCGCCGTGGAGGAGTTCAACACCGACCTACACGAGTCCGGGGCGTTTCGCTTCGCCGGGGGCCTGCACCCGCCGTCGTCGGCCAAGACCGTCGACGCCACCAGCGGCGAGCCCGTGGTGGTCGACGGACCGTTCGTTGAGGCGCCGGAGTACGTCGGGGGCTTCTGGGTGATCGAGGCCGCAGACCAAGATGCCGCGGTCCGGTGGGCGACGCAGGCGTCGAAGGCACTGGGTGGCCGCATCGAGGTGCGTGCCTTTCAGGACCCGCAGGACGCCTGATCGAACCCAGATCGCCGGCAGCCCTGTCCGGCGCTGCGGAGTTCCCAGGGCGCGCCCGGCTCGCGCCTTGGTGTCGCAAGCGGACAGCTACCGAAGCACCACCGAACCGGCCGCCGGGCCTTTCCTACCAGATCCCCGGGCGGGCAGCCCGTGACCTGCGGACTCAGGCCGCCGGTTCAGCCGGGGTGTACTCGATCGCGGCCACCAGCGTGGTCCGTCCGAAGAAGGACGTCAGAAAGTTCGTCTGCTGGGTCAGTGAGATGATCCGGGCGGCTGGGTAAGCGTGCAGAGCGAGGTGCCGCTGCGCACCATGGGAAGCGTCTCGCTGGTGCGCAACCTGATGGAGGCCGGGCTCGTGGATCGACTGCGCCTCATGGTCTTTCCATTGACGTGCGGAAGCGCCGGGCGCGAGCACGTATCCGCGGAGGCGCCGCTGACGCGCCTGCACCTCGAGGAGACCCGGCTTCTCGACGGGCGCATCGTATCGCTCGAGTACCGCCTTGAGCGCGTAGCGCTCAACACCGCCAAGTCGATCGCTCAGCGGTCACCAAGCCGGGACAGCCTCGTCCGCCCGGCCGGGTGTGCAGGCCTCTGGCCGGTGAAGGTCTTGCTTGCTACGGAGCAGAGACGACCCGAGCGGAGGTACCCAGGGGGTACCTCTACGCATGTGTTTCGCCTACGACCCTGGCCTGCGTGCCGCGGTGGTCTGCTTCGGGCCCCGCAATCCGCTGCACGACCGGGCGCTCTCCGCCTCCATGGCCGCGCTCGGCTGACCGCGGTCCGCCCAGCTCGTCTACTCCAGATCCTCCTGCGACATCCGCGGGCGCGGATGGATGTTGGTCATGTGGGCGGGCGCATCGCCGACGTTGACGAACTTGTGCACGCTGCCGGGTGGCGCGATCACGATCTGACCGGCCCCCGCCAAGATCGTCTGGTCGTCGACCGTGAAGCTGAGCCGACCCTCGTGCACGACGAAGGTCTCCTCATACGGGTGGCGATGCAGGCTTGGCCCCCGGCCCGGCGGTGTCCGTGCCAGGAAGAAGGACACGCCGGCGCCGTGGTCGGCACCCTCGAACCGCCCCGGCAGCTCGTCCTGCTCGATCCGGGCCGGGGCCGCTACGTTGAGCAGCACCTTCATCCGGTCGACAGCGTCGAGGAGCGTCGCCAGCGGCCTGACCATTAGCGTCAGCTGCGAGATCGCGCGATCGCGCTCACCGATCGCCAGCAACACGCCGTCGCCGGCGCTGCCCTCGAACTCGGCGGTGAACGCCAGCAGCGTCTCGTCGGAACCCTCGATCAGGTGGCTGCGCCGCGGCACGGCCACGACCTGGGTGACCGCTGCGAGCGCCGCGCCGATCCGATCTCGACCTTCGTAGTCGGCCACCGGGCTGTGGAAGACCGCGTCCGGAGCGAGCTCCGCGACCATCGCCAGCGCATCGCATGCGAGAAACGCGTCGGTCAGCCGGCGGCCTGCTGATCGCTCGGTGGCCATCGCCGACATTGAACCACGGGACGCGGGTGAACCCGCGCCGCCCGGAACGCCTGTCCAGTAGCCGACCCTGATCCGGGTCGGCCGCGCCTGTTCGCAAGCGGAACCCTTGCGGGCACTCCGCCTGCATGCGCGCGCCTTTCGCGGCGGCCCCGGCTCCGGGTGTCCCATAAGACCCGCCCGGTGATGTGTCGCGGTGACCGGGCGTCAACCGGGACACCCGCTGCTCCCGCTCTCGCGGCGGAAGCAGCCGTCCCATGCAGCTTCGCGCCGCTCTCGCTCCGGACGACCGGCAGCGGTCTGGGGATGCTCTTTGTCGGTCCTGGTTTCGCAGGGCGAAGCGGGAGCGCCGGGGCGCTCCCGCTTTCGGATGCGGTCGATCAGAGTTGCAGCCCGGCGCTGGCCGACATCATCGGGGCGCGTCGTGTGCGGACGTCGCGATGATCTCCTCGGGGTCGATTGCTTGGAGGTAGATCGACGTCGTGCCGAGGTTGGCGTGCCCGAGCTGGCGCTGGATGATGTTGAGCGGGACGCCCTCCCGGGCGAGCTCCAGCGCGTGGGCGTGGCGAAGCTGGTGTGGCGCGAACCGACGCCTGACCCCCGCCTGAGCGGCAAGCCGGCGGAACTCGGAGCGGACCGCGGCGCCTGACCATGGTCGCCCGCGGGTGGGGCCGTCGATGATGCAGAACAGCGGCCCGACGGGAAGTTCGGCCCGTGAAGTGAGCCAGGGGCGCAGGTGCTCCCAGCCCCATTCGTCCATGCCGACCTCGCGTCGCCGCCCGCCCTTTCCGTTGCGAACCAGAACCGATCCGCGCCGCGGGTCGAGGTCGTGCTCGGCGAGCGCGAGCGCCTCTTGGACGCGCAGCCCAGCTCGCCACAGCACGACGATCATCGCGCGCAGCCGCCAGCCGTGACGGTCGTCGGCGGCGTGGCGCATCACCGCGACGATCTCCTCCACCGGCGGTGGGTCGGCCGGGTAGCGCATCCCCTTGTTCCGCGGCGGGCGCCCGGCGTGGTAGCCCGGCATCGTCGCCGGCGAGCGACGCCGCCCGGCGGAATCCAACGATGACAGCACGAGCATGGGACCTCCTCCCATGAGACAGCAGATACCTGCCCTGCCCTACCAGCCGGGCGGCGGCCGGACGACCGCTTTCGCTGACGGGATGCGCGCCGAGGCCCCGGCCGGCCCCTCTCAAGACGGCCGGCGCCCGTCCGAAGCCGGTGTCCGAGCGGCGGGCGCGCGGGAGCGGCATAGGATGCGGACCGTGCATCGCCACCGCGACCTCGAGGTTCCCACGACCCTCGCCGAAGCGTGCCGGCCAAATCGCACGGCGCTGATGTTGTACGACCTGCAGGAAGGGATTCTCCACCAGATCGCAGAACGCGACCGGGTTCTCGCGCGCGCCGCAGCGCTACTTCAGGCCGCGCGGGAGGCGGACGTGCGCGTCGTCTTTGTCCGGCATGTGACTCTGCCGGTAGAGCTGATGGGCATGGCACAGATGCGCCTCTGGCTGTCCTGGCAGCGGGCGTCCAGTCCGAACCACGTGGTGTCCCCCTTCCCGCCTGACGCGCCGCAGAGCCAGATCGTCCGCGAGGTCGCGCCGGGCCCTGCCGAGGCCGTGCTCGACAAGGTGACAATGTCTGCCTTCGAGGGCACACCTGTGACCTACGTCCTGCGCGACTGCGGCGTCACCACCGTCGTGCTCGCTGGGGTGGCCCTAGAGATCGGCATCGAGCCGACCGCGCGGCACGCCGCCGACCTCGGCTTCGTTCCAGTCGTGGCTACAGACGCCTGCGCCGCGGGCGACATGGAGGCAGGACTGCGCACGCTCGAAGCTCTCCGGTTCGCTGGCGATGCCCTGCTCTGCGAGGTTCACGAACTCCGCGAGATCTGGCAGGGAGGGGTTCCCGCGCCCGACCGTCGGTGAATCACGCGACGGCGCGCGTCTGCGACGGTGATGAGGGTATTCGCGTAGCTCACCCGCCCAGCATAGGACCGGTGGGCCGACTCGATCAAAGACGAGGTCCGACTTAGGGCCTATCCCGGTAGGGCGTGAGCGAGTCGGGCTGCGTGGGCTTTCTTGAACGCGATCAGTCCGCAGGCGAGCTGGAGGAGGGCGAGGTGGTTGGCCTCTTTCTTCGACCAGCGGATCAGGAGCGAGCGGTTGCGGTTGAGCCAGGAGTGGCAGGCCTCGACGACCCAGCGACGCGCCCGCCAGCCCGGGGTGCGAAGCTTGAGCGTGATCTCGTCGCCGCGGCTGCGAATGTGCGGCATGAAGCCGCGCCCGCGTGTGAGCTCATGCACCCAGGGATAGTCGTAGCCGCGGTCGAGGCACAGCCCCTGCGGCTGCTCCGGGGTCGGGTCGGGTCGCTCGATCGGGATCGAGTCGAGCGTCGGGGCTAGGAGCTTGCAGTCGTGGCGGTTGGCGCCCTCGTGCGCCACCCCGATCGGGATCCCCCGCGCCTCGCAGAGAAGCGAACGTTTCGCCCCCTTTTAGCTCTATCGGTCGGATTCGGACCGGTCGCCTCACCACCAAGC
>JBOGZL010000221.1:0-17781 GCA_050697195.1 Solirubrobacterales bacterium
CCCGCCCGACGACAGTGACGTGGACCGGGGCGGGACTGGCTGGGTGGGGGAGCAGTTGCCATAGATACGCCGCGCTGGCATGACTCACGAGCGCCCGTGGTCCGCATGCGAGAGCGGCCGCCATCTCGAGTGCACCGTGGATCGATGCGGCGTGGCCGGCGCGGTAGACGCCGGCATGCATCCGATGCAAGCGCCCAGCACCAAGGCGGTACTTGATCTCGGCGCTGGTGAGGCCGGCCGCCAGCAGTTGGGCCCGGCTCACGACCCCGCGCTGCACCCCGGCGAGCTCAGCGATCACTTCATCAGCGGTACCCCTGGCACCACACTCTCCGCCGCCCGAACGCCGAGATCGGGATCTTGGTCGCATACCGACCACAATCTCCGTCTCGCCGATCGCGCCCCCTCGAGTGTGTGGTTAGGGACGTACCACGGGGGCCCCCCACTTCTGCCTTCCCCTACTTGCCCGCGGAAGCGTTTGAAGGAGCGGGCGAACGGGGGCGGAGGGCGTACGCGGAGCGGCGCCGCCTCACTTGGGCAGGAGCTTGCAGGGACGCGGCGAACGTGGGCATAGCGCCTACCGAGAGCGCTAAGTCCCTAAGCTTTAGCGGCCGCTAATGGACGTATTGGTCCTCATAGACAAGCTCGATGACCTCGTGCACAACGCGAGGCCCGTCCCGCTGACCGATCAGGTCCGGGTCGACCGCGAGGAGATCTACGACCTGCTCGACCAGATGCGGGCCACGATCCCCGAGGAGATCAAGCAGGCGCGTTGGATCGTCAAGGAGCGCCAGGAGATGCTCGCCGAGGCGAAGCGCGAGGCCGAGCGGATCATCAAGGAGGCGCGCGAGGAGCAGGCGCGCCTGATCTCCGACGAGGAGGTCTACAAGCAGGCCGAGCGCGGAGCCGAGGAGATCATCGAGGACGCTCGCGACACCGAGCGCCAGATCCGCCTCGGCGCCGAGGACTACGCCGACGAGATCCTCTCCACGCTCGAGGTCAACCTCGAGAAGTTCCTCTCCGCCGTTCGCCGCGGCCGGTCACGGCTCGCCGGCTCCGAGGCGGAGGAAGAGGAACCGCTCGAGGTCGGCTAGCCGCCGACTCTACAGCGCCGTCTCGCTACTGCCGGCCCGGCCGGCGTCGCGCTTGTCGTAGAACCGCTCCAGCCGCTCCATCGTCTCCTTCGGGTCGGCGCACGTGTACGCGTTCCACGCCTCGGTGCGGAGCTGGAAGTCGAGCGGCTGGCCGATCACGTCGAGGATCGTCTGCTTCGCCGAGCGGACGGCGCGCTGCGAGTTGCGGAGGATCTGGCGCGCCATCGCCTCCGCCTCTTCCATCAGCCGCTCGTGCGGCACCACTCGGTTCACCATGTTGCAGTGGAGCGCGCGCTGCGCGTCGATCGGCTCCGCGGTCAGCAGCATCTCCATCGCGACGCCGACCCCACACGTGTTGACGAGCCGCACGAGCCCGCCGTCGCCATGGTGGAACCCGCGCCGCGCCTCGAATGAGCCGAACATCGCCCGCTCGGACGCCACCCGGACGTCGCATGCCAGCGCGGTCTCGAGCCCGCCGGCGAGCGCCCACCCGTTCACCGCGCCGATGATCGGCTTCGGGATCCGGTGCATCCCGCGGGTGAACCCGTTGAGGCCGAGCTCGACCACCTCGCGGATCTCGCCGGGGGTGGCGCCGCCGATCTTCGGCGGGATGTATGTCTTCAGGTCGGCGCCGGCGCAGAACGCGTCTCCCGCGCCGGTGAGGATCGCGACGTTCACTGCGTCGTCGTCGCGGAAGTCCGCCCACGTCTCGATCATCAGCCGGTGGACGTCCGGGTCGATCGCGTTCTTCGCCTCGGGCCGGTTGATCGTCACGTACGCGATCCGGTCGCGCTTCTCGTACAGCAGCTTGTCCATAGACGCCTCCTCGGTTGTAGGCTGAACTCAACAGGCGAGTGCCGCTCGACGAGCGGTCGCCGTGGGCCCGCCCGACCGAGGCGGGCTCACTCGTAGGTGGCCGTGATCACCGCGAGGTCATCGGCCTCCCACGCGATCTCGCCGCCGCACCACTCCGCGACGTCCGGCGCGGTGTCGGGAAAGTCGACGCCCTCCTCGAGCGGCGCAACCTGGACCTCGGCGTCCACGACGTCCCCGAGCACGAGCGCCCGCGACTGCTCGCGCACGCGCCGGAACAGGTCCCGCTTTCCCTCGGCGTCGAGGTGGTGGACGGAGAGCACCGACAACACGAGGTCCCACGGCCCGTCGGGGAGCGGGTCCTCCATCCGGGCGAGCCGGACCTCGATCCCCATCTCCCGCGCGCGGAAGACCATCTCGGGCTCGGAGTCCAGCCCGACCACGTCGGCGTCCGGATAGCGCTCGAGGAGGCGGCGGGTCGTCTCGCCCGTGCCGATCCCCAGCTCGAGCACCCGCTCGGGCGAGAACGGGATCGCATCGATCGCCCGCGCCTGGAGCTCGTCGTAGCGAGGGACCTCGGCCCGGATCTCGTCCAGGTAGGTGTCCGGGTCCCAGTGGAACTGAGCGCTCACGCTACCCTCAGACTAAGACCCTCGACCCGGGCTGATCTCAATGGCACAGAGGGCGGACATCCTCGATCTCGCGCGATTCGCACGTTCACCCGGCGTCGGGCGCCGGGTCGACCTCGCCGTTCGGCCCGGAGAGCTGACCTACGCCGACCAGGCCTACACGGTCGAGGGCGGGAGCGCCGACGCCCGCGTGGACATCTCCCGCACCTCGACCGGGTATTCGCTCCGACTCCGGTTCGTCGCCCCGGTGACGGGCCCGTGCGTGCGCTGCCTCGCCGATGCGGAGGCGCCGGCCGAGGTCGACGCCCGCGAGGTCGACCAGCCCGGCGGGTCGGAGGAGGAGGGGCTGCGCAGCCCCTACGTCGACGGGGACGAGCTCGACGTCGGCGCATGGGCGCACGATGCACTCGCGCTCGCGATGCCGGAGAAGTTCCTCTGTCGCCCCGAGTGCCGCGGGCTGTGCCCCGTGTGCGGGGTCTCGCTCAACGACGCCGACCCCGCGGAGCACCGCCACGAGTCCGCCGCCGACCCGGGGCCGATGGCGAAGCTGCGCGAGATCCGGTTCGACTAGGCGGCGACCGGCTCGGTCGTGAGCGGGACGCCGATCGCCTTCAGGCGCCGGGACAGCGCGTTGAAGGCGAACTCGTTGATCTCGACCGAGGTGTAGCCGACCATCTCCCACTCCTCGTTGGGGTCGACGCCCTGGGGGACGAGGACGCGGCTCGCGATCGGCAGCAGCTCGGCGAGCGTAGCGCGCATCCGGTCCGCGAGCCGCTCGTCGCCGGCGCACTTCTGCTTCAGGTACCAGGTCCCGTACGCGACGTGGCGGTGCTCGTCGCGCGCAACCTTCTTGAACCCGTCGACGAACCCCGGCATGAGCTCCTTGCGCTCCCAGTACTCGGTGATGAAGTGCTGCCCGGTAAGCGCGAGCGTCCCCTCGATCACCATGTGGTAGGCGGTGACGAACTCAACCTTCGCCTCGATGTCGCCGGGATCGGCGATCAGCCGCCGCGCCGCCTCGACTAGCGAGGTGTCGAACAGCTCCACGAAGGCGTCGTTGAGCTCCTCTCGCACGCGGGCAAGCCGGCCCTCGATGTCGGGCTGCTCGAGCTCGAACACCTCGCGATAGAAGCGGTCGAAGAACTGCATGTGGCGCGCCTCGTCGACCTGCTGGGTGGTGAGGAAGGCCTCCTCCTGCTCGTCCTCGTACGCCATCACAAGGCCCGAGAACTGGGTCGTGACGCGCTCCTCGCCGACGAAGAACGAGCTCAGGATCCACACCGCCCACTCGCGCTCCTCGTCGGTGAGGTTGGCCCAGTGCTCGCGATCGGCGCCGAAGTCGATCTCCTGGGATGCCCAATGCTGGCGCTCCCACAGCTTGTAGAGCTGCTGCGGGCCGAGCAGCTTCAGCTCCCGCGCCTGCTGCTCGGTGCCGAGCGTTCCGGGGTCGCCCTGCTGGGTCAGATCGAGGAGGCTTTCGGCCATGTCGTCGCTCCTGGTGTCGGGACGGAGTGGTGGGAGCGCCGACCGTACCAGTTCCTAGACACCATGTCGAGACACTATGTCTAACACCCGCTACGATGGCGCCGTGGCGGTTCTGTCGAAAGGCCGTGTCGGGGCGAGCGAGCGCCGCCGCGAAGCGGAGCAGGGCTTCCTCGCGGCGACCGAGGCGCTCCTCGACGAGGGCCGCTCCTACGCGGAGCTGAGCGTCGAGCAGATCGCCTCGCGAGCGGGCCGGCCGCGGACCGCGTTCTACCTCTACTTCCGCGACAAGCGCGAGCTGCTGATGCGGCTCACCGAGGACGTCGCGGAGACCCTGTACGCCGAGGCCAACCGGTGGTGGAGCGGAACCCGCGGTCGCGAGGACGTGCGCCCCGCGCTGGCCGAGATCCTCGACACCTGGGCCGAGCACGCCGCGCTGCTGGGCGCGGTCGTGGAGGCCGCGACCTACGACCCGGAGATCGGCGAGTTCTGGCGCGGCCTCGTTGGGGAGTTCATCGAGGCGACCGAGGGACACCTGGTCGACGAGGGCGAGGAGCCCGGCGCGGCCTCGGCGAAGGCGTTCGTGCTCTGCTGGATGGTCAACCACGCCTGCTATCAGCAGGTCGAGCGCGGCGGCTCGCTCGACGACCCGGCGTTGCTCGACGCGCTCGCCGAGGTCCTCGAGCGAAGCGTGTACAGCGCCTAAGCCACTACCATCTCCCGCCGTGGCCGTTCCCAAGAAGAGAACTTCGTCCGCGCGGCGCGATTCGCGCCGCTCCCAGCACGGTGCCTCCGCGCCGCGCCTCAACGAGTGCCCGCAGTGCCACAGCCCGCGCCTGCCGCATCGTGTCTGTCCGGAGTGCGGAACTTACGCCGGCCGCGAGGTGGTGCGGCAGGAGATCGAGGAGCCGGCGGCGGCCGCCTCGAGCGAGCCCACGGAGGAGTAGTTGGGCCAGTCCGCGAGCGCGACCGTCGCTCCGCCCGGAGGGGCGAAGGCGCCAAGCGGCCCGCTGACGATCGCGCTCGACGCCTGCGGAGCCGACGGCGGCCCGGCGGTGATCGCCAAGGGCGCGAAGGCCGTCGCCGCCGGCGGGCTCCACGTGCGGGCCTTCGGGCTCCAGCCCGAGCTCGAGGAGCTCGTCGGGATCGAGCGGGTCGAGCTGCGCCGCGCCGAGGAGGCGATATCGAATGACGAGGAGCCGGTCCGGGCGGTCCATGCGAAGACCGGGGCCTCGATCGTGCTCGCTGCGAAGGACGTCGCCGAGGGCCGCTCCCAGGCGCTGGTCAGCGCCGGCTCGACCGGCGCGGCGCTCGCCGCCTCCCTGTTCGCGATGAAGCGGCTGCGCGGCGTTCACCGGCCCGCGATCGCAGTCCAGGTCCCGCTCCCGGAGCAACCGGGAGAGCGCGTGCTCTTGCTCGATGCCGGCGCCAACACCGAGGTCCGACCCCAGCACCTCGTCCAGTTCGCCTACCTCGGCTCGGCGTTCAGCGAGGCCGTGCTCGGGGTCGAGCGCCCGCGCATAGCGCTCCTCTCGGTCGGCGAGGAGGCCCGCAAGGGCACCCAGGCCGTGATCGCGGCGTACGAGGCGCTCGCCGGGGCGGACGGGCTCGAGTTCGCCGGCAACGTCGAGGGACGCGATCTCGCGGAGGGGACCGCCGACGTCGTCGTCACCGACGGCTTCACGGGCAACGTCGCCCTGAAGACGATGGAGGGGACGTCGAAGGCGGTGGGCGGCGCCGTGAGGGACGCCGCACGGTCCGGCTTCTTCTCCGCGATCGGCGGGCTCCTGATGCGCCGCTCCCTGAAGCGCCTGCGGCAAAAGCTCGATCCGGACACCACCGGAGGCGCGATCCTGCTCGGGCTGCGCGGCGTGACCGTGATCGCGCACGGCAGCTCCGGACCGGAGGGGGTCGCGAACGCGATCCGGCTCGCCGAGCGCAGTGTTCGCGAGCGCGCCGTGGAGCGGACCGCGGAGCTGCTCGAGCGCTCCGGCGCGAGCCGCGCCGCGGTGCGAGCGAGCCTGGAGCGTGATAGGAAGCCCGCATGAGTCGCGACGAGGTCACCGAGAAGGTCCGTGAGCACCTCGCAACGGAGCTCGAGGTGGACCCGGGGCGGATCACGGAGCAAAGCCGGTTTCGCGAGGACCTCGACGCCGACTCCCTCGACCTCTACGAGCTCGTGATGGAGCTCGAGGACTCCTACGGGGTCAGGATCTCGGAGGAGCAGGCCGCGGGGATCGAAACCGTGGGCCAGGCGGTCGACTTCGTGCTCGAGCACGTCCCGAGCGCGTAGGGGCGGCCCTGCCGGCCGACGTAACCGCCCTCGCGGAGCTGATCGACCGGCTTCCCGAGGTCGACAGCAGCGGGGCGATCACGCACGCGTCGTGGGCGTCGGAAAGGGCGGAGTCGTACGGCAGGCTCGCGTTCCTCGGCGACGCCGTGCTCGGGCTCGCGCTCGCCGAGGAGCTGTTTCGGCGTTTCCCCCGCAGCGACATCGGACACCTGACGAAGGTGCACGGGCACGCCGTGAGCGGGAGGGCGTGCGTACAGGTCGCGGTGGAGCTCGGCCTCCCGGAGCGGCTCCGCGCCGCCGCACCCGAGAGCGGCGAGGGGATCTCGCCGGAGGAGCTGATCTCGAGCGAGCGGGCGATGGCCTCGGTGACCGAGGCGATGATCGGCGCCTGTTATCTGGCCCACGGCTTCGAGCGCACCGCGGCGGCGACCGTGAGCGCGTTCGAGGAGCAGATCGAGCTCGCCTCGGAGACGCTGCTCGACTTCAAGTCGGCTCTCCAGGAGGAGCTTGCCCGTCGCGGGACCACGGTCGGCTATCGAGTGACGCGCGAAACCGGCCCCCCCCACGAGCGCTGGTTCGAGGTCGCGGCCGCGGTCTCCGACGAGGTCATGGGCCGGGGGAGCGGGCGCAGCAAGAAGGACGCCGAGCAGGCCGCGGCCGCCGAGGCGCTCGATCGGCTCCGCGGCCAGCCCGCGGCATAGGCCTCCCGATCCCATCCCGACCCCCTCCTATCCTGTCGCGATCCATGCATCTCAAGACGATCACGATGAAGGGCTTCAAGTCCTTTCCCGATCGCACCCGCCTGGTGTTCGCGCCGGGCGTGAGCGTGATCGTGGGCCCCAACGGGTGCGGGAAGTCGAACATCACCGACGCGGTGCTGTGGGCGCTCGGTGAGCAGAGCCCGCTCTCCGTCCGGGGACAGTCGATGCAGGACATGATCTTCGCCGGCGGCAAGGGCCAGAGCCGGCGCCGGTTCGCGGAGGTCGAGGTTGTACTGGGAGGCACCACACACCCGGCCGAACCGGACGCGGCAGCGGAGGATTCGGCCGGAAGTGTGTTCTCGGAGATCTCGATCAAGCGCCGGCTCGACCGCACCGGCGAGGGCGAGTACCGGCTCAACGGCGCGCGCTGTCGCCTCGCCGACGTGCTCGAGGTCCTGTCCGACGCCAACCTCGGCGGCGAGATGCACTCGGTGATCAGCCAGGGAAGGGTTGAGGAGGTGATCCACTCGAAGCCGCGCCAGCGCCGCCTCCTGGTCGAGGAGGCGGCGGGGCTCGGAAAGCACCGCAAGCGCCGGCGCCGCGCCCAGCTCAAGCTCGAGCGGACGCGGGACAACCTCGACCGCGCGCTCGACGTCGAGCGCGAGGCGCGCAGTCACCTGCGGCCGCTGAAGCGCCAGGCCCAGGCGGCAGAGACCCACGCGCGGCTGGAGCGGGACGGGCTCGAGCTGCGCGGCGCGATCGTCGCCGACGAGTTGCGCTCCCACGAGCTCGAGCTGGCTAAGGCGGAGCGGGGGGCTAAGCAGGCTCGCTCGGCTCGCGACGACGTCGACCGGCGGCTCCGGGAGGCCAACGAGCGTCGGACGGAGATCGAGGAGCGCTTCGCCGAGCGCGACCGCGCCCGGACGCTTCTGTGGGGGAGGCTCACCGCGCTGCGCGGCACGCACGAGCGGCTCAGCGTGCGCGCCGAGGCGCTCGCCGGACGCGCGTCAGAGCTCGAGGCCGGCCTCGGGCGTCGCCGGGCGGCGCTCGGGGACCTGGCGCTCGATGCCCCGGTCGGCGACGAGTCCTCGGACGGGGACCCGCTCGACGCCGAGCTCGGTCGGATCGAGCACGCGCTCGGCGGGGCGACCCGCTCGCTGCTTCGCGCCCGAGCGGGGGAGGGCGAGCTGGGAGAGGAGCTCGCCAAGGTCCGCGACGGTGCGGAGCGCGCCGCGCGGGCGTCCGGGCGCGCGGAGCGTCTGCTCGGCCGCAGCAGGCAGGACTCGCTGGAGCAGCGGGTCGAGTCCGAGGAGGCGCTGCTGCCGCGGCTGCGCGCCGCGGCGGAGGCGGTCGGCGCGGCGCGCGACGCCGCCGGCGAGCGGATCGCCGCGCTCGAGAAGCGGATGCTCGAGGACGAGGACGCCGGGGACGTGACCGAGGAGCTGCGGGCGTGCTCGCGCGAAGAGTACGCGATCCAGGCGGAGCTTCGCAGCGCTGCCGAGGCGGTGACCGAGGCGCAGGTGAGCGCGACGCATCTCGAGGATCGCCGCGACGAGGTGCTCGCTGAGGCGGAGCGGATCGGCGCGCGCCTCGGGAGGGAGCTCGAGCGCGCGGCGAAGGCGTTGAGCAAGGAGGAGCGCGCGGAGATCGAGCGCAAGCTGGAGCGTCTGGCCCGCCGCCGCGAGCAGCTCGGCCCCGTGAACCCGCTCGCCGAGCGGGAGTACGAGGAGGCCCTCGGCCGAGTCGAGGAGCTCGAGCACCAGCGCGAGGACCTCGAGACCGCGCTGGCGGAGCTCGAGAAGCTGATCCGGGAGACCGACCGCCGGATCCAGGCCGATTTCGAGCAGACCTTCAAGGCGACGTCGCGCAACTTCGAGGAGCTGGCCGAGCACCTGTTCCCCGGCGGCCGCGGCCGGCTGCGGTTGGTGGATATGCCCACCCCCAAGCCGGTGCTCGGGGGCGCCGACCATCCTGCCGGGAACCCGGCTGAACCGGACGCGGCAGCGGAGGATTCAGCCGGAATTGATGAGGAGCGAGCGGGAGCGGAGGATTCGGGCGGAATTGATTCGGCCGGAAATGATGAGGGCGTGGAGATCGAGATCACGCCTGCGGGTAAGGCGATGCGCCGCCTCTCGCTGCTATCGGGCGGCGAGAAGTCGCTCGTCGCGCTCGCGTTCCTTTTCGCCGTCTTCCTCGCCCGCCCCTCGCCCTTCTACATCCTCGACGAGGTCGAGGCGGCACTCGACGACGCCAACATCGACCGCTTCCTACAGCTCGTGCGGCGGTTCGCCGATCGGGCGCAGTTCGTGATCGTCACCCACCAGAAGCGGACGATGGACGCCGCCGACGTGCTCTACGGCGTCAGCATGGGCGACGGTGGGATCACGAAGGTGATCTCGCGCCGGCTGCCGCGCGACGGGGAGACCGAGGCGCAGTCGGCCGAGGCCGCCGAGGCCGCCTAGTCGCGTCCCCGCGTAGCCTCCCGCCCGCGATGGCGAGAACGTGGGAAGAGGTGTTCGAGCTCGGTGAGGGCGCGCCCGCGCCGACGGAGCGGTCCGAGCCCGAGCAGGAGCGTCGCGGCGTCCTGCGCCGACTCCGCGACAACCTCTCGAAGAGCCGCACCGCGCTCGCCGACGAGCTCACGGCAAGTCTCGGGGAGACGCTCGACGCGCAGACGTGGGAGCGGCTCGAGGAGACGCTGATTCTCGCCGACGTCGGCGCACGCACGACCGCGGACGTGGTCGGGCGGCTCGAGGCCGAGGTCGAGGCGGGGAGCGTGGCGGGCGCGGAGGGCGCGCGCGAGCGGCTGGTCGAGCTCCTGGCCGAGGCGGCGGACCCCGGCGACGGCCGGATCGACCTGACACGCCGGCCGGCGGTGATCATGGTCGTCGGAGTCAACGGGAGCGGGAAGACGACGACGATCGGCAAGGTCGCGTGGCATCTCCAGCGCGAGCTCGGGCTCTCCGTCGTCCTCGCCGCCGCCGACACCTATCGCGCGGCCGCGATCGAGCAGCTCGAGACGTGGGCCGAGCGAGCGGGGTGCGAGATCGTGAAGGGCGCGCAGGGCGGCGACCCTGGCGCGGTCGCGTTCGATGCGATCGGCGCGGCCGAGGCCCGCGACGCCGACGTCGTGATCGCCGACACCGCCGGGCGGCTCCACACGCAGGGGAACCTGATGCAGGAGCTGGAGAAGGTGCACCGGGTGATCGCAAAGCGCCTCGACGGGGCCCCGCAGGAGACCCTGATCACGATCGATTCCACGACCGGCCAGAACGGGCTCCGCCAGGCGCAGGCGTTCTCCGACGCGGTGGACGTGAGCGGGGTGGTGCTGACGAAGCTCGACGGGACAGCGAAGGGCGGGATCGCGCTCGCGATCTCGAGCGAGCTGGGGATCCCGGTGAAGCTGATCGGGGTGGGGGAGAGGCTCGAGGACCTGCGCCCGTTCGACCCTCGCGAGTTCGCCAACGCGCTGCTCGGCGAGTGATCACTCGCTCGGGAGGACCCTGAGCAATCGGGCCTGTGCCCGCCCCATGCGCTCACCGGCGACGGCGAGCGCCGGATCGAGCAGGGCCTGAAACAGCAACCCGTCGAATAGCGCCACCACCAAGCCCGCCGCGTCCTCTCCCGCCCGGTCGCCTCCGAGCCCCAGGATCGACGCGACGTTCAGGCGCGTGCGTCGGAAGCCCGCGGCAAGCAGGTCCCTGATCCGGGAGTCGTGCTGCGCCTTGGCGAGCGCGCCGACGAAGTTCCTCGCCAGGCCCGTGTGACGGCGGCGGCTGGTCTCGATCACCTCGGCGGCGCGCCGGAACCGCGCGGAGGGCTCCTGCGAGGGCAGGTCGTCCAGGCCGGCGGCGATATCGGCGAGCCAACGATCGAGGCCCTCGATCACCGCCTCGGTCACGAGGTTGTCCTTCGTCCCGAAGTGGTAGGCGATCGAGGCGAGGTTGGCCCCCGACTCCTGCGCGATCGTGCGCGCCGTCACGCGTTCGGGCGGCATCCGCTCGAGGCAGCGGAGCGTGCCCTCGACGAGATTCGAGCGATTGCTGCGCTGAGGGCTCATCGGCGCCTCACCCGCTCAAATTGTACATGTGTTTATATTGCGAACTCCAACCACACGACCGAGGAGGAGCCCGATGTCAGCCGCCGCCACGATCCTCTCGCTCGTGCTCGCCGCGCTCCTCACGTACTCGGCGATCATGAAGCTCACCCACCGGGCGCCGGTCGTCGAGGCATACGCGCGGGCGGGAGTGCCGGAGGACAAGCTCGACTTCCTGGCAACGATTCTCCTCGCCGGCGTGGCGGGGCTGCTCGTGGGCCTGTTCTGGGCTCCGATCGGCGTCGCCGCCGCCGCGGCGCTGGCCTGCTACTTCCTCGTCGCGATCGCCTCTCACATCCGCGCGGGCGACGCCGAGCACCTCGCCACTCCCGTGGCCGTGGAGCTGATCGCGGCGGCCACGTTGGCCCTGCGGATCGCGACTCTGTAAAGCTGAACGTCCATGTTCGACCAGCTTTCAGACCGGCTGCAGTCGACGCTGTCCGAGGTCCGCTCGCGCGGCAAGCTGACCGAGGCCGACGTCGACCGCGCGATGCGGGAGATCCGGCTCGCGCTGCTCGAGGCCGACGTCAACTTCAAAGTCGTGAAGTCGTTCACCTCCGAGGTCAAGGAGCGTTGCATCGGGGCGGGCGTCCTCGACAGCCTCGACCCCGGACAGCAGGTGGTGAAGATCGTCAACGAGGAGCTCGCGGCGCTGATGGGCGGCGCCGCGCGCGACCTCGCGCTGGCCTCGAGCGGGACAACCGTGATCCTGATGGCCGGCCTCCAGGGCTCGGGGAAGACGACGGCGTGCGCGAAGCTGGCCAAGCATCTCGCGAAGGACGGTAAGGCGCCCGCGCTCGCCGCCTGCGACACCCAGCGACCGGCGGCCGTCGACCAGCTCGTCACGGTCGGCGGCCAGGCGGGGGTCCCCGTGTACCAGAAGGGGACCGATCCCGACCCGGTGGAGATCGCCGAGTGGGCGCTGAACCGGGCGAAGGCCGATCAGCGCGACGTCCTGATCGTGGACACCGCGGGGCGGCTCCACATCGACGAGGAGCTGATGAACGAGCTGGCGCGGCTAAAGAAGCGGATCAAGCCGCACGACGTGCTCTTGGTGCTCGACGCGATGACCGGGCAGGACGCAGTCAACGTCGCCGACGAGTTCGCCGAGCGCACCGACTTCGACGGGGTCGTGTTGACGAAGCTGGACGGCGACGCGCGAGGCGGCGCCGCGCTCTCCGTCAAGGCGGTCACCGGCAAGCCGGTGATGTACGCCTCGACGGGGGAGAAGATCGACGAGCTGGAGCGCTTCGCGCCCGAGCGGATGGCGAGCCGGATCCTGGGGATGGGCGACGTGATGTCGCTGATCGAGAAGGCGGAGGAGGTCTCCGACCGCGATCAGGCCGCCGAGCTCGAGCAAAAGATCCGCAAGCAGCAGTTCACGCTCGAGGACTTCCTCAAGCAGATGCGCCAGGTCCGCCGCATGGGCCCGCTCAACAACGTGCTCGGGATGCTCCCGGGGATGGGGGGCGCGATGAAGCAGCTCCGCAACACGAACATGGACGAGGGCGAGCTCGACCGGCTCGAGGCGATCATCCTCTCGATGACCCCGCAGGAGCGAGCCCACCCGGAGATCATCAAGGGCTCGCGCCGGAAGCGAATCGCCCAGGGCTCGGGGACCACCATCCAGGCCGTGAACCAGCTCACCAAGCAGTTCGGCCAGATGCAGAAGCTGATGAAGCAGCTCGCCGAGGGGAAGATGCCGAGCCCCGAGCGGCTCATGCGGGGCCGTTGAGCTGTCCGAGCGGTGTCTCTGTAACCTCACGGACCGCTGATGGCAGTCCGAATCAGGCTCCGCAGAATGGGTTCGAACAAGAACCCCCAGTGGCGCGTCGTCGTCGCCGACCGCCGCTCCCCGCGTGACGGGCGCACGATCGAGACGATCGGTCACTACAACCCGCAGACCGATCCCTCGACGATCGTGATCGACGAGGGTCGGGCGCGACACTGGCTTGAGCACGGCGCGCGTCCGTCGCGCACAGCCGCGCAGCTCCTTCGCGCGAAGGGCATCGAGGCCACCGGAATGAAATGAATCCCGCGGCGTACTCAGCTTCGCTTCCGCCGCCGCGGGGTATCGGCAAGCCGTGAGAGAGCTAGTTCTGTTCCTCGTCCGCGCTCTGGTCGAGGAGCCCGGCGAGGTGCAGGTCGAGGAGCTGGAGGAGGACGGCGACGTGGTCCTGGAGGTCACGGTGGCCGAGGACGACCTCGGGCGAGTGATCGGCCGCGGCGGGAGGATCGCGAACGCCCTCCGCACGGTTGCTCGGGCCGCGGCGACGAAGGAAGAGCGCCGCGTTCTGGTCGAGATCCTGGAGTGAGGAGGCTCGACATATTCACGTTGTTCCCCGAGGCGTTCGAGTGGTTCCTCGGACAGCGCCACGTCCAGAACGCCGCCCGCGAGGGGCTCGAGGTCCGGCGGCTCAACTACCGCGACACGACCCCGCTCGGCGCCGGGCAGGTCGATGACGCCCCGTACGGGGGCGGGGCGGGGATGGTTCTGCGCGTCGACGTCGTCGACGCCGCGCTCCGCGAGGCGTACGGCGACGCCGTCGCGGGTCGCCGCGTCGTCCTCCTCACACCGTCCGGGCGCACGTTCGACGAGGAGCTGGCGCGCGAGCTCGCCGAGGAGCGCGAGCTCGCGCTCCTGTGCGGGCGTTACGAGGGAGTGGACGAGCGTGTCCGCGATCACCTCGCGACCGACGCGATCTCGATCGGGCGCTTCGTGATCTCGGGCGGCGAGCTCGCCGCGATGGTGCTCGCCGACGCCGTGATCCGCAAGCTGCCCGGGGCGCTCGGAGACGCCGAGAGCGCGGTCGAGGAGTCCTTCAGCGAGGCGCTCGCCGGCGCTCCCGAGTACCCGCACTACACGCGCCCGCCGAGCTATCGGGGATGGGGGATTCCCGAGGTGCTGCTCTCGGGCGATCACGAGCGGATCCACGAGTGGCGGATGGAGATGAGCCGCGCTCGCTAGTATCTCGTCGGCGCGGGCCGCCGAGGTGCCCGCCGTTTGTGCTGTTCCCTCCCCAAACGGCAAGCCACGATGAGCGGCATCATCGAAAGCATCGAGCAGCGCCAGCTCGCCCGCGTGCCGGCGTTCCGGCCCGGCGATCGCGTCCGGGTCCACTTCCAGGTGATCGAGGGCAACCGGCGCCGAACCCAGGTGTTCGAGGGCGTGGTGGTCAAGCGCCAGGGAGAGAGCTCGCGCGAGACCTTCACGGTGCGCAAGCAGTCGTTCGGCGTCGGCGTGGATCGGACGTTCCCGGTCCACTCGCCGAAGATCGAGAAGCTCGAGGTGGTCGCGCGCGGGGACGTGCGCCGCGCGAAGCTCTACTACCTGCGGGGCCGGATCGGCAAGCGCGCCCGCGTGGCGGAGCGCCGCTGGGGGATCGAGGACGAGCTCGTGACCACCGAGGAGGCCGAGGAGGCGGTCGACTCGGAGGGCCTCGCGGTGAGCGAGGCCGAGACGGTCGAGCCCGAGGAGGGCGAGGGCGAGGAGGGCGAGGGCGAAGTCCAGCCCGAGGTCGAGGAAGGGGCGGAGCAGGCTGCGGCTGAGGGTGAGGTCGAAGCAAACGAAGCCGGTCCTGGCAGGGACCCGGCCGAACCGGACGCGACAGCGGAGGATTCGGCCGGAAATGAGGAACGGGGCTGATTCCGAAGCCGACAACGGGCCGCGGAGCCCTGCTCGAGCTCGTCGTGATCGTGGCCCTGGCGGTGGGGCTCGCGCTCCTGATCCAGGCGTTCGTCGTCAAGCCGTACCAGATCCCGTCGGAGTCGATGGAGCCGACGCTGGACAAGCAGGACCGCGTGCTGGTCAATCGCTTCCTCTACCACCTCCGCGATCCCGAGGTCGGCGACGTGGTGGTCTTCCACCCTCCGAAGGGAGCCGACACCGATCGCTGCGGCGCCCGTCACAGGCCCGGCGAGGCGTGCCCGCTGCCCACGCCCGAGGAGTCGGAGACGAACTTCATCAAGCGGATCGTGGCCGGCCCCGGCGACACCCTGCGGATCGAGGGCGGCCACCCGGTGGTCAACGGTGAGCGCGCGGACGAGAACTTCATCATGCCGTGCGGAGGCGTAAGGGCGTGCGACCTTCCGAAGGAGATCACCATTCCACCCGACCATTACTTCATGATGGGCGACAACCGTGGGGCGAGCCAGGACAGCCGATTCTGGGGACCGGTTCCCCGCGAGTGGATCATCGGCCAGGCTTTCGCGACCTACTGGCCCCCGCAGAAGATCGGGCTCCTCTAAGCCCTCCCCGGCGCGGCGCACGGCGCGCCTGTTCCGGTTCGACCGCTCGCTCGATAGCCGGTGGGTCGCCGGCGCCGACGAGGCCGGCCGCGGCTCGCTCGCCGGGCCGCTGGTCGCGGCCGCCGTGCTGCTCGACTACGAGCGGCTCGGCAAGCGCCAGCGCCGCGACCTCGCCGGGCTCGACGACTCGAAGCAGAAGACCCCCGAGGAGCGCGAGCGGCTCTACCCGCGGGTGATGAGCGTCGCCTCCCGGGTGGCCGTGACCGCGCGCTGCGCGGAGGGGATCGATGCGCGCGGCCTCCACGTCACGAACCTCGCCGCGCTCGGCGACTGCCTCGAGCGCGTGGCGATCGACGGCGCGGTCTGCCTCAGCGACGGATTCCCGGTTCCGCGCTGCGGGGTCGAGCACAGGGCGGTCGTCGACGGGGACGCTCGCAGCGCCGCGATCGCCGCCGCCTCGATCGTCGCGAAGGTGACCCGGGATCGCTACATGAGGCGCGCGGACGGCGTATATCCGGGATGGGACTTCGCCGAGAACGTCGGCTACTCGACCCCCGAGCACCGGGCGAAGATCGCCGAGCTCGGGATCTCGGACCTGCACCGGCGCTCGTTCCAGTCGATCGCGTACACCGAGCTGGAGCTGGGACTGGACCTAGAAGGCGCCCCTGAGGTGCTCGTAGGCGGCGACCCGCCCGCGGGCATCGACGCGGACGCCGATCACGTCGAAGCGCAGCCCCCGGAAGCGCGGTAGCGCCGCAGCCTCGGCGAGCCACGCTCTCGCGAGCCGCCGCACCCTCCGCTGCTTGCGCGCCCCGACCGCGAGCGCGGGCCGCTCGGGTCCGGCCCGCGCGCCCACCCTCCCCGCCTTCACCTCGACGAACACCAGCACCCCGCGGTCGATCGCGATCAGGTCGATCTCCCCGATCACCTCCGGGGTCCGCACGCGGGCGTTGCGGGCCACGATCGAGAAGCCCTCCGCGGCGAGTCGCGAGGCGGCGTGCCGCTCCGCGAACCGGCCGAGGCCCTGACGGGCGAAGGTCACGGCGCGACGGTAGGCAGGGGCGGCGAACGTGTGGCGCAACGCCCGCAACGAAGCCGCAACGTTTCGCGCGCCACCCGCGCGCTCGGCCTCGGGAGCCTGCCGCCGTGCCCGCTGTCGCCCGAACCTTCACGCTGCTCGGAGTCGCCGCGCACGAGGTCAGGGTGGAGGTGGACGTTCACAGCGGCCTTGCCGCCTTCTCCCTTGTCGGCCTTCCGGACGCCGCCGTTCGCGAGTCGCGCGAGCGGGTGCGGGCGGCCGTGGTCAACTCCGATTTCGAGTTCCCGCTGCACCGGATCACGGCCAGCCTCGCCCCGGCGGACCTGCGAAAGGAGGGTCCCGGATTCGACCTTGCGATCGCCGGCGCCCTGCTCGCGGCGTCCGAGCAGCTCGCGGACGAGGTCCTGACCCGCTATCGACTCGCGGGCGAGCTGGGGCTGGACGGGTCGATCCGCCCCGTGGCGGGGGTGCTCGCGATGGCGGAGGAGGCTTCCCGGGGCGGCGCCGGGGGGATCGCGGTCGCCGCCGACAACGCCCTCGAGGCGGCCCTGGTCGAGGGCCTTGACGTCGTTCCGCTGCGCACTCTCAAAGAGCTTGCCGCGCTCGGGCGCGGGGAGCTCGCGCCGGTCGACCGGGCCGATCTTCCCCCACCGAGCTCAAGCGGCGCCGGCGCGGACCTCCCCGACCTCGCCGATCTGCGAGGGCAGCCATTCCTGCGCCACGCGCTCGAGGTCGCAGCCGCGGGCGGGCACAACCTGCTGATGGTCGGCCCGCCCGGGGCCGGCAAGTCGCTCGCCGCCCGCCGGCTGCCGTCGCTGCTTCCGCCCCTCGCGCGCGCCGAGTCTGTCGAGGTGACGCGGATCGCGAGCATCTGCGGCCGGGGGCCCGCGCCGGGCCTGCTCGCCGGCCGGCCCTTCCGGGCTCCGCACCACACGATCTCAACCGCCGGCCTGGTCGGGGGCGGCAATCCGCCTCGGCCGGGGGAGGCGACGGTGGCCCACGGCGGGGTCCTGTTCCTCGACGAGCTCGGCGAGTTCTCGCGCGCGGCGCTGGAGGCGCTTCGCCAGCCGCTGGAGAATGGACGGATCACGGTCACCAGGGTCCGGCACAGCGTCGAGCTGCCGTGCCGGTTCATGCTCGTGGCGGCCTCGAACCCGTGCCCCTGCGGGCGGGGTGAGAGCTCGAACGGATGTCGCTGCGCGGAGGCGTCGGTGCGCCGCTACGAGGCGAAGCTGAGCGGGGCGCTCACCGACCGGATCGACATCTCGGTCGGCGTCGAGCAGCCGGCCGGCGAGGCGCTGCGGGCCGGTCCCGGCGAGAGCTCGGCGGCGGTACGCGAGCGCGTCGCGGCCGCGCGGGAGCGCCAGGCGGCGAGGCTCGGCGCCGGGC